>DASYZS010000043.1:0-14553 GCA_035945895.1 Candidatus Dormiibacterota bacterium | reverse complement strand
CTGGGCGCCGGCGCCCTGTTCCCGATCGTGATCGCGACCATCGCCGACCTGTACAGCCCGCGCGAGAGAGGGCGTTTCCAGGGATTGTTCGGTGCCGTGTTCGGCCTGAGCTTCATCGTCGGCCCGTTCATCGGCGGCTGGATCACCGACCACATCAGCTGGCACTGGGTCTTCTACGTCAACGTGCCCTTTGGCATCGCCTCACTCATCGTGCTCTCGATCGTGTTGCCCGGCATCGGTCGGCGGACCGCTTCGGTGCGCGATCTCGATTACGTGGGCATCGTCGTGTTCACAGCCGGCGTCGTTCCGTTGATGCTTGGGCTGAGCAACAAGGGCTTCGTCAACAGCAACGGCCAGCTGCCCAACTGGACAGACCTCAACGTCGGCGGTCTGATCGTGCTCGGCCTGGTGATCCTGGTCGCATTCGTGGTGGTCGAGATGCGCGCGAAAGAACCGATCATCCCGCTCGACCTTTTCCGCGGCCGCGACTACTCGGTCAGCATGGCCGCGGTCTTCGTCTTCGGCGTGGCCATGTTCGCGGCCGTCCTTTTCATGCCGCGCTTCTACCAGACGGCCCGCGGCGTCAGCGCCACGGCCTCCGGTTACTACATCTGGCCGCTGCTCGTCGGACTGATGGGTGGAAGCATCGGATCCGGTCTTCTGATCAGCAGGATCGGCCGCTACAAGTGGCTCATGGTCGGCGGCGCGGTCGTGATGGTGATTGGCGGCTATCTCATGACGGGTCTGACTGTTGACATCTCCGACTGGACGCTTTGGGGCTTCATGCTGATCCTTGGATTCGGCATCGGGCCGTCAATGGCCGGCTTCACGGTCGTGGTCCAGAACGCGGTCCCGCTCAACCGTCTCGGAGTCGCCACCAGCACTCTGACCTTCCTCCGCCAGATCGGTGCTTCGGTAGGTCTGGCGGTCGCTGGGACGGTCTTCTCCACGCAGTTCGCCAATCGCCTGCCTCAGACGCTGGCCGCCCATGGAGTGCCGCAGCTGGCGATCCCGACGTTGGTCAAGTACGCCGAGCTGCTGCAGAGCGTAGGCAACGGCCGTTCGGTGCTCGAGAAGACCCCCTTGGCTCCCCTGATTCCAAATATCGTCACCGGCGCCAACCAGGCGCTGGCACTCGCGATCGGAGACCTTTTCTGGGTCACGGTGATCGCGGGCGTGCTGGGTCTGGCGTTCACGCTGATGCTCCGGGACCTGCCTCTGCGGACGGCGCGAGACATTCGGGCGGAGGCGGCCGGCGGACAGATCGAGCCTGAGCCCGCCATCGAGCTGGGGTGAGTGCCGACAGAGGTTGATCGTCAACGCGTCCAGGGTCTTGTCGCGCGGGGCGCGCAGCTGGTCGAGGTCCTGCCCGCTGACGAGTACGCGGAAGATCACCTGCCGGGCGCGATAAGCATCCCTCTCGCGCGGGTGGACGCAGAGGCCATCACGACTCTCGATCGCACGCGGCCGGTGATCGTCTACTGCTGGGATAGCGCTTGAGACCTGTCGCCTAGAGCCGCGTGGCGGCTCGAGAGCCTGGGGTTCCGCGAGGTGTACGACTACGTCACCGGCAAGCTCGACTGGTTGGCGGCCGGCCTGCCCACCGAAGGGACCAACGCCGCGCATCCCCGAGCCGGCGAAGTCGCGCGGAAGGACGTGCCCACGGCCGCCCTCGATGAACGCCTCGGTGATGTCCGAGAGCGAGTCCGCAAAGCGGGTTGGGATGCGGTCGTGGTGACCAACCAGGAGCGTGTCGTGCTTGGCCTCTTGCGCGCGAAGGAGCTCGCGAAGGACCCAGATCTGCGCATCGAGCAGGCCATGCGACCTGGACCCAGCACGTTTCGGACATACGTCGCGATCAAAGAGATGGCCGACAAGATGACGGCGCACAAGCTCCAAAGCTCGCCGATCACGACCTCGGACGGCCGGCTGGTCGGCTTGTTGCTCCAGGACGATGCGGTTCGTGTTGCGGGTGAGCAGAAATGAGTGACGAACGAGCGGCGACGAAAAAGTGCGGTCGATGCGGCGCGGCCATCGAGCGATGCGCGCTCTGCGATGAACCGGATTGCCCAGCCATCGTTTGCTACCGGTGCATGCTCCTAGGCTTTCTAGATCGGCTTCGGAATCGGACATGATCCGCTGCGGTTGAAATCTGCATGACATATCGGGCAACGTGGAACGGAACTGTCCTGGCGGAAAGCGACGACACGGTGGTCGTCGAAGGCAATCACTACTTCCCGGTCGAAGACGTGAGCCTGGAGCACTTCAGGCCGAGCAAGACTCACACGACGTGCCACTGGAAGGGGTTGGCCAGCTACTACGACGTGGTGGTCAACGGCAAGGACAATCGGGACGCGGCGTGGTACTACGCAGAGCCCAGCCAGGCAGCCGAAAAGATCAAGGGGCGGATCGCGTTCTGGCGAGGCGTGAAGGTCGAACCCGTCGCGGTCTGATCATCCGGCCGGCGTCTTTCGAAGAGCTCGTTGGCGCTGGTATTCGCGGATCGTCAACCAGGTGACGATCGCGTCAAAGACGGTCAGGCCTGCAATTCCGACCGAGGGCGCGTAGGTCATCCGGTAGAGCTGGTAGACGATGAAAACGATCAGGAACACGATCAGCGCGGGATAAGCCCAGAGCTGGTTTCGCAAGAGTGCCGCCACCAGCACGATCTTGACCAGTCCGTGCGAGAGCAGATACACGGCGCCGAAGGTGAGCGCCGAGCCGGTGAGCGTGCCCGTGGCGTGAAGCAGATGCGTGGCGAGAAAGTCATGCGGGTCTTCGGAGAGCTCGTGCTCGGTCAGAGCCCTGGCGGCGTCGGCGATCGTGGTTGGCGAAACCAGCAGGAGGAGTAGCCCACCTACAACCTCCAGCAGTCCATCCAGGCCCTTGAGGACGATCCCGACCAGGAAGGCGCGGTCGAGAAGGTCGCCCTGACGGAATCGGGACTCTGCTTGCATCGGACTTAGCATCGCCGAAGCCGCAGGGTTCTGGCGCGTTCGCAGTTGTATTCTGCACGCGCTCGCCGAGGTTGCCGCAGCGCGGGAAGGAGACAGCAATGCGTCGCAGCATCGTGACCTGGACCTTCGTTCTGCTTTTGGTCCTCGCGTCTGGATCGAGCGCGCCGGCCGTCGTCGCCCAGGGGACCGACGCGCTGGCCATTGGCGGACCCACCGGCGGATTCGTCATCACACCCGGTTCGGTGGCAACCTTCACGAGCATCGGCTTCAACGCGTGCAACAGCCTGACCGCGGGTTTCAACGCCGGCTCGTATCAGGCTCGGTTCGACTTTCCAGGTGGTTGTGGATCGACCACCCGTCCCAACGTGAGCATCGGCCCCTTCGCCGCTCCGACCGCGGTTACCGTCTTCCTGACCGACAACCACTGCCAGGTCACGTACTTCTCCGACGGCACGCCAGTCGATCACGTGATCGTCTCGGGGTCGAACCCCTTCTTGCTGAGATTCGCCGACGGCGGCGGAAATTGCGAGCGCGCAAACGCAACCTTCAATGTGTTCCAGGGCTGCAACTTCTGCGTCACGTTGACGATCGTCGACGCGCCGATCAACGCCACAGGCAAGAGCGTCTCGGCGGTCGAGGGCGCCGGCGCCAACCTGGCTGTGGCCACGTTCACCGACCCCGACTCCGCGGCCACAGCCGCCGGCTACGCGGCGACCATCAGCTGGGGCGACGGCACCACCTCGAGCGGTGTGATCACCGGCACAACCAGCTTCGCCGTCGCCGGCAGCCACATCTACGCCGAGGAAGGCAATTACTCGATCTCGACGACGATCACCGATGTCGACAGCCCATCTAACTCGGCGACCGCGACATCGACTGCAAACGTGGCCGATGCCGCTCTGACGGCCGCCCCAGCGTGCAGAGCTTCGACGCTCGGGTCGTACAACGCTCCGACCGCCACCTTCACGGATGCCGCCGGCTCTTTGGGGACCGCCGCCAACTTCACCGCCAGTGTCGATTGGGGCGACGGCAACACCAGCGCCGGAACGGTCAGCGCTTCGGGCGCAGGTTCGTACTCCGTGGCCGGAACGCACAACTACGCATCGCTCGGTCAGTTCACCATCAAGACCACCATCGCCGACGACGGTGGCAGCGTCGCGGTCACGTCGTGCACCACCATCGGTTTCTCATTTGCGCCCGGTGGTGGCGCTTTCGTCATCGGCTCCCAACACGACGCGGCCGGACAGCCGGTCACGTTCTGGAGCGCGCAGTGGGTCAACATCAATCTCTCTGCCGGAACGCGGAATTCGCACAGCTTCAAAGGCTTCGCAAAGAGCCCGGCGAGCCCGACCTGCGGTGCGACTTGGAGCGCCGATCCCGGCAATTCGACTCCGCCGCCTTCAGGACCGCTGCCCGAGTTCATGGGCGTCATCGTGACCAGCTCGACAACCCAGGCGGGCTCTGACGCGTCGGGCAGCGTCGCGCACATCGTCGTCGTCAAGGCCGATCCGGGCTACGCGCCCAACCCAGGCCACAACGGCACCGGGACAGTCGTGGCCGTCGTCTGCTAGCCGACCGCCTTCTTGACTAGCGCGGCGATCTTCGCTTCGTCCGCCGCCTTCAGGTCCTGCAGCGCGTAGGCGACCGGCCACACGTCGCCGTCATCCAGGTGCGCGGGATCGTTGAACCCCAAAGTCGCGTACCTCGTCTTGAACTTCTGCGCCGGCTGGAAGAAGCAGATGATCTTGCCGTCCAGCGCGTACGCGGGCATTCCGTACCAGGTCTTCGACGACAGGTTAGGCGCCGAGCGTTTGATGATCGCGTGAAGTCGCTCCGCCATCGCGCGATCTGAAGGCCGCATCTCGGCGATCTTCTCGAGCAGAACGGTCTCGCCGTCCTCTTTGCCCGACTGCAGCTCTTTGACTCGCTGTCGCATAGCGCCTTTCTCGACGTCGGTGAATCCCTTTCCCTTGGATGCCTTGGCGACCACATTTTTCGTTGGAGCCATTCCTGTTTCCCCCTTTGCGAAATCTCATCTCATGCTAGGGATGCCGTTACGGTCGGAGTCTCCAAAACTGCTCGATTCACATCCTTCGAGCGAGAAGCGCCGCGGCCAACCCGGCGATGGCGGCGAGTGCGAATATCAAACCGAGCCCGACGTTCAACGATCCGGATGCCGCGGAGATCGCGATCAAAGCGCCGCCAAACCCGGTGCCGAGAGAGATGCCCAGGCGGTTGGTGGTCATAAGCGCCGCGATCGCCACGGTTTCGTTGCCCTGTGGGGCCGACTCGGCCGCGATCAGGTACAGCGCCTGGCTCCCGACGCCGACCGCAGCGCCTCCGATGGCCCACGCAGCGTAGGCCGCCACGAGCGGCAACCCGACGACGACAAGACAAACTGCGACCAGGCTCAAGCCAAGCACCAGGGACGAGACTCCGGTCAGCAGCCTCTTGCTGTAACGCTCGGCCACGGTGGCCTGCCACCAGCTGCCGATCGGCCACGTCAGGTTGACCGCGGTGACCGCGAAGCCGGCCTCGAGCAGCGATCGATGGCCGTACTGCGTGATCAACAGCGGCAGAAAGTTGAAACCGACGTAGAAGGCGAGATAGACGAGGAGACCGGCCATCACCGTTGCCGGCAAGCCGGGCCGCAATCGAAAGGTGCCGGCCGGCAGCACGCGGCGCGCCGCGGGGACGAAGAGCGCCAGGCCGATGAGGTCGAGCACCAGTCCGACCGGCGGCCGCTCGGCGAGCCCGGTCACCAGCAGGCCGGTGCCCGCCGCGAGAACCACCGGCGACTGCCAGGGCGGTGCGCCCTGCGCTCCGCCGCGGCCGAGCTTGACCAGGTCGGGGTACGCCATCACCAACGCGACCGCCACGATCGGCAGCAGGCTGAAGAAGCACCACCGCCAACCGATCGTCTCGGTCACGATCGCTCCGAAGCCCGGCCCGACCAGCCCAGGCACGACCCACACCGCGGCCAGCAGCGCGAGCATCCGGGCGCGTCCGGATTGGGGATACGCCTTGGCGATCGCGCCGTACGCGATCGTGTAGAGCGCCGCTCCACCCCAGCCCTGGACGACGCGCGCCGCGGCCAGCAGCGCCATGCTCGGAGCCAGGCCGCAGAGAACGCTGCCCACCACGAAAACGGCGGTGGTCATCGCGAACGGTCTTCCCGGACCGTAACGGTCGGCGAGATATCCGGCGAGCGGAGTTGCCGCCAGACCCGCCAGCGAGTATCCGGAGAAGACCAGCCCATAGAACGCGATTCCGTGGAGGTCGTGGCTGACCGCAGGCATGATCGCGGCGACGATGGAGACCTGTATCGCTGCGACGAACTCGACAAAAACCAGGCCAAGCGTCAGTCGAGTACGAGAGCCGAGGAGCAGCTCGCGCCAGCCGGCGGCTGGCGCGCTGCTCGAGCCGGCGACCGCGTTCAGGCTTATGACCCTCGCAGCGAGATCCGGTTGCCGTCGGGGTCGGTGAAATTCGCGTAGCCGGCGCCGTTGGGATAGACGATCGGCTGCTTCTCAACGAACTCCACCCCGAGTGAAGTCAATCGCTTGAAGTCACCCTGTAGGTCGCTGGTGTCGATGATGCAGGTTCCCGGGATAGGCCCCGCGGTCGGATCCGCCTTGCCCGGAGTGCCAGGCCACAGCACGACCTGCAGGTCCTGATCCTTGAGCCCGACGGTCACGAACTTGACCCGGCCGCCCGGATTTTCCTCGCGCTTCTCAAAGCCGAGGGTGTTGATGTAGAAGTCGAGCGCCTTCTGCTGGTCGCGAACGAAGAGCGTCACGTAGGTCACTTGCTTGAGCATGTCAGCGGTTCGCCGTGGCGGCTTTCTCGGCGCGGTCCTTGCGCGCCGGTGCCTTGCGCTGGAGGATGCGGATGGCGTTGCCGAACGGGTCGCGGACGCCCATGTCGACGCCGTAGAAGTGCTCCATCGGCTCCTGGGTGAAGTCCGTCACGCCCCGCGCTTTGAGCGCTTCGAACAAACCGTGCGCGTCGTCGGTCTCGAACACGAGGCCGCCGAGGGCGCCCTTGGTCACCAGCTCGCGAAGCTGCGCAGCGGTGGCTTCGTCCTGCACCGGCGGGCCGGGTTCGAGCAGGTTGATCTCGGTGCCCGCGTCTCCTGGGACGCGCACCGTCAGCCAGCGAAAGCCACCCTGCCTGACGTCCGAGCCCTTCTCCAATCCAAGCTTGTTGACATAGAAGTCGAGGGCCTCTTCCTGGTCGAGAACCAGGATCGAGGCGACGTTGAATTTGCTGATCATCGTTTCGTTTCTCCTTGCCGAGTTCTGGTGGCCACGACCCAAATGCTATGAAGCCGCCTCGGCTGGGGCGTCTCCAAAACTGCTCGATCTCGCCGGCATGGGGGCGGCGCCCAGCGGCCGCGTCGCCAGCATCTGAAAACAGTTCGGGGCCAGCATCGGGCCATTGCCCCCTCGATACTCGGTCGGCGTCTCGCCGACTATGTCCCGGAAGGTCCTGGTGAACGTCCCGCGGCTGGTGAACCCGACGTCGAAGCAGATATCGGTGACGCTGCGGTCCGTCTCACGCAGGAGGAACATCGACCGCTCCACCCGCCGGCGCTGCAGATAGTGGTGAGGCGTTTCGCCGAACACCGCGCGGAAGCTGCGGATGAAATGGGCTTCGGAGATGTGGGCCACGGCGGCCACGGCTCGGACGTCGAGCGGTTCGGCGTACGCGCGGTCCATCGCGTCGCGGGCCCGAAGCAGGCGTCGGTTGAAAGCCTCGACCTCCCGGCTCACGCTGCAAAGCTACCCCAACGAGCGCGACGTTCGGCTACGCGGCGAGCTCTATCCCCGCCGTGCTCGCCAGCGATTCTGGATCGAGGATCGTGATCGCCCCGGTGGTGGTCGCGATCATCCTGTCTTCGCGAAGCCTCTGGATGGCGCGGGCAACCACCTCCCGCACCGAGCCGGTCGCATCTGCCAGCTCCTGACTGGTCACATAGAGGCGAGCGCCTGAGCGCAAGGGCCCGCGCAACTGGGCGCGAGCGACGAGGTCACGCGCCACCCGAGAGCGGACTGTCAGGAAAGCGCTGGCGGCAAGCGCGCCGATCGCATCCGGGAGCCGGCGCCAGGCCTCATCGTGCAGCGCCAGAGCGACTTCGGGGTGGTGGGCCGCCAGCGCGCGAATGCGCGCGAGGTCGAGGTGGATCACGTCGGCGGACTCCACCACCTCGACGCGAATGTCCAGCGCGTGCCGCCCAGGCAACGGGACGACCAGGTCGCCCGGCCTCGAGTACCTGATCGTCACCTGGCGACCGTCCGGTGCCGCAAGGCAGCACCGCAGAAGCCCGCTCAGGACAAGTGCAGCATTGGGGCTGCCGTCGAGGTAGAGGTTGCTGTGCTTCGGGTATCGAATCGGGGATGCGGAACCGACGAGCTGCTCGACCAACTCGCGGCTGAGACTTGCGAGGAGCCCCCGCCCATTGGCGTTGCTGAGCCATCCCCCATTCAGGTCCCTGGGCATCTATTGCATTGCACTATACGATCACATCGATCAGAATGACAAATGTGAGCGATCAGTATGTCGGCACGCGCGAGGCGGCGCGGCTGCTCGGTGTCAGCGAAGCGTCCGTCCGCCGCTGGAGCGATGCCGGCCTGTTGACCCCGCACCGCGTCGGGCGTCGGGGCGAGCGCCGGTTCGCGCGCTCAGACGTCCTGCAGCTCAGGGGACCCGGGCGCCAGGGACAATCGCCCCAGGTCGGTTCGGTCGTGCTCGAGGGAGCCGCCTTGCCCGTGCACACGCATCTGGGCGCCTTCTACACGACCGAGCGCGGTCAGTTGCGGCTCGCCATACCTTTCCTACGCGACGGGCTGCTGGCGGGCCAGCACTGCGTAGTCCTGGCGAATCCAGAGACAAGGCGGGTCTTCGAAGCGGAGCTGAAGGCGGATCGAGTCGAGGTGGACCGTGCGGTGAGCAACGGCCTCCTGGGGCTCTTCCCCCCAAGCGACGCGCTAGATGAAGGGATCGACTTCTACGAGCGCATCTTCACCGAGATCACGCGTGGGGGAGGAACGATCATCCGCATGCTGGGCGAGGCGACTCAGCAAAAGGACAGCCTCGGCTCCATGGAGCTGCTGATGGGATTCGAGTCGGCGCTGGACGTCCTGGTCCATCGTTTCCCGGTCGTGCTCATCTGCCAGTACGACGCGCGGAAGGTGCTGGGTCCGGAGGTCATCGCCGCTCTCAAGCTGCACGCGGACGACTTCGATCATCCCCTCGGGATGCTCTTGAACTGAGACCCGTACCGATCTACATTCGTGATCATGCTCAAGCCAGAACAGATCGCCCATTTCAAGAAAAAGCTCGTCGATGAGCGTCACGCCATCGAAAAGCGCATCGCGGCGCGGCAGGGCGACATCATGGACACGGTCCGCGACGAGGAAGGCGTCGGCGACTCCGAGGACGAAGGGCAGCGCATCTACGACCGCGAGGACGAAATCGTCTCCAACGAGCTCGATACGCAGCAGCTCGAGCAAGTCAAGAAGGCGCTGGCTCGCATCGACGCGGGGACGTACGGCGTGAGCGAGGTCTCGGGCAAGCCGATTCCGCTCGCACGCCTGGAAGCGGTGCCATCCGCTGCGACGCTCTCGAACGAAGAAGCCGTCTGAGCAGCCGGTCGCTCGACCTCTTCAAAGCCTGGTTCTGGCGTCCGCCGCGGCCGCACGGCGAAACGATCGTCGATCGCCGCGTCAGCCCGCTGGAGCTGCTGTATGACCTCGTCTACGCAGCCGTCATCGCACGGGCGGCTGGCCATCTCGCAAGCCAGGTCTCGTTGGCCAGGCTCGTCGAGTTTGCGGTTGTCTTCTCGCTGACGTATATCGCCTGGACCAACGGCTCGCTGTACCTCGAGCTGCACGGTCGGACCGACGGCCGGACGCGGACGTTCGTCTTTCTGCAGATCGGCATCCTTGCCGTCCTCGCCGTGTACGCCGGCGACGCATCGGGTGGCAATGGCTCCGCATTCGCCATCGCTTACGCGGCGTTCCTCGCCGTGATGACATGGCTCTGGTACGAAGTCCGTCGCGAGGACGTTCACGCGCGTCCGGAGATACTCGCCGACGCCGGCCGCTACGTGATCGCGATGGCGGTCTCGGTCGTCGTGATCCTCATCACGGCGTTCTTGCCGGCACAGCCCCGACTCGCCGTCTGGGCGATCTTCGCGGTGGCATGGATCCTGTTGCTCGAGCTGATCGGGCGCCCACGCGGCGGGCTGAGCCAGGGCGTGACTCCGACCGATTCGCTGGTGGAGCGTTTCGGAACCTTCACCATCATCGTCCTGGGCGAAGTGGTGTTCGGCGTCGTCGATGGATTGGCGCACTCGCCGCACGATTTCGAGACGATCGCCACAGGCATGATCGCGCTGGTGATTGGTTTCGGCTTCTGGTGGATCTACTTCGACGTCGTCGGCGGCAAGCTGCCCAAGGGAGATGGTCCCGCCATCGCCAACTGGATCGTCAGCCACTATCCGATCACGCTCTCGATAGCGGCGGCGGGTGCGGGGATGGTGAGCCTGCTCAGCCACGCACACGTCGCACGCACCCCTGCGCCGACATCGTGGCTGCTGTCTGCGGCGGTGGCCGTGGGGATGCTCGGCTTGATCATCACGTCGCGAGCGCTGGCCGACGCCGGCGCGCACGCTCCCGCCTATCGCGCCATCGGGTTCGCTCTCGCCGGGGCGGCGGCGCTCAGCGTGGTCGCCGGCCTGGTCCGACCTGCGCCGTGGCTTCTCGGTCTCATCCTCGTGCTCGTGTTGACGCTGGTGTGGGCGGTTGCGGTCCGTGGTTTCATGCAGGCTGGCGCTTGGGCGAGCAACTGAGAAACCACCGGAAGATCGCGGTTCTGACCCGCGAATATCCGCCCGAGGTTTACGGCGGAGCCGGGACCCACGTCGAGTACCTCGTGCGCGAGCTTCGCAGGCTCCTGGACGTCACGGTCCACTGCTGGGGCGCGCCGCGCGAGGAGCCAGGCGTCGAGAGCTACCGCGCATGGGACGCGTTGTCAGAACCAAAACCCGAGGCGGCCGCTCTCCAGGCGATGTCGATCGACCTCGCCATGGCAGCCGCGGTCAAGGGAAGCGACCTTGCGCACAGCCACACGTGGTACGCAAACCTCGCGGGTCATCTCGGCAAGCTCATGTGGTCGATCCCGCACGTGATGACGATCCACAGTCTCGAACCCCTTCGGCCGTGGAAGGCCGAGCAGCTGGGTGGCGGCTATGCGCTCTCGCTGTTCTGTGAACGCACGGCCATCGAATCCGCCGACGCGGTGATCGCCGTCTCGAAGGGTGTCCGGAGCGACATCCTCGCGTGTTATCCCGCGGTCGATCCGGAGCGGGTCCACGTGATCCACAACGGGATCGACCCAGAGATCTACAAGCGCAGGAAATCCGACGAGACCCTGACCCGATACGGGGTGGACCTCGCCCGACCCTACGCATTCTTCAACGGACGCATCACCCGGCAGAAGGGCCTGCCCCTGTTGCTGGCCGCCGCCCTCAAGCTCGACCGGCGTCACCAGGTGGTGATAGCTGCGAGCAGCCCGGACACCTCCGAGATCTCGGCCGAGGTCAACGCGCTGGTGGCGCAGGTGCGCGCGGAGGGTCGAGACCTCGTGTGGATCGACCGGTTCATCTCGCGCGACGACCTGATCGGCCTGCACTCCGGCGCCACCGTCTTCGTGTGTCCATCGATCTATGAACCGTTCGGCCTCGTGATCCTCGAGGCGATGGCGTGCGAGACCGCGGTGGTGGCGTCTCGCGTGGGAGGGATTCCGGAGATCGTCGTCGAGGAAGAGACTGGTCTGCTGGTGGACTACGACCCCGATCGCATCGATGAGTTCACAACCGAGCTGGCGCGAAAGATGGCGATCCTCCTGGACGACGGAGCGCGTGCCGCAGCGATGGGGCAGGCCGGTCGCCGGCGAGTGGTCAGCCATTTCGGATGGCGGGCGATAGCGCAGAAAACGGTCGATCTGTACGAAAGGGTCTTGAGCTAGCCGGCCCTCGACGCTTCCCAGCTCGCCTGGCAGGAGATGCAGCGCGTAGCCTCCGGAACCGCTGCCAGCCGCTCCTCGCCGATGGGTCCGCCGCACGATTCGCACACCCCGTACGACCCCTGGTCACGCAGCTCGACGGCGTGCTGGGCCTGTTGTTCGCTCGCGGCTCGAACTCGTTGTATCGCCTCATCGGCCTCGCGCCCGCTGACCTGCTGCGTGGCGTCCGCGTCCCTGAAGCCCCGGCTCATGTACAAACTGTAGTTCTGATGATTCCGTACAGCGCCGACGACGTCGACGATCCGACCAGGGCCTTTCCCGCCGTCACGATCGGTCTGATCGTCGTCAACTTCCTGGTGTTCTTCTACGAGCTTGCCCAGGGCGACCAGCTCGACAAGTTCATCAATGCGTTCTCACTCGTGCCCTGTGAGTACACGAATCAGTGCAGCGTGTACGCAGGGACGCCAACGCCGTTCTGGCTCACGCTCTTCAGCTCGATGTTTCTCCATGCGGGGTGGGACCACATCCTCGGGAACATGCTGTTCCTGTTCGTCTTCGGAATCCACGTCGAGCGCTCGATGGGCGCGGTTCGGTATCTCCTCTTCTATTTCATCTGCGGGATGGGCGCGAACGCCCTCGAAATCCTCACGTCACTCGGGTCCAACGTGCCCGGCCTCGGCGCGAGCGGCGCCATCTCCGGAGTGCTTGCCGGATACCTGTTGATGTATCCGTCGAGCCACATCAAGACCCTGATCCCGCTCGGCTTTCTGCTCTGGGCGGCGCGAGTGCCGGCGTGGGTATTCATCGGCCTGTGGTTCGTGCTGCAGCTGGTCGAAGGGTTGACGACTGTCAGCGACGTGACGGGCGGCGGAGTGGCGTATTTCGCGCACGTCGGCGGTTTCGTCACGGGCCTGGCGCTGGTCAGGCTCTTCGCCCAGTCCGACCGCGTCGACCGGCTCCGGGCGTATCACCACCAACCTGTTTGAGCGATGAGTTTTGAGTCGATCGAAGGTCTTACGGGTTAGATCAATTTGGAGGAAAACAAGGTGGACAAAGCGGCTGCAACGGTGGAGGTGAAGAGGCTGCAGGTGCCCGGCGCGAGCATCTGCTACGAGGTCCGCGGCTCCGGTCCTGTGCTGCTGTGCATTCCTGGCGGACCGGCGGACGCGGGCGCGTTTCGGAAGCTCGCAGAGGAGCTCGCGCCTCACTACACCGTGGTCACCTATGACCCACGGGGACTCTCCCACAGTCCGCTTGAGGGTGCCTTCGCGGACGAGCGAGCCGTCGAGATCAACGCCGACGACGCGTCCAGGCTGCTTTCCGCAGTTACGAAGCAGAAGGCGAACGTCCTCGCCAGCAGCGGTGGGGCGGTCTACTCGCTGGAGCTAGCCGCGAGCCACCCCGAGCAGATCGCGACGCTGGTCGCTCACGAAACTCCGACCGCTGCGGTCCAGGCCGACCCGGCCCAGGCACGTGAAGACTTCATCGACATCACCGACACTTACAAGTCGGCGGGCCTGGGCGCGGCGTTTCCGAAGTTTGCGGCCGCCAGCCGAATCCAGGCCGGCGGTCCGCCTCCCCAGCAGGGCGAGCCGACGCCGGAGCAGCTCGAAGCGATGGCCACCATGCAGCGCAACATGGATTTCTGGTTCGGGCACACGATGCGGGCGATCGGGCTGTACGAGCCAGACTTCGAAGCCCTGAAGTCGAGATCCTGCCGGATCGTGAGCGGCGTGGGCGACGAGTCCCGCGGCGAGGTTGCGCACGAGGCGGGTCTCCGGCTGGCCGAGCTGATCGGCGCCGAGGTGGCCGTCTTTCCCGGCGCCCACGGCGGTTTCGAGAGTCACGCGCCGGAGTTCGCCAGGAAGCTGCGGGAGGTCCTGGAAAGCTAGGAGGCCCGGCCCGATAAGGAGATCGGGAATGCATCAAGATGCATCGCGTGCTGGCTCGGCGCCGGACACGTTTCCTGGTCGCCATCATCGCGGCGGCAGTCGCCGCCGCGCTTCCTGCGGCCGGCAGCGCCCACTACGAACGGCAGACGCACTTTCCCGACGGGACAGGCCATGTGCCGGTCTACCGCACGTCAGGTCCTCACCTCGTCGTCTGCAAGCCCGACCAGGCTGATTTCGAAAAGCGGATCGCGACCTTTCCGCCGTCTCTCCGGGCTTACAACCGCGACCTGTTTGCCGAGTGCCTGACCCAGGGGTATCACGACCTTCAGGGGGCGGTCGACCAGGTCAGCGGCTCAGGGATGACGATCCTCGTCCTGCCCGGCCTCTACCAGGAGGAGCCGAGCCTGCTGCCCGAGGCGGACGCGTGCAACCACCTGAGCGGGCGCTGGGTCAGGGTCGGCTACGAGAGCTACCAGATCCTCAGCTTCGAGCAGCAGAAAGCATGTCCGCACCAGCAAAACCTGGTCGGGATCTTTGGGGTCAACGACCTCCAGATCGAAGGCACAGGCGCATCGCCCGCCGACGTGATCTTCGATGCGCAGTTCCAGAAGCTCAACGTGATTCGCGCCGACCGCAGCAACGGCGTCTACTTCCGCAACTTCACCGCCGAGCGC
>DASYZS010000042.1:0-4670 GCA_035945895.1 Candidatus Dormiibacterota bacterium | reverse complement strand
GAGCTCGTCAGCGCCGTGCCCAGCATCTTTTCGCCGCTTCGCAAGCTGCGCGAGGTCCCCGCCACCGCGGTCCCGTGAACCCGTTAGTCTGTTGCTTCGGGTGGCCGACTCCAAGCTCGAACTGCTGAAAAAAGTGCCTCTGTTTGCGCACTGCTCTCCGAGCTCTCTTGAGTCGGTGGAGAAGAACACGGACGAGGTTGCGGTCGAGGCCGGCCGCAAGCTGATCACGCAGGGCGACTCCAGCGATTCCTTCTTCGTGATTCTCGACGGCGAGGCCGACGTGTCGATCGACGGCAAATATCGACGGACGCTCGGCGCCGGGGATTTCTTCGGGGAGATCAGCATGCTCGACCGAGGCCCCGCCACCGCGACGGTGACCACGGCGACGCCCGCCCGGATGATGGTCATGAGCCACATGCAGTTTCGGGACGCGATCAAGGGCAACCCGGATCTGCTCGTCCAGGTCCTGGCCGCGGTCGCCGAGCGCCTGCGCGCCGACGCTATCTCGCGTCCCTAAAAGGCTCGGCCGGAAACCCCCTCGCCGGCCGCCATGCGCGATAGTCCGGACTAACGCGGCTTTAGCTTCGCGGTTGGTTGCGATAGTCCGGACTAACGCGGCGAATCTCTCTGACGCTGCCTCAGTGCGGCCCGACCGACTCCGCTTCGGTCGAGCGCCTGAGACGCTCCGCCGCCGCCGCCGAATCACCGCGCAGCTCTGACACGCGGGCGAGAGCCCGCCAGGTCCAGCCCGGAAGCTGACGGTCGCCGAGCTCCTCGGCGGCGCTGATCGCGGACTTCAGATCGTCCTCGGCCTCATCGAGCCGGCCCATCTCGCGCTTGCAGATGCCGCGGGCCGCGGTCGCGTCGGCCTGTTCCCATCGTGCGCCCAGGTCGGCGAACGTCGCGATCGCGCGGTCGAACCAGGGCAGCGCCTCCTCGCGCCGTCCGAGGTCGTCGTAGACCCGCGCCCTCTGGACCGCGGTCATGGCCACGCTGAACTCATCGCCGCACTCCTCGGCCAGACGGCTCGCCTGCTCGACGAGATCGAGCGCTCCGTCGGAATCGTGCTGCTCAGTGCGGTTGATGGAAAGCGCGTTGAGCGCGCGGATCCGGGCCCACGGGTCATTCGCGTCGGCCACCTGGAGCGCACGCTGCCAGAGAGCCTCGGATTCGTCGAAGCGCTCTCTGGTCCACGGCACCCAACCCGCGAAGAGCAGGCTCCGCGCGATCGCCCATGAATCGCCGAGCTCCTCGGAGGCATAGAGCGAGCGTTGAAGAAGTCGCTCTGCCTTGTCCAGGTCTCCTTCGTAGTTGATCGCGATGTCGCCGAGGAAGCGCAGCGCGTGCGCTGTCGCAAACGTATCCGCGCTCGCTTCGCCGATCTCGACGGCGCGCTCGAGCGCATCCTTGGCCTGGGCATACTCGCCCAGCCAGTAGAGCGACTCGCCCATCCCCGCGAGGGCACGCGCCTCGCGCGCTCCCCAGCCACTCTCCGGACCGGCCAGGGCGAGCGCGCGCTGGTAACGATCGACCGCCGAACGGCTTTCCATGCGCCGGCGCGCCCGGTCGGCGGCTACGAGCAGCGCGTCCGCGGCCTCGTCGGCGGATGCCCGGTCGTCGGGGTCGAGGTCCAGCGCTGCCTTGGCGGCCAGCTCGAAATGGTCGGCCGCCCACGAGGGATGACCATTTGCCAGCAGCCGTCGCGCCACGAGGCGATGCAGACGCAGCCGCTCGCGTTTCGGCAAGCTCGCGTACGCGACTTCTTTGAGGGTCGCGTGGCGGATGCGCCAGTGACCCGTCGTCGCCCCCTCATCCGTGACCACGACCTCCGCCTCTTCGAGCTCTCGCAGCTCCGCCTCGGTCGCGGCCGGGTCCACCACCTGGAGCTCGTCGAGGTCGAAGCCGTACATGAACACCGACGCGTGCCGCGCGAGCTCCCGCAGGCGCGACGGGAGCGCGTCGAGCCTCGCCTCGACGATCGCCTGCACGGTTGGCGGCAGGGGAGCACGCTTGGCGCGGGCGCCGTTGGTCGACGTGACCAGCATGCCGGTGGTCTCGATGATGAAGAAGGGATTGCCACCCGCACGTTTCGCGATGGCCGTCGATTCAGCTTCCCCGATGTGACCGCCTGAGGCGTGGCGCACCAGCCGGGTGGACTCGTCCAGCGATAGAGGCTCCAGGCGGATCATGACCGCGCCCGCTCCGGTGCCGCCCCACGCGGGACGTTCATCGATGAGGTCCTTCCGCGCGAGCGCAAGCACCAGGGCGCGGCGAGGTCCGCGCCTCCCAGGCGACCCGATGCGCTCGATGAGGTCGAGCATCGCGGGGCGCAGCGTGTGCGCGTCCTCGAAGATCAACAGGACCGGATGATCGCGCGCCAGCCCATCGATCAGATCGACGAAGCCGGCCTGGACGTCCTGGGCGAACATCGACTCTTCGCGCCGCCCCTCCGCGGCGCCGAACAGGAGCGCAAGCCGGTCCGTGACGCGCTCGACGTCGGCCTCCTCGCAGCACTCGACGGCGAGCGATCGGAGCTTGCTGCGGATCAGCTCGGGCGGATCCGCATCGCCGATCAGCGCCAGGTCGGCGACGATCGCCGCCGCGGGCGAGAAGGTCGCGGTGTCGGTGGTGCTGCGTGACTGGCCGCGGAGCACTCGGACGCTGGCGCTGAGGCCCGCGGCGAGCTCGTCGGCGAGTCGCGACTTCCCGATCCCGGGCTCGCCGATGATGGTCACGAGCACCGGCTTGCCGGTCGTGCTCGCGAGGCCGAGACTGTCCCCCAGGATCCCTTGCTCGCTGACCCGTCCCACGAACGGAATGGTCCGGCGCACCGAGCGGGTCGTGATGCTCTCCACCGGGTAGGCGTCGATCGTCGCGTCGAAGCCCTTGGCGCGAACGCGACGCTTGCGGCCGAAGAGGACCTTGTCCGCAGTGAGCGCGTAAGCGGTCGCGCCTGACAGAAGCTGGCCGGGCAGCGCGGCAGCCTGCAGCCGGGCGGCGGTGTTCACGACCGGCCCCGTGACGAGCAGCTGACCACCGGGGCCGACACCCGTCGCCGCCACACCGGCTTCGACGCCGACCCGCACCTCGAGCGATTCGCCCGACATGAGGTCGCGCGCGAGGCGGCGCGCGCGTCCGCGAATCGCAAGCCCGGCACGGATCGCCCGCAGGGCATCGTCCTCGCGCACCTGGGGAAGCCCGAAGACGGCCATCACGGCGTCACCGATGAACTTCTCCGGACGGCCGCGAAGCGCGTGCAGCTCTTCGGCTGCCGCATCGAAGAACCGGCTCAGGACCTCACGCGCGCGCTCAGGATCGAGGCGCCGTGCAAGGCCGGTGGAGTCGACCAGGTCGGCGAAGAGGACCGTGACCATCTTCCGCTCTTCGGTCTCGAGGAGTGGCCCAACCGACGCGCCGCAGTTCGGGCAGAAACGCGCGCCCACGGGCAGTGGACTGCCGCACACCGAACATGACATGGGCATCTCGAATCGATCCTATGCCGCGTGACGGTCGACCAGGTACTCGTCGGCCACCCCCATCAGCAGGAACCAGGCGTTGCGCAGGTTCCAGACGATGATGATCACGATGATGGGCGCGACCGCGTAGAGCCCGGGGCCTGTGCGCGTTACGACGTTGATACCGCCCACGACACCGATGACCGCGAGCAGGGAGCCGAAGGCCATTCCGAACCAGGACCTTCGCGGAACCTTCCAGTGTGCGCGGCCGAGGGTCAGCAGCTGATATCCGGAGACCACGACCAGGTAAAACGCGCCGATGAACGCGAATTCCAGCCCGGCCCAAGAAGCCGGCTGTTGCACCAGGGCCGCCAGGCTGATCACGAGCGCCTGCACCAGGCCGATCAAGCTGCCCCGAGCCAGGCCGCGATGCGTCGGATTGGCCGCGATGTAGCGGATGTGGAGGGAGAGCGATACGAAAAGCAAGCCTGTCAGCGCCGCCGCGGCGCCCGCGCCGGCAACGAAGAAGTCATGCCACTCGTCGGGGCGGTAAGGGTCCATCCCGCCGGTTCAATGTAGTCGGCCTGGGGAGGGGGAGAGGGACGACGGCGGTCCCTCTCCCGCTGTCGATCTATTGCTGCGTGAAGCCGATCGTCTCGTTGTCGATTGACGGAGCGGTCTTCGCGTAGCTCAGGCTGTCGAGGTACTCGTCGACCCGGAAGCGGCGCGGCTCCTGCGGCGCGACGTACTTCTCGACCCATGCCGGCAGCTCGTAATCGGCGCTCACCGCCGAGTGCTGGACGGCATTGCCGGCGGACGGCGCCGACATGGGCACGCTCATCGTCCTGGCCGCGTAGCCGGCGCCTGCACCCAGCAGGAGCGCGGCGGCGACGGCGGCGACGAAGATGCCCCCCAATGACGAGGTGTTGCGGGTTCTCTGGATTGCTGCCATGACTTCTCGTTCTTCCTCTGAACTGCTCACGGATGCGAGCGGGCTGACGGCACGGTGGAAGCGTCCGTCGACCCCTTCAACCGAGACTCAAGCGCCGCTCAAGCCCCCGCGATATGCCGGCTTATCGCGTGGTTTCAGCCCTGAAGAGTCTGGATATGCCGGCATAACGCGGGTTCAAGGTCAAATTCGGCACCCGCGACAGAAGCCACGGCTCGAGCCCGAGCAGGCCGATCCAGCCGGCCTCCCACAGCAGGATCGGCTTG
>DASYZS010000041.1:0-20141 GCA_035945895.1 Candidatus Dormiibacterota bacterium | reverse complement strand
AGCGTGTCGCCGGTCGTGGTCGCCTTCAACCCGACCGCGGCCACGATGTCGCCCGTGTACACGTCGTCGACGTCCTCGCGCCGGATCGCGTGCATGCGCAGGATCCGCCCGATGCGCTCGCGCTTGCCCGTCGATGCGTTCAACACCGACGACCCGGCGCGCAGCCGGCCTGAGTAGATGCGAAGGAACGTGAGCTTGCCGACGCCCTGCGGGTCCATCTGGATCTTGAAGGCCAGCGCCGAGAACGGCTCGTTGTCGTCGTGCTCGCGCACGCGGAGCTCACCCGTCTTGGGGTCCTTGCCCTCCACCGCGGGAACGTCCGCCGGCGATGGCAGGTAGTCGACGACCGCGTCGAGGATCGGCTGCACGCCGCGGTTGCGCAGCGCGGCGCCACACAGGACAGGAACGAGAACGCCCGCGACGGTTCCGCGACGGAGTCCCCCGCGAATCTCGTCCTCGGTGATGTCCTGCTCCTCGAGGTACTTGTGCATGACGTTGTCGTCGAAGTCGGCCACTGCCTCGATGAGGTCGTGGCGATACTTCGAAACCAGGTCCTGCATGCCGGCTGGAATGTCCAGCGACTCGGTCGACTTGGTGCCGAGGTCGTCGGTGTAGACCACCGCCTGGCGCGACAGCAGGTCGACGTAGCCCTGGAAACCGCCCTCCGCGCCGATCGGCAGCTGGATTGGCACGGCACGCGCGCCCAGGCGCGTGCGGATCGAGTCCAGCGACCCGTAGAAGTCCGCGCCGATCCGGTCCATCTTGTTGATGAAGGCGATCCGAGGCACGCCGTAGCGGTCGGCCTGGCGCCACACCGTCTCGGACTGCGGCTCCACGCCGGCCACGGCGTCAAACACGGCCACCGCGCCGTCCAGCACGCGCAGCGACCGCTCCACCTCGACGGTGAAGTCCACGTGTCCGGGTGTATCTATGATGTTGATCGAGTGGTCGCGCCATGCGGCCGTGGTGGCCGCAGACGTGATCGTGATCCCCCGCTCTTTCTCCTGGACCATCCAGTCCATGGTCGCCGCCCCTTCGTGGACCTCGCCCATCTTGTGGATGCGGCCTGCATAGAAGAGGATCCGCTCCGTCGTCGTCGTCTTACCTGCGTCGATGTGCGCCATGATCCCGATGTTTCGGACTTTGTCGATGGCGACGGGACGCTCCTGCATTTTCAGTGCCACGTTCATATCTCTTAGTACCGGAAGTGTGAGAAAGCCTTGTTGCTTTCGGCCATGCGGTGGGTTTCTTCTTTGCGCTTCACCGCACCGCCGGTGTTCTGGGAAGCATCGAGAATTTCGAAGGCGAGCTTCTCACTCATACTCTTCCCGCCGCGCTGCCTCGCAAAACGAACGATCCAGCGCCTCGCGAGCGCCAGCCGGCGGTCCGGCCGGATCTCGACCGGGACCTGGTAGGTGGCGCCGCCGACGCGGCGGGGCTTGACCTCCAGCAGCGGCGTGGCGTTGCGCAAAGCCAGGTCGAACACCTCGAGCGGCTCCTTCTTGGCCTGCCTGGAAGCTCGCGCCAGCGCGTCGTAGACAACCTTCTCCGCGGTCGACCGCTTGCCCCGGCTCATGACCACGTTGACGAACTTGGCAATCGCCTCGGACTGGTACACCGGGTCGGGCGCGACGACACGCTTGACGGGACGGTTACGGCGAGGCATCAGGCAGCCGCCTTGCCCTTTTCCCGCTTGGCGCCGTACTTGGAGCGCGCCTTCTTGCGGTTCTTGGTGCCGGCTGTGTCGAGGGTGCCGCGGATGATGTGATAGCGGACGCCCGGCAGGTCCTTCACGCGGCCGCCGCGGATCAGGACGACCGAGTGCTCCTGCAGGTTGTGGCCGATTCCGGGGATATAGGCCGTGACCTCGATCCCCGTGGTCAGGCGGACGCGCGCGACCTTGCGCAGAGCCGAGTTCGGCTTCTTGGGCGTCTGGGTGTAGACGCGCACGCACACGCCCCGCCTCTGCGGCGAGCCCCGCAGCGCGGGCGCCTTAGACTTCGCTCGAGCCGCCTTGCGCCCAAGGCGGACCAGCTGCTGGATGGTCGGCAAACGTTCCTCCGGAGGGAGATTTCTTCCCAGGCGGCAACGGCCGGCTGGGCGACAAGACGATGAGTATACCCAAATCCCACTACTTCGAAGCTCGTCCGGCCGTGGCCTCGCGCCCGCACACGGTGAGGCTGCGGACGAAGGACGTGGAGCTCGACCTGCGGGCCGACCGCGGCGTGTTCGGCTCGAAAGCAGTCGACCTCGGCACGCTCATGCTGCTCCAGGAGGCGCCGGGACCGCCAGCCCAGGGGGACCTTCTCGACCTGGGCAGCGGATACGGCCCGATCGCGATCGTCCTGGCGCGGCGGTCGCCAAGGGCAAGAGTCTGGGCCGTGGACGTCAACGAACGCGCGCTGGAGCTGACCCGTGCCAACGCTGAGACCGCTGGCACCCCGAACCTCACCGCCTGCCTGCCCGACCAGGTCCCGGTGGAGGTCGAGCTCGACGCCATCTACTCCAACCCACCGGTGCGGGTGGGCAAGCAACCCCTGCACGAGCTGTTGCTGCGGTGGCTGCCCCGGCTCAAGCTCGGCGCCCCCGCGTACCTGGTCGTGCAGCGCAACCTCGGCGCCGACACGCTGGCGCGATGGCTGTCAGAGCATGGCTATGGGGTGACTCGCCTGAAGTCGAAGAAGGGCTACCGGATCCTGGAGGTCAGACGCCCCCAGGGCTAAAACTGGCCCGCGAAGTGGCAGGCCGCGATCTGGTCCTTCGCTCCGTGCGGCTCCAGCGGTGGTTCCTGCTCCGCGCAGATCCCGGGCACCCGGGCGATCGGGCATCGTGGGTGGAAGCGGCAGCCCGACGGCGGATTCACCGGGGACGGGATCTCGCCCTTCAATGAGATTGGCGCCCGGTCCCGCTCGACCACCGGGTCGGGCACGGGGATAGAGGACAGCAGCGCCTTCGTGTAAGGGTGCTGCGGGCGGTCGTAGATGTCGTTCCGGCCCGCCGTCTCCACCACCTTGCCCAGGTACATGACCGCGACCCGGTCCGAAAGGTGGCGCACCACAGCCAGGTCGTGGGCGATGAACAGGTAGGTGAGCTGAAACTCCTTTTGCAGGTCCTGCAGCAGGTTGATGATCTGCGCCGCGATCGACACGTCCAGCGCCGACACCGCCTCGTCGCACACGATGAAGGACGGGTTCACCGCCAGCGCCCGCGCGATGCCGATGCGCTGCCGCTGGCCACCCGAGAACTCGTGCGGGTAGCGGTTGGTGAAGTTGGGGTTCAGACCGACGAGGCGCAGCAGCTCCTGCACCCGCTTGCGGCGGTCGCGCATCGACCCGATGCCGAAGTTGTCGAGCGGCTCCTGAAGGATGTCCCCCACCGTCATGCGTGGGTCGAGCGACGCAAACGGGTCCTGGAATATCATCTGCATCTTCCGTCGGACGCGACGGAGGCGACTGCCCTTGAGCTTCGTGACGTCCTGCCCGTCGAACACGATGCTGCCCGCCGTCACCGGCAGCAACGCCGTGATCAATCTCGCGAGGGTCGACTTGCCGCAACCCGACTCGCCGACGAGCCCAAGCGTCTCGCCGCGGCGGATCTCGAGGTCCACGCCATCCACAGCCCGCACCGCAATGCCGCCGAACCCGGCGAGCGGGAAGTGCTTGTACGCGCCCGACACCTTGAGTAGGACCGGGTCCGAGCGCACCGCCGTCGCCGGAACTTTCTCAGCCGCTTGCATCGCCACCCACCACGGGCACCGCCGCCTTCAGCTTCTCCGCCGCCTCGACGGACAACGCCGACTCTTTGGCCGCTTCGACGTCCTCCTCCTTGGTGTTGCGCATCAGCACCCAGCACCGCGCGGACTGGTTGGTGGCAACGTCCTCGAGCGCCGGCTCTGGATCCGACCTGCACTTGTCGATCACGAATGGGCACCGCGGGTGGAACTTGCATCCGGGCGGAGGACTGACGAGGTCCGGCGGCAGTCCCTTGATCGACACGAGGCGGTCTTTTCGCGCCTCGTCCACGCGCGGCACCGAGCGCAGCAGCGACCACGTGTACGGATGCTGCGGGCTCTTGAAGATCTGCTCGACCGGGCCCTCCTCGACGATGCGGCCCGCGTACATGACCACGATCCGCTGGCACAGCGACGCGACCAGCGCCATGTTGTGCGTGATCAGCATCATCGCGGTACCCAGCTCGCGGTTCAGCTGCTTCATGAGCTGGATGATCTGGGCCTGCACCGTCACGTCGAGGGCGGTGGTCGGCTCGTCGGCGATCAGCAGCGATGGCTCGTTCGACAGGCCCATCGCGATCATCGCGCGCTGCCGCATGCCGCCCGAGAACTGATGCGGGTAGTCCTTGACGCGTGACTCGGCGGCCGGCACTCGCACGCGCTTCAGCAGCTCCACCACGCGACTCTTGGCCGCGGTCGCGGTGAACCGCTCGTGCGCGGTCATCGCCTCTTCGATCTGGTCCCCGACCTTGGTTACCGGGTTCAGCGACGTCATGGGGTCCTGGAAGATCATCGCCACGTCGTTGCCGCGGAAGTCCCGGATCTCGTCGTCGTCCATCTTCGTCACGTCCCGGCCGCGAAACAGGATCCGGCCGGACGTTATCCGGCCCGGCTCCGGCACCAGCCGCAGGATCGAGAGCGCGGTGATGGTCTTGCCGCAGCCAGACTCGCCGACTACTCCGAGCGTCTCGCCCACGTCGACGTGCAGTGAGACGCCGTCCACCGCTCGTACCACGCCACGGGAGGTGAAGAACTGCGTGTAGAGCTCTTCGATTTTGAGGAGGGTTTCGGCCAAGTCGCTTACAGAACCGTGGGCTAGCGTCGCATGCGCGGGTCGAGCGCGTCACGCAAGCCATCGCCGATGAAGGTGAACGAAAGCATCGTGAGCGCGACCGCGATCGCCGGAAACAGGACCTGCAGCGGGTCGGCGAAGATTCCGGCGTAGCCGTCCTCCACCATCACTCCCCAGCTGGGCTCGGGCGGACGGATGCCGATGCCCAGGAAGCTGAGGGCCGCTTCGGTGAAGATCGCGGCGGGGATCCCAAACGTCAACGTGACGATCACCGGCCCGAGCGAGTTGGGCAGCAGGTGCTTGAGGATCAACTTGGTCGGCGAGCTGCCCGTCATCTTGGCAGCCTCGATGTATTCCTTCTCCTTGATGGAGAGCACCTGGCCTCGGACCAATCGGGCCAGGTTGACCCAGTTGACCAGTCCGATGGCGATGAAGATGCTCCAGAAGCTCGGGCCGAAGGCGGCCACGAAGATCAGGACGAGGAGCAGGTCGGGAAACGCGTACATGATGTCGGTGAACCGCATCAGCAGGTTGTCGATTCTGCCGCCGAAGTAGCCGGCGATCATTCCGATGGTGCCGCCGATCGCCAGGATCAGGAACTGGACGATGATGCCGATCGACAGCGAGATCGAGGCGCCATAGAACACACGCGCCATCAAGTCGCGACCGAGGATGTCAGTGCCCATCGGATGCTGCAGGCTCGGCGGGGCGTACGTGTTCACGACGTCCTGCGTGAACGGGTCGCCGGTGAGACGGAGAATGTGCCACAGGCCGCCCGGCGTCGTAGGCAGACGCGCGCCCAGCGCGAGGACGATCAGGATGATCACGATGGCGAGCCCGCCCACCGCTAGCCGGTTGCGGCGGAATCGCATCCATGCGTCTTGCCAGAGCCCTATCTGCTCAGGGACGTCCCAGTCGACCTGACCCGCAACGCCTACCGCCGTCGCCATCTAGTCGGTCAACCTCACCCGTGGATCGATGAAGACATAAAGGATGTCGACGACCAGGTTCGCCAGGGCGATCACGAAACCGAACAGGAGGGTTGTGCCCAGGATCATCGTGTAGTCGCGCGACTCGATCGAAGTCACGAAGCTTCGCCCGATGCCGGGAATCGAAAAGAGCGTCTCGACGATGAATGAACCGGTGATGAGAAACGCAAACAGGTAGCCGAGCGCGGTAACCACCGGGATCAAGGAGTTCTTCAGCACGTGTCGGGTGACGACCAGGCGGCCCTTCAGCCCCTTAGCCCACGCCGTCCGGACGAAATCCTGGCGCAGCGTTTCCAGGGTGCTGCTGCGCGCCAGTCGCGCGATGAATGCGGTGGGTAGCGCGCCCAGCGTGATGACCGGCATGATGAGCTCACCCTGGAGCGGATTCCAGGGCTGGGGCAGGCCGCCCGTCGGTAAGTAGAAAGTCCCTGCGGTGAGGTGGTTCATGCCGATCGCCAGCAGGATGATCAGGATGATTCCAACCACGAAGTTGGGGGTGGAGGCGAAGATGGTGGCCATGCCCAGCGCCGCGTAGTCGGTCCACGTGTTCTGGCGCAGGGCCGCGAGCACGCCAAGGCCGATGCCGACGGGCACCATCAAAATGAACGTCACCGCACCCAACGTGAAGGTGTACGGCCAGCTCTCGAGCAGGAGCGTCGACACATGCTGGCCCGGCGACTGCAGCGAGTCCCCAAAGTCGAAGTGGGCCGCGCCCCATACATAAAGGACGAACTGCTGCCACAGCGGCTTGTCCAGGCCGTACTTGATGTTGAGGTTGTTGACAACCGCGGGTGACAGCTGCCTGCCTTCCCGGTCCCATGGTCCGCCGGGCGCGAGGTGCATCAAAACGAACGTGATCAGGATCATGAAGAACAGGACGGGGACCATCCACAGGAGGCGCCTGAGGATGTAGACCGCCAGGGTGGCCGCCCGCCCTCGTGGTATCCAGGCGACGAACGGGAGGGCGCCCCTCCGAAGAGGGGCGCCCGCTGTTACTGCCAATGCTTCCTTACTGCGAAATGTACATGGTCGTGGCCGAAGCGAGGTCGCCGTACCAGTAGTCATCCAGCGGGGTGAACACCTGGCCCTGCACCTTGTTCGACAAGAGGTAGAAGCTCTCGGACTGGTAGAGGAACGTCACGGGGGCTTGCTGCGTCAGGATCTTCTGAGCGTCGCTGTAAGCGGCCAGTCGATCGCTGTTCGCCGCGGTGGTGTCGCCCTTCTTGACGTCCGCGTCGTACTGCGAGTTGGACCAACCGGAGAACTGGTTCCCGGAACCGGTGATGAAGATGTCGAACCAGTCCTGCGGGTCGGGGTAGTCGGCCTGCCAGCCGGACAGACCGGAGATCTGGTAGTTCAGCGTGCCCAGGTCATGAGAAACGCTCTTGCTCTCCTTTGCGTCCAGGGTCACGTTGATCCCGAGACACGACTGCCACTGGGCCTGGATGAACTCGGAAGTCGTCTTCCGGGTGGGGCTGTTGCGGTACTCGTAGTGCAGGGCGTTCAGCTGCGCGTCGGTAACGCCTTCGGTCTTCGCCTTGGCGAGCAGCTGCTTGGCCGCGTTGCAGTCGAATGCCTGCGTGTCGATGGCCTCGTAGCTCGGCATGCCCTTGGGGATGAACTGGTTGAACGGCACGCCCACGCCCTTGAAGATGTTCTGCACGAGCGAGTTGCGGTCGATCGACTTCGACAAAGCCAGCCGGAGGTCAGCGTTGTCCAGCGGCTTCTTCGTCACGTTGTAGTCGATCCAGAAGGTGGTGAGCTGGCTTGCGGTCTTCAGCTCCTTGCTGAGCTTGGGGTCATTCTTCACGGTCGCCACGTCCGCGGGCGGAACGCCCTCGGTCATGTCGAGCTGGCCATTCTGGAAGTTGGCGTACTCGACGTTGGCGTCCTCGATCTCGTAGTAGATGACCTTCTGGAGATGAGCCTGCGTCCGGTAGTACTTGTTGGGAACGAGCGTGATGTGGTCCTTGGGCGTCACCTCGGAGAGTGCGAACGGCCCGTTGCCGTGCATCTTCGTGGGTGCGTCCGCCGCCACCGCGCCGAACGACGAGCCGCCGGCGGCGAGGTCGGACTTCTCGATTGGGGCGGCGAGCCAGAGGCTGGCCACCCACTTGAACCACGGAGCTGGGTTCTGCAGCTTGACCACGAAGGTCTTGGGGTCGGGAGCCGAAACGCCGAGTCCAGCCAGGAATGAGCTGACGGCGCTCGAGTCCTTCGCGTCGATGTTCGAGTAGTTCTGCGCACCTGCGATCGTGCCGTCGAAGAACGGGTCCGCATATGGAGCCGCGACGGTCGGGTCGAGAATGCGCTTGTACGACGTAACGAAGTCGCTGGCGACCACTGGGTTGCCGTCGCTGTACTTCTCGCCGGAGCGAATGTGGAACGTCCACGTCAGCCCGTCAGACGAGATGTCCCAGCTCGAGGCAGCAGCGCCTTCCACGTCGGAAAGGTCTGCCTTCGCCTTGACGAGGGCTTCGTACATGATGCGACCGACGCTGCCCTCGTAGACCCACTGCTGCTGGGTCGGGTCGAGAGTCGATGGCTCAGTGCCGTCGTTCACTCGAAGAATCTGCTTGTCCGGCGGGGCCATGCCGGCGCCGCCGCCCCCACTCGCTGGGCCACAGGCCGCTACGGCCAGGACCACGCCGGCGGTCGCGAGCGTTAACGCCCGGATCCGAAACCCTAGATGCATACGCGTCTTACCTCTCAGACTCTTCCTGCAGCCTTCTTCCCGCGTGGCGGGGCGAGAGTGCGCCGGCGGCAGGTCTTACTCACAGCCTCTTCGGCCAGATCTGAATTTTGTTGTCGCCGGCTCACAAGTGTCAAGTTGCGTAAGTACGTGGGTGGCGAACGTTCGTTTGACAGCCGCGCCCAAAAAGGCGCCTAGTGCGGCGCGATCGACAGGCTCATGGGCGTCAGCGCCCCCGGCCACTCGTCGAGCGGCGACGTCACGACGCCCCTCACGTACGGCTCGACGAGGTACCAGCTGACCGTCTGCGCAACGAAGGCGACCGGGGCATCGTCCACCAGCATCGACTGTGCCTGGAGGTACTCCTGGTCGCGCCGTGACGGGTCGGTGTCGGTGCGCGCGACCCGCACGAAGTTGTCGTACTGCGGGTTCTGCCACAACGAGACGTTGTAGGAGCTCGTGGTCAGGAAGGTGTCGTACCAGTCGGCCTGGTCGGGATAGTCCGCGGTCCAGCCCTCGGGGCCGGTGATCTGGAACTGGCCCGTGTCCTTGTTCGACGCCAGCGTGTTCGGGTCCATCCCCTGCAGCGCGACGTTGATTCCCAGGTTGTTGACCAGCTGGTCGTGCACGAACTGCGCCGCCCTCTTGCGGAATTCATTCGACTGGTCAAAGGACAGCGTCAGGGTCACCTGCTTGGCGGTCAAGCCTGAGGCAGCCAGCGACGCGCGCGCCTGCGCGAGGTCGAAGCTCTGCGCGGTCAGGTTCGGGTCGTAGCCATGCATGCCCTTGGGGATCAGGGTCGCGGCGGGCACGCCCTGACCGCCGAGCACCTGGTTGATAAAGGCCTGGCGGTCGATCGCCTGCGCGAGGGCCACGCGCAGCTTGGCGTTGTCGAGCGGCGGCGAGTTCACGCGAAACGACATCCAGAAAACCGTCAGGTCGGGAGTCTTCACCAGCTGACGCTTGAGCGCGTCGTCCTGGGTGACGTCGCTCGACTGCGGCAGGTCGACACGGATCACGTCGAGCTTCTTGCTCCGGTACTGCGACAGCGCGGCGCTTCCGTCGTTCACGATTTCGAAATCGATTCGCGTAAGCGTCGGCTTGCCCGCCCAGTAGCCTGGGTTGGGCACCACCGAGATGTGGTCGTTCTGCACCATCTCGCTGACCTTGAACGGCCCGTTCGTCACCAGCGTGAGCGGGTCGGTCGCCCACTTGTCGCCGTTTTTCGCCACCACGTCCTGGCGGATCGGCGCCGACGCTGGCAGCGCCGCCAGCCAGATGAACGCCGGGTCAGGATGGGCGAGCTGGACCTGGAACGTGTAGTCGTCGACGGCCTTCAAGCCCAGCGTTTTGAGGGCGTTGTCGATCATGGCCGCGTCGCGTTGTGGGTCGAGCAGTGAGACTCGCTCCCCATTCAGCACAGCGCCGGCGAACAGCGTCTCGTTGGGCGCCGCCAGGCGCGGATCGATGAGGCGCTGCCACGCGTAGACGAAGTCGTCGGCTTTGACCGGCGTGCCGTCCCAGTACTTCGCGTTGGTGCGGAGATGAAAGACGTAGGCGGTCCCGTCGCCGTTGATCTCATAGCTCTGGGCGGCCGCAGGGACGACGCCGCTCAGGTCGGGATTGGGTTTCAGCAGCGGCTCGGAGATGGCGCGCAGCACACCGGTCTCGTAAAGGTGCGTCGGGTCAGTCTGTCCCGGATCAAGCGTTGAGGGCTGGTCCTCGAGCATCACCCGCAGCACCTGGTCTTTGGCGAGCTTGGGTCCGACCGTCACGCCGGTGTCGCACGCGCTCGCGGCGAGCAGCACCACCGCGAAGGCGCAGCCGAGCCTTCGGCTCAGAGTCACGAAGCCATCATAGGAAAACGAAAGGGAGCTACCCTGGCGGGCGCCCCCTTGTGCACGTACGGCTGACTCTAACGCATACCCGCGCGGTTTACCAGCCCCACCGCTAAGCGCCGCCAACCGGCGTTACCTTCACCTGGGACGCACAGTTCCAGTTGGTGATGGGCGGGTGGTCTCGCCTTATGGTCTGGCTGGCGGTGGCGGGCCTTCTCGGCGCCTGCGACCTGCAGCCGCCCAGGCCACCGGTCGTGGCGCAAACCTCACCCTCGGCCGTGTCGGCGACCACGTGCACCACGGTCTCGCTGTCCGCCTCCCGCCAGTCGCCGATCACCGCTGGACAGCTCGTCGTCGTTGCCGCGAGGGCAAAGGGCTGTCGACAACCCGAGTTCCGCTTCGTCCTCGGAGACGCCGCGGGTGCCGCCGGCTCGGTGACCCAGGACTGGGGAACCGCGTCCACCTGGACGTGGGACACCGCGACCGCACTGGCCGGGCACTACACCGTCCGCGGGGACGTGCGCTCATTGCGTGCCGGCGGAGGAGCCCCAGACGCATCCGCCTACCTCTCCTTCACCCTCACCGGCGTGGCCGCGCCTGTGGCGCAGAGCTGCAGGCTCCCTGTCTCCGGAACGGAGCCAGGGTCCGGCGGTTTCATCCAGCTGCCGGGCGGTACTTTCACGGCCGACCCCGCCAGCAACGTGGCTCTCATCGGACAACCCGACGCGAGCGGCTTGAGGCGCGGTTACACGTATGACCCCAACAACGACCAGTGGTTGCCGGTGCCGAGAGATTGGGTCATGCCCGACTTCTCGAGCTACGTCTACGTAGGAACCGAGTACCCACACGTCAGCAACCAGCCGGCCCTGCACCGCGTCGTGTTGGCGTCGGGCAGCGACACGTTGTGGATGAATGGCGATCAGCTCTATGGCTTCCCGGTCGCGCTGCGACCGGAGGGCGTCTACGGCGCGCCGGGTCCCGAGATCATTACCCTGGTCAATCCGGCGGGCGGTGTGACCACAATCGACCAGGGTCATTACGGCCTGTTCGCGGTGATCACCCCGACCGCGATCTGGGCGACCAGGTCGGCTGGTTTCACCAGCCTCAGCACCGTCCAGCGCATCGACCCTCAGACCCAGGTCGCAACCACCTGGTTCACGGCGTCCGGCGCGACCGCACTGCCGATCGGAATCGACGAGGCGGGGAATCCGATCATCGCGGTGGGCACGCAGCTTCCAAATGGACGCATGGCGGCCACGCAGATCTGGATCGCACCGCAACCCTCGACCACCGGCGCCGCAGCTTCCAACGGCCAGGAGGTCTATTCCGACGCGGCCCACCCGCTGACACTCCTCGGATGGCCCGTTGTTTCCGGCGGAGCGATCTGGATCGAAACCGACCAGGGCCTCTGGGTGGATGCCGGCGTCGCCGGTGCCCCCATCAGGCTCGTGTCCAGCCATTCCGGATTCATCGCCGGCGGCTGTCTCTAGAAGAAAAGGGCCGGCCCTTTCGGGACCGGCCCTGACTTACAACTGGGTCTTAGACCGACAGCGTCTCCAGGTCGATCGGCTCCTCCTCGAGGATTCGGGCCGCCTGCTCCCGCTGCTTCTTGTAGTAGTCGAGGCCCGTCCCAGCGGGGATGAGCTTGCCGATGATCACGTTCTCCTTCAGGCCGCGCAGGCGGTCAACCTTGCCGGAGATTGCGGCCTCGGTCAGCACCCGGGTGGTCTCCTGGAACGACGCCGCAGAGAGCCACGATGTCGTGTTCAGAGCCGCCTTGATCAGGCCAAGCAGCACGGTCTGCGCGGTGGCGGGCTCGCCGCCCTCCGCCAGCGCCCGCGCGTTGGCCTCCTCGTACTCCCACTGCGAGACGATCTCGCCCGGCAGCAGGCCGGTGTCCCCGGCCGAGTCGATGCGGACCTTCCGCATCATCTGCCGAACGATCACCTCGATGTGCTTGTCGTTGATGTCGACACCCTGCGACCTGTAGACCTTCTGTACCTCGTCCACGAGGAACGTCTGCACGGCCTCCTTGCCCAGGATGTGGAGCAGCTCCTGCGGTGAGATCGACCCTTCGGTGATCTGCTGGCCGGCCTTGATGGTCACCTTCTGACTGTCGCGCCGGTCGAGCTCCGGCCGGATGCGGACCTGGTGCGGGATCGCGTACTCGCGAACCTCCTCGTCCACGGTCCGGACCGTGATCTCCTTGGCCGACACCGCGACCTTGCCGGCGTGCCGCGTGCGCACGCCGTTGTTCTTCGAGTCGCGGGCCAGCTCCTGGCCCTCCATGACGTCGTCGCCGGTCTTGACCAGCGCCTCCATCTTGGCCTCGATCGGGTACGAGACCTCGAAGTCCTCGCGTGAGGTCACGCGCACCTTGCGCGAGCCCTCCTGGCGGATGATCTCGAGCTCGCCGTCGATCTCGGAGATGATGGCCTTGCCCTTGGGGATGCGAGCTTCGAAAAGCTCCTCGACACGGGGCAGGCCCTGGGTGATGTCCACACCTGCGACACCACCGGTGTGGAACGTGCGCATGGTGAGCTGCGTCCCCGGCTCGCCGATCGACTGCGCGGCGATGACGCCCACCGCCTCACCGATCTCGACGAGCTTGCCCGTCGCCAGGTTGCGGCCGTAGCACGTGCGGCAGACGCCTTCGCGGGCTTCGCACACGAGCACCGACCGCATCTTCACGTGCTTGCCGGAGGCGATGATCTCGCGCGCGGCGTCGTCGGAGATCGACTGACCCGCAGGCACGAGCACCTTGCCGTTGACCGTCACGTCCTCGGCGGCGACGCGGCCGGCGATCTTCTCGAAGATCGGCTCGTTCTTGGCGCGCTCCGGCGTGATGTCGCGGATCCAGATTCCATTGGTGGTGCCGCAGTCCTCCTCGCGCACGATCACGTCCTGCGCGACGTCGACCAGGCGCCGCGTCAGGTAGCCGGAGTCGGCGGTTCGGAGGGCAGTGTCGGCCAGACCCTTACGCGTGCCGTGCGTTGAGATGAAGTACTCGAGCACGGTCAGGCCTTCGGTGAAGTTGGCCATGATGGGCAGGTCGATGATCCGGCCCGTCGGGTCGGCCATCAGGCCACGCATACCCGCGAGCTGACGGATCTGCTGGATGTTTCCGCGTGCGCCGGAGCCCATCATCATCCAGATCGGGCTGAACTTGTCGAACGCGTGCTCAGTCTGCGAACCCACTTCCTCGTAGGCGCGCTGCCAGAGCTCGATGACCTTGCGGTAACGCTCGTCTTCGGTCATGACGCCGCGGCGGTACATCCGCTCGACGTCCGCCACTTCCTTCTCCGTGGCGCGGATGACCTGCCACTTCTCGTCCGGGTGCGGGATGTCCATCGCGGAGACGGTGATTCCCGCCTGGGTGGCGTAGCGGAACCCAAGCCGCTTGATGTCGTTGACCACGCTGGCCGTGACATCGCTGCCATACAGGCGGTACAGCTCCGCGACCAGCCCGCGAAGCAGCTTGCGGTCGAAGTGCGCGTTCTGGAAAGGCAGCGGCTCCATCCCCACCTCGTCCATCGGCTTGCGGCCGACGGGCAGGGGCTGGTTGAAGACCACGCGGCCCGGGGTCGTGACGATGGTCTGATCGCCGATCCTCACGCGGATCCACTCCTGAAGCTTGACGACCTTGGCCTCGAGGCCAAGCAGTACTTCGTTCTGGGAGCTGAAGTTGCGCAGCTTGGAGGCGTCCTCCGGCTTCTCGGTGCGCGTCGCCGTGAGCCAGTAGCAGCCCAGCACCACGTCCTGGGTCGGCGCCACGACCGGGTGGCCGTCGGCCGCGGACAGGATGTTCTGCGAGGACATCATCAGGTTCTTGGCTTCGGCGATGGCGCCGCTGAAGAGCGGCACGTGCACGGCCATCTGGTCGCCGTCGAAGTCAGCGTTGAACGCGGCGCAGACCAGCGGGTGGATCTGGATCGCGGATCCTTCCACCAGCACCGGCATGAACGCCTGGATGCCCAGGCGGTGCAGGGTCGGGGCGCGGTTGAGCAGCACAGGATGCTCGTGGATGACCTCGTCGAGGACGTCCCAGACCTCCGGTCTGCTGCGCTCGACCATGCGCTTGGCCGACTTGATGTTGGTCGTGTAGCCCTTGTTCACCAGCTCGCGCATGACGAACGGCTTGAAGAGCTCGAGCGCCATCTTCTTGGGCAGGCCGCATTCGTGGAGCTTGAGCTCGGGGCCGACCACGATGACGGAGCGGCCTGAGTAGTCCACGCGCTTGCCGAGCAGGTTCTGGCGGAACCGGCCCTGCTTGCCCTTGAGCATGTCGGAGAGGGACTTCAGCTTGCGGTTGCCGGTGCCGGTGATGGCGCGGCCGCGCCGCCCGTTGTCGATGAGCGCGTCGACCGCCTCCTGGAGCATCCGCTTCTCGTTGCGCACGATGATCTCGGGCGCGCCGAGCTCGAGCAGCCTCTTCAGGCGGTTGTTGCGGTTGATCACGCGGCGGTAGAGGTCGTTCAGGTCGGAGGTCGCGAACCGGCCGCCATCCAGCTGGACCATCGGGCGCAGCTCGGGCGGAATGACCGGCAGCACCTCGAGCACCATCCACGTCGGGCTGGCGTTGGACTTGCGGAAGTCCTCGACGACCTTGAGCCTCTTGATCGCCTTCTGCTTGCGCTGGCCGCTCGACGAACGCGACTCCTCGCGCAGGCGGTACATCTCGGCGTTCAGGTCGATGCGCGAGAGCAGCTCGCGCACCGCCTCGGCGCCGATGCCCGCGCGGAACGCGCGGCCGAACCTCTCCTGGAAGTCGCGGTACTGCGTGTCGGTAAGGATCTGCTTGGCGTGCATGGCCTCGAGGTCACTGCGGGTGCCCTCGATCTCCTGCTGCAGTGCCTCGAGCTGGCCCTGGATCGCCTCGCGCTCGCCCTTGGTCGCTTCCTCGATCTGCGCCTCGAGCGACTTCTTGTCGGCGTCGAGCCTCTCCTTGGCGCGCTTCTGCGCGGCCTTGGTGTTGGCCTCGAGCTTCTCGACCTTCTCCTGCACCTTGGCGAGCACGCCGCGCGACATCTCGCGCGACATCAGGTCGCCCTTCTCGATGACGACCTCCTCGTCGCCATTGAGACCGACCGTCATCTGCCGGCGCGACTTGGTGCCGATGCCTGCCTTGATGTGCTCCGTGGCCTTCTTGCCCTGCGTGGTCAGCTCGTCGACCTGCTCCTGCAGCGCCTCCTCGAGCCGCGCCACCTCGACGTCGACGTCGCCCTTCAGCTTCTTGGTCTTGGCGTCGTGGTCCTGGCGGATCTCCCGCGCCTTGGCGTCGATGTCGGCGCGCAGGCGAATGGCCCGTTCGTCCTTGTCCATGTTCAGGACCGCGAGCATGTCGTTGCGCACTTCCTCGTGCACGTCGGTGACGATGTAGTTCGCGAAGTAGAGGATCTTCTCGAGGTTGCGCGGAGACATGTCCAAAAGCAGACCCATGCGGCTCGGGATGCCCTTGAAGTACCAGACGTGGCTGACCGGCGACGCGAGCTTGATGTGGCCCATGCGCTCGCGGCGCACCTTGGACCGCGTCACCTCGACGCCGCACTTGTCGCAGATGATGCCCTTGTAGCGGTAGCGCTTGTACTTTCCGCAGTGGCATTCCCAGTCCCGCGTGGGACCGAAGATGCGCTCGCAGAAAAGACCGTCGCGCTCGGGCCGGAGCGTGCGGTAGTTGATCGTCTCCGGCTTTGTGACCTCGCCGTGGGACCACGACATGATCGTGTCCGGCGATGCGAGCGAAAGCTTCAGCGCGTCAAAGTTCTCTAGCTTCAACATTTACTCCGCGGAATCCTCCCCGAGTTCCTCTCTTTCCAGTGAGATTCCAAGGTCGAGCGGAATCTCCGGTATGTCCTCTTCACTCAGCACGATCTGCCTTTCGTCTTCGCTCAGGATCTCCACGCCCAGCGCGAGGCCTTCGAGCTCCTTCACCAGCACGCGGAACGACTCCGGGATGCCGGCTTCGAGCGTGTTGTCACCCTTGACGATCGCCTCGTAGGCCTTCACCCGGCCGACGATGTCGTCCGACTTGACGGTCAGGATCTCCTGCAGGACGTGCGCAGCGCCGTACGCCTCGAGCGCCCACACCTCCATCTCGCCAAAGCGCTGGCCCCCGAACTGCGCCTTGCCGCCCAGCGGCTGCTGGGTGACCAGGCTGTACGGGCCGGTGGAGCGGGCGTGGATCTTGTCCTCCACGAGGTGCGCCAGCTTCAGCATGTAGATGTAGCCGACGGTGACCGGCTCGTCGAACTCCTCGCCGGTGCGACCGTCGCGCAGCCGGACTTTGCCGTCCTCCGGCAGCCCGGCCTTCTTCAGCTCGCTGACGATGGTCGCCATCGGCGCGCCGTCGAACACCGGCGTCGCGATGCGCTCACCCAGCGCGTGGGCGACCCAGCCGAGGTGCGTCTCCAGCACCTGGCCGAGGTTCATGCGGCTCGGCACTCCGAGCGGATTGAGCACGATGTCGACGGGCGTGCCGTCCGGTAGGTACGGCATGTCCTCCGACGGCATGATCCGGGCAACGACGCCCTTGTTGCCGTGGCGGCCGGCCATCTTGTCGCCGGCCGAGATCTTGCGCTTCTGGGCGATGTAGACCCGCACCATCTCGTTGATGCCCGGGCCCAGCTCGTCCTTGTTGTCGCGGCTGAAGACCTTCACGTCGACCACGATTCCGCGCTCGCCGTGGGGCACGCGCAGGCTCGAGTCGCGTACCTCGCGCGCCTTCTCACCGAAGATCGCGCGCAACAGTCGCTCCTCCGCCGACAGCTCGGTCTCGCCCTTGGGCGTGATCTTGCCCACCAGGATGTCGCCCTGCTGGACCTCGGCGCCGATGTAGACGATGCCCCGCTCATCAAGGTTGCGCAGCGCGTCGTCCGCGACGTTCGGAATGTCGCGTGTGATCTCTTCTGGACCGAGCTTGGTGTCACGGGCCTCGGACTCGTACTCCTCGATGTGGATCGAGGTGTAGAGGTCGTCCTTGACTACGCGCTCGCTCAAAAGGATGGCGTCCTCGAAGTTGTAGCCCTCCCACGGCATGAAGGCGACGAGCAGGTTGCGCCCGAGCGCCATCTCCCCGTTGTCGATCGCAGGCCCGTCGGCCAGGATGTCCCCAATCTCGACGTGCTGCCCCGGCTTGACGATCGCGCGGTGGTTGAGGCAGGTGCCCTGGTTGGAGCGCGCGAACTTCTGCAGCGGGAAGTGCTTCTCCGGTCCGCCGGCGTCCGGCTTGACGATGATCTCGAACACCGGCGTCGCGTGGACGGTCTTGAGCTCCTTCGGGTGCGCGATGTCGACCACGGTGCCGGCGAAGTCGGCGACGATCATCTCGCCCGAGTCCTTGGCCGCGTAGTACTCCACACCGGTGCCGACCAGCGGCGCCTCGGTGACGAGCAGCGGCACCGCCTGGCGCTGCATGTTTGCGCCCATCAGGGCGCGACCGGCGTCGTCGTGCTCGAGGAAGGGGATGAGGGCCGTCGCCACCGAGACGATCTGCTTCGGTGAGACGTCCATGTACTGGATGTTCTGGATCTCTTCGATCTTGAAGTCACCGCGCGCCCGGGCGGGCACGCGCGCGTCTACAAATGTGCTCTCCGGCGTCAGCGAGGCGTTGGCCTGCGCGATGCCGTACATGTCCTCTTCGTCCGCGGACAGGTACTCGACCTCGGTCGAGACCCACGGCACGATGTCGATCGAAGCGACGTGGGCCTTGAGCAGCTTCTGGATTGCCTTGGCGTCCAGCTTCTCCTGGGCCGGGAGCACCTCGTTGCCCTTGGGGTCGACCGCTGCCCGGCGCAGGGTGCGGCCCTCGAGCTTCGGTGCCACCTCGTCGTTGAGCGCCACGCGGTTGTACACACGGCGGAACGGTGTCTCGATGAAGCCGAACTCGTTGACCTTCGCGTAGGTCGCGAGGTTGCCGATCAGGCCGATGTTCGGACCTTCCGGCGTCTCGATCGGGCAGATGCGGCCGTAGTGGCTGTGGTGCACGTCGCGGACGTCGAATCCCGCGCGCTCCCTGGAGAGACCGCCGGGACCCAGCGCCGACAGGCGGCGCTTGTTGGTCAGCTCGGACAGCGGGTTGTGCTGGTCCATGAACTGGGACAGCTGGCTCGAGCCGAAGAACTCCTTGATCGCCGCGACCACCGGGCGCGCGTTGATGAGGGACGCAGACGTGACCGTGTGCGGGTCACTGATCGTCATGCGCTCCTTGATGATTCGCTCCATCCGGATCAAGCCCATGCGGAACTGGTTCTGGAGAAGCTCACCCACCGCGCGAACGCGGCGGTTGCCGAGGTGGTCGATGTCATCCGGGATCTGCTTCTCGCGCGGAGCGTTGTTCAGCTCGATCAGCTTGCGGATGAACGCGATGAAGTCGCCCTTCTCCAGGATGCGCAGGTCGCGGTTGCGAACGCGCTCGAGGATGTCCTCCTCGTCGCGGCCCAGGCGCTTGTCGACCTTGTAGCGCCCGACGCGACCGAGGTCGAACCGGCGCGGGTTGAAGAACAGCGACTGCAGCAGGTTGCGCGCGTTGTCGACCGACGGCGGATCGCCGGGCCGCACGCGCCGGTACAGCTCGAGCAGCGCGTCCTCGGTCTTGGTCGTGGTGTCTTTGTCGAGCGTCGTCTCGATGTAGTGGTGCTCGGGGTTGTTGTCGACGTCCGCGAAGAGCTCGTTGAGCGCTCGCTTCTGCGCCTCGCGGTCGTTCTCGGTGCCCTTCAGCTGCGGCAGCTCGAGAGCCTTGAGCAGGACCGTGACCGGAACCTTGCGCTTGCGGTCGATCTTGACGGTGAGCAGGTCCTTGGCCGAGGTCTCGATCTCCAGCCACGCACCACGGTTGGGGATGAGCTTCGCGCCGAACAGCTTGCGACCCGTGGCCGGGTCCTCGGCGGCCGTGAAGTAAACGCCCGGCGAGCGCACGAGCTGCGACACGACGACGCGCTCGGTGCCGTTGACGATGAAGGTGCCCTCGTCGGTCATCATGGCGAAGTCGCCCATATAGACCTCGCTCTCCTTGATCTCCCCCGTCTCCTTGATGGTGAGGCGCGTGCGGATTCGGAGCGGCGCCGCGTAGGTCATGTCCCGGTTGCGGCACTCCTCGACGGAGAATTTCGGCTGGCCGAACTCGTAGTCGAGGAACTTCAGCTCGAAGTTCTTGCCCGTGTAGTCGGTGATCGGGTTGATCTCGTCGAACAGCTCACGGAGCCCGTCGGTCTTGAAAAAGCTGAAGGACTCCAGCTGTGTGGCAATGAGGTCCTTCAACTCGACAAGGTTCGGGATGCGGCCATAGCTGATGCGCGAGGGGGCTCTCATCTCTGAGATCAATTCGGTTCTCCTTCCAGGAAAAAGGGCGCGCTCAGCTAATAGGCGTAGTGAGCGGCCGGGACGTGCACAAACGGCGAGTATACGACAACTTACCCCTCTCTGGGGGCACTTAAACAGGCGCGAACGCTCCGGCGTCCGGCCGAGGTTTCGGGGCACTATACCACCTAATGACTGACTGGAAAACCCTGCGCGCCGAGTTCCCCCTTCTCGACCGGTGCATCTATTTCAACGCCTGTTCCCTGGGCCCGCTTCCCCGACGGGGCCGGGCGGCGCTGGAGAAGTACGGCCGGGACTGGGATGAGCAGGGCACGCCCGTCTGGTACTCGACCTGGCTGCCTCTTCTCGAGCGCTACCGCGGCCGGGTGGCCGAGCTGTTGCGGGCGCCGGCCGGTTCGACCGCCATCGCGCCGTCGGTCTCAGTTGCCCTGACCAGCCTGGCGACCGGGCTTCCGCTTCCCGAGGGACGCCGCAAGGTCCTGATCGGCGAGCTGGACTTCCCGAC
>DASYZS010000040.1:0-5618 GCA_035945895.1 Candidatus Dormiibacterota bacterium | reverse complement strand
CGTGGCCGGTCGCGGTCAGAAGGAAGAGGACGAACGGCGGGACCATGAACGTCGATTGGGTGGCGAGGAGGACGCTGCGCTTGTGGAAGCGGTCGGCGACGATGCCGCCGAATTGGCCGGCAACCAGGATCGGGGTGAACTGGGCCGCCAGCACAAGCCCAACGAGCAGGCCGCTGTGCGTGAGCTCGAGCGCAAGCCAAGGCATCGCCACGCTCTGCATCCACGTACCGACCGTGGAGACGACCTGGCCGGAGAAGAACAGCCGGTAGTTGCGGTGGCGCAGCGCGCCGAGCATTCGATATGACGCCGTCGCGGCCATCTACGCGATCATCGCAACATGGCCAGGCTGCGCGAGCACATTGACATCGACGCGCCGCCCGAGCGCGTCTGGGCGGTTGTGGCCGAGGACGTGAAGAACGCCCCGAAGTGGACGTCGAACCTCGCCAAAGCCGAAAAGCTCGATGCCGCGCCACCCGGCAAAGGCACCCGCTACCGCTACCTGCTCGACCTGCCGGGGAGCAACGTCACGCTCGAGGTCGAGCAGGACGTCTACAACAAGCCGAAGAAATGCTCGGGGCGCTTCGTCAAGGGTCCGCTCAAGGGCACCTGGTCCTACACCTACACCGCCCGCAAGGAGGGTGGGACGCGGCTCGTCTACGAGATGGATTACGAGCTCGCCGGGCTCCTCCGCTTTGCGGGCGGGCTGCTGGGTCCTCAATATGCGGCCGGGATCCACAAGAGCATGGAGTCGCTGAAGAGGTACATCGAATCCGGCAACGGTCCGAAGCCTAAGCAATAACCGCTTCGGCCTCGATCTCCACCTTCCAGCGCTCGTTGAGCAGCTGGGCGATGACCATCGTCGCCGCGGGACGGACATCGCCCAACACGTCTGCATGCGCCTTCGAGACGGCGTCGACCCACTCCGTGCCGGTGACGAACATCCGGGTGCGTACGACCTGGTCCATCCGTGCGCCGAGCTCCGTCAGCGCGGCCTCGATGATCTCGAAGCAACGCCGGGCCTGGGCGTAGGGGTCGTGGTTGACCGATCCGTCCGGCCATACAGGCGCCGTGCCGGACACGATCACGCGGTCCCCGACGCGAATCGCGCGGCAGAACCCGATCTTGCTTTCGAATGGGGACCCGGAGCTGACCCGCTTGAGTTCGTTCAGGGTCGCTTGAAGGGGAGCAGCTCGAGCTGCTCGAACCGGTCGTCGACCGCCGTGCGCAGCTCGGCCACCAGGGCGCGAAGTCGCTCGTGCGCGGCCGTGTCGGTGATGTTGACGACGCGGACGCGGCGCAGCGTCGTCTGCAGCGCGTAAAGGCCGGCCGCCTCGTTGCCGTTGAGCCGTGTTGCCGCAGTTCGAATGTCGCGCGCGACATCCTCGTGGCCGTGCATGCGCATCCAGTTGGCGAGGCGGCCGGCGGCGACGACGACGCGCTGGGTCTGCGGGTTCGCGGCCCCGGCGTCGGGGGACCGCCGTGGTTCGAAGAAAGGTCCGAGGCGCGGCCGTCGCGCGAACGCGACCCGCCGCCAGATGTTGCTCGGCCCAATGATCACGACGACGCCTGCCAGGACCAGCAGTGCCACGACCAGCGCGACGATCGCGTCGAGCATTTTTCTCTAGGTTACGCTTGGCCGGGCAACGATATGACTCCCATCGCAGTCATCACGGGGGCTTCTTCTGGCATAGGTGCGGCAACCGCCATCGCGCTCGGCCGGCACGGCTATCGGGTCGTGGTCGGAGCGCGCCGCATCGAAAGGCTCGAACGCGTGGCAGGCGAGAACGGAGTTGCGATGCGTCTTGACGTCACAGACGAGCAGAGCGTCAACGAGTTCGTCGGTGAGATCAAGAAGCGCTTTGGTCGGATCGACGTGCTCGTCAACAACGCCGGCGGCGCGTTCGGGTTGAACCCCATCGACCACGCGGTGGACGAAGAGTGGACCCGGATGTGGGAGACCAACGTGCTCGGTCTGATGTGGATGACTCGCGCCAGCCTGCCGCTGCTGCGCAAGTCGAAGCACGGGCACATCGTCAACGTCGGCTCCGTCGCCGGGTTCGAGACTTACGTCGGAGGGGCAGGCTACACCGCGGTCAAGCATGCGGTGAGAGCCATCACGAAGACGCTGCGCCTGGAGCTGAATGGAGAGCCGATCCGCATCACGGAAATCGCGCCCGGGTTGGTCGAGACCGAGTTCAGCCTCGTCCGGTTCCACGGCGACCGAAAGCGGGCGAAGTCGGTCTACGAGGGGATGAAACCGCTGACCGCGGAAGACATCGCCGACTGCATCGTGTTCGCGGTCACCAGGCCGCCGCACGTCGATATCGACGAGATGGTCGTCAGGCCTGTCGCGCAGGCGACCGTGGCCGTGGTCGCAAGAAAACCTAAGCGAGCTACCTGATCAGGGACGAAGTGAAGCTGTAGGCCCGATTCATTCGGGCCGTCACCGGGCGTGTATCGCCAGACGCCACCCAAACGTGGACTGTGGAAGGAGGGGGCACGCGGGGGAGGCCTGCCTCACCCGCGAATCAGTCCGGCCGCACGGGCCTCGTCTTTGGTCATTCAACAACCGGGCTCGCCGTAGTTTCCGCAGCAGGTGCGCGTGGGGGTGCGCCGGCCAAGGTTGACGCGCACGCGCCCAAGGCGTTCGCGCAGGCCGTAGTCGCCGCCAACCAGGTTGTGCAAGAACGACAACCGCGAGAAGTTTCGTCGCTTCATTCGTAGTAGTTGTTGTTGAGCTCGATCCACCCAGGGTACGGGCATCCGCTCGACGTGTGGGCGTGAGTGCAGTGGACCCCGTATCGGGGCCCGGGGTCGATGTACAGCTGGCCGTGGATCACGACCCCGTCTCCCTTGTGCGCCGGTACTGCCTGGGCCTCACTCGTGTTGTGGTCGACCTCGAGCATCTCGCCGGTCGGAACTCTGACGTCGAACACCTCGTGGTCGCCCCGCTGCGTGGGGTCGTCGAGCAGGGTCGCGTCGAACGTCACCTCGGCTCCGCTGGTTCCATTGTGGATGTCGCTGTGCAGGGCCTGGTCGTCTGGCGTATTCCGGCCGCCGCACGCCACCACAAGGACGAGCAGGGCCGTGACCGCAAGGGTTCTCACAAAGCTAAGGCTTGCTCGAGCGTGACCTTGCCCTCGTACAGGGCCTTGCCAAGGATCGCGCCCTGCGCGCCGGATGCGGCGACGCGTCGCAGGTCGTCGAGCGAGGCGATCCCGCCCGAATACTGCAGGTCGAACCTGGTCATCTTGCGCACTCGGCCCAGCGTCTCCAGGTCAGGTCCCGACATCGTGCCGTCGCGGTCGATGCACGTCAGGATCACACCTCCCAGGGGCAGGTCTGCCCACCGGCCGAACAACGCCTTGAGTGCCACCGGGTCGGTGTCGAGCCAACCCGCGATCGCTACCTTGCCCTCACGGACGTCGACCGCGCCGACCACCTGGCCCGCATGGCCGAAGGCGCACTTCTCGAAGAGATGCGGATCGCGAATCGCGGCCGTGGCCATCACGACCGTTTTGGCGCCGGCGTCCAGCAAGCGCTTCACGGTCTCCTCGGTCCGGATGCCGCCCGCAACCTGGATCTCGACCTGCGTCTCGTGGAGCATGCGATCGATCAGCTCCGCGTTGCTCGCCAGCCCGCGCGCCGCGTCGAGATCCACGACATGCAGGCGTTTCGCTCCGGCGGCCGCAAACCTGCGAGCGATGTCGACGGGGTCCTCGCCGTAAACGGTCACCTGCTCGTACCGACCCTGGGTCAGGCGGACCGAGCGGCCCTCGAGAAGATCGATCGCGGGGAGGACGACTATCGGTAGTTGGTGAACTGAAGCGGGACAGAGATGTCGTCCGCTTCACGCAGTGACTTGATCACGGACTGAAGAGTGTCCTTGTCTTTGCTCACCACCCTGAGCTGGTCGCCCTGGATGCGGACCTGAAGCTTGGCCGAGACATTCTGGATTCGCTTGCGCAGGTCGCGGGCGATGTCGTCGGTGATGCCGGCATTCAGCTGCACCTCGATCTGGCCGCGGCCCTTGCCGACGGTCTTCGCGTCGCCCGCCTTGAACAGCTTCGGCGACAGCTGTCGTCGCGCCGCTTTCTCGCGCAGCACCTGCAGCGCAGCCTTGGCGCGGTCCTCGCTGGCGGACTCGATCACGATCGTCTCGCCTCGGTGGTCGTACGCCGTGGCCGTGTCTTTGAAGTCGAACCGCGTGCCGACCTCGCGCCGGGCCTGGTCCAGTGCATTGGTCAACTCCGCGCCGTTGTACTCGGACACGACGTCGAACGAGTACTCAGCCACTAGTTCCGGAAAAGATCGCGTTCAGGGCCACGATCACCGCCACCACGGCGAGCGCGACCCCGACCAGCGACGTGATCGCCAGCACCGCGCCGATGCCCGCCGTGCCTTCATCCAGGGGTTCCGGAACAGGCTTGTCGTAGGGATCCGGGCCATAGTCGAGGTCGTAAACCCCTTCCGCCCGGCTGCGTTCCACGAGCTCCTCCAGGACTTCTTTGCCTCCGGCCGGAAGCGGCTTGCCGTCGAGATGCTCGATCGCCTCCTTCAGGTTGTCGCGCGTGCGCCCGAGCTCGGCGGTGACCATGTCGAGCGTCTGCATCGCCGTAGCGGTCGGATGCTCGCGGCGGAGGTCCGCGATGATGCCGTAGAGGCCCACGCCCGGAATATAACGGTTCGGCAATTACACTTAGCGCAGTGGGTGTGGAGACCAAGGCCAAGGCTGCGATAAGAAAGCCGGCGGCGCATCCGAACACGTGGGTTTTCTTCGCGGGCGACTTCGCGCGCTATAACGACGTGAAGCTCGGCTTGATGACGCACGCGCTGCACTACGGAACAGCGGTCTTCGAAGGAATCCGGGCGTACTGGAACAAGCAGAAGGAGCAGCTTTATCTGCTCCAGGCGGCCGCGCACTACGACCGCATGCACCGCTCGGCCAACGTGATGCGCATGCAGCTGCCTTACAGCACCGAGGAGCTCGTCAACTACACGCTCGAGGTGCTGCGCCGCAATCAGTTCAGGTCCGACGTCTACGTGCGGCCGCTGCTCTATACCTCGAGCGAGGAGATCGGCGTGCGACTGCACAACCTCGACCGCAACTTTTTCATCTACGCCATCCCGTTCGGCAACTATGTCGAGGTCGAGTCCGGCATCCGATGCATGGTCAGCACATGGCGTCGTGTTCCCGACCAGTCGCTCCCCGCGCGGGCGAAGATCGCGGGCGCCTACGCGCAGTCGGCGCTCGCCAAGTCCGAGGCGGTGGAGAGCGGTTATGACGAGGCGATCGTGATGACGGTCGACGGGCATGTGTCAGAAGGCTCAGCCGAGAACCTGTTCATGCTCAAGGACGGCGTGTTTGTCACCCCGCCGGTGAGCGACGACATCCTCGAAGGCGTGACGCGACAGCTGCTGATCAAGATGATCAAAGACGAGCTCAATCTCGACGTGCTCGAGAGGAGCATCGACCGGACTGAGCTCTACACGTGCGAGGAGCTCCTGCTCTGTGGGACCGGCGCGCAGATCTCGCCGGTGGTCGAGGTCGACAGGCGGCCGGTCGGCAACGGCAAGGTCGGTGAGTTCACCCAGGAGCTGCAGAGCATCTACTTCAA
>DASYZS010000039.1:0-36402 GCA_035945895.1 Candidatus Dormiibacterota bacterium | reverse complement strand
TCAGAAGGTGGAGGATCCACGATGGCTGTACTGGGCCGACCGCCTCGGCTTCCTCGTGTGGTCGGAGATGCCGAGCTTCCACGAGCACACCGCGCAGGCCGAGCGCCGGTTGATGACCGAGTGGGCCGAAGTCGTGCGCCTGCACCGCAATCACCCGTCGGTCATGGCCTGGGTGCCGGCCAACGAGAGCTTCGGCCTCGGAGAGATCGACAGCTCGGTCCGCTCTGACTTCCTGGTGCGCCTGTACCGCATGTCCAAGGAGCTCGACGCCACCCGACCGGTCGTCTCCAACGACGGATGGGAGCAGTCGCTGACCGACCTGCTGACGCTGCACGATTACTCGCCCCCAGCGGAGCTGGCAAGCCACTTTGCTTCCGTCGAGTCGGCGCTGGCTTCAGGTGCGAGTGGGCACCCGGCGTTCGATCCAGGTTTCGCCTACGAAGGCCAGCCGCTGCTGGTCACCGAGTTCGGCGGCCTGCGCCTGGCCGATTCAGGAGGATGGGGATACGCGGACGTCCCGGACTCGACCCAGCTCCTCGCCGTATATGACCGCCTGATCGACGGCCTGATGCGGAGCCCGGCGGTGCAGGGCTTTTGCTACACGCAGCTGACCGACGTCGAGCAGGAGCAGAACGGCCTCGCCACCTACGACCGCCTGCCAAAGGTCGATCCGGCACTGCTTGCGGCCATTACGCGGAGGCCGAAGGCAGGCTAGGTTGGAAACCGAGCCGCTGGCAGACGATGATCCAGAGGACCCGAGCCTCGAGAGCCTTCTCGAGGCGCTGCTGGTCGACGACGCCGAGGTCGCCTGGGACGCCGTCACCGGCCAACCCCATGTCATCCGAAAAACCGACTCCTTGCAGTCGTCGTGGCGACGGCGAAAATCGGAGCTTGACAGGCCGGACGGGAGCGCATAGCATCGCGCCATAAACCGCTTTACTAAAGCGGTTTATCGTCCGCTTCGGAAAAGGGGGATCGTAGTGCCTGGAGCCTTGCTGGGTGTCCCGGGTCACCATCGCTGACGTGGCGTCGGCGGCCGGCGTCTCCAAGACGGCCGTGTCCTTTGCCTTCAACAGCCCCGGGCGCCTCGGACAGGCCACGCTGGAGCGAGTCCTTGGTGTGGCTCGCGACCTTGGATATACGGCGCACCCCGCCGCGCGCGCCCTCTCGACCAAGCGCAGCGGCACCATCGGCCTCCTCATCCCGCAGCGCCTCTCCACGGTCTTCGGCAACCCCTTCGTGAGCGCGCTGATCCAGGGTCTGGGCGAGCAGTGCGACGAGCATGACCTGACCCTCCTGCTCGTCCCACCGCTCGACGGTTCGCTCGAACACGCCATTCGCAATGCGTCCGTCGACGGTTTCATCAGCCTGGGCCTGAGCCCTGAGGACACCGCCGTGCGCGCGCTCGACCTGATTGGGGTGCCGAACGTGATGGTCGACTCCGACGCGTCTGCCGACCATCCCGCGGTGAACATCGACGACGAAGGCGGCGCCGAATTGGCGGCGAGGCACCTGCTGTCCCTCGGTCACCGCCATATCGCGATCCTCATGCTCCCCCCGGTGCGCGCGCAGATCGATCCCTCGCCATCGGCGATGCGCCGCCTGGCCGGCTATCGCAAGGCGATCCGCGCCGCCGGCGCCCCGGACCCGACCACGGTCCTTGCCGGCATCTCGGTCGCGGCCGGGTCCCGCGCGTTCGAGTCGCTACCCAAGGGCGAGCGCCGGCCTACTGCGGTCCTCGCCATGAGTGACATGGCCGCGATCGGCGTCATGTCCGCAGCGGAATCGGCTGGGCTGCGCGTGCCCACCGACCTTTCCGTGGTCGGTTTCGACGACATCCCGGCCTCCGAATGGACCAGCCCGCCGCTTACGACCGTGCGTCAGCCGATCGTGGAGAAGGGAAAGCTGGCGGCGCGACTCTTGATCGAGCGCATGAATGGGAAAGCGGTCGAGTCGCCGCGCCCGCTGCGGACGACCCTCGTCGTCCGCAAATCGACCGCGGGACCTGCAGGGCCCGATTTGCACATTAGGAGGAGGTAAATAGAATGATTGTTGGAGGGGCGGATTCAGCTGGCGGGTGTAAAGGGATAGGAATGAGATGGCATCAGTAACGTACGACCACGTTGTGAAGCGCTACACGTCTGACGTCACGGTCGTCAAGGACTTCAACGTCGAAATCCAGGACAAGGAATTCATGGTGCTTGTCGGTCCTTCGGGCTGTGGCAAGTCGACTGCGCTGCGCATGCTGGCGGGCCTGGAGCAGATCTCTGAAGGTCGCATCCTGATCGGTGACCGAGTCGTCAACAACGTCGCCGCCAAGGACCGCGACATCGCAATGGTCTTCCAGTCGTACGCGCTCTATCCGCACATGTCGGTGTACGACAACATGGCGTTCCCGCTGCAGATGCAGCACATGAAGAAGCAGGAGATCGACAAGCGCGTCCGCAACGCCTCCCGCATCCTCGGCCTGGACAACTTCCTGCAGCGCAAGCCGCGCGCACTGTCCGGCGGGCAGCGCCAGCGCGTCGCCCTGGGACGCGCGATCGTGCGCAGCCCGAAGGTCTTCCTGCTCGACGAGCCCCTGTCCAACCTGGACGCCAAGCTTCGCGGTCAGACCCGCGTCGAGCTGCAGAAGCTGCACCGCGACCTGCAGACCACGTTCATCTACGTCACGCACGACCAGGTCGAGGCCATGACGATGGGCGACCGGATCGCGATCATGAACGCCGGCATCCTCCAGCAGGTCGGCACGCCAGGCGAGATCTACGACCATCCGGCCAACCTGTTCGTCGCCGGCTTCATCGGCACACCCACCATGAACTTCGTCCCCGCGACGATCTCCAACGGGTCTGCGAAGGCCTCAGGGTTCGAGGTCAAGCTTCCGAAGGCGGTTGGCGCTGAGAAAGGGACGATCGGGTTCAGGCCGGAAACCGTGACCGACCGCGTCGCCGACGGATCACCGCAGCTGGACATGAAGGTGGACGTCGTGGAGCGACTTGGCTCTGACCAGTTCCTCTATGGGACGGTTGGGGGCGACCAGGTGACGGCTCGCGTCGATCCGCGGATGAGCGTGGCGCCGGGCGATCGGGTCAAGCTCGGGCTGGACGTGCGCGGCATCCACTTCTTCGACTCCGAAACCGAGGCCGCGCTGATCTAGCGGCTCAGCCCTTGACTGCGCCCGAAGAAAGGCCGCTCACAAAGTAGCGCTGGAAGAAGAGATAGAGGATCACGATGGGGATGGTGGCCACGACCACCAGAGCCATCAGCGGCGGCCAGTTGGTCGAGTACTGAAAGCGGAACTGGCTCAGTCCGAGCGGGAGCGTCCAGTGGGACTGAGCCTGGAGCAGGATCAGCGGCCAGAAGAAGCCGTTCCACGTGCCCTGGAAGCTCTGGATCGCGACGATGGCCAGAGCAGGCCTCGAGAGCGGAAAGAGGATGCGACGGAACGTCACGAAGAATCCGGCTCCATCTATGCGCGCCGACTCCTCGAGGTCGAAGGGGATGGTGAGGAAGAACTGGCGCATGATGAAAAGGCTCGTGGCGCTGATCGCCATGATGAGGCTGATCCCGATGTAGTTCTGCGGCCCTGGGGTGACCAACCCGAGATTGACCAGGAGCTGATACACCGGAACCATGCGCAGCTGATCCGGAATCATCAGAGTGCCCAGAACCAATATGAACAGCACCTCTCGACCGGGGAACCGCAGCCGCGCAAACGCGTAGCCGCCGAGCGCCCCGAAGAACACGTTGGTGGCGGTCACGATCGCCGCCAGGAGGAAGCTGTTGAAGAACATCACCGGCAGCGCCGGCTTGAGCTGGGTCCACGCGGTGACGTAGCCGGCGACGGTCGGGGCTTGAGGGATGAGGGTCATCTCCAGCGATTCGGGCAGGGTCTTGAAAGAGGTGGAGATGGTCCACAGGAACGGCACGAAGACCACGAGCGAGTAGAGGAGCAGGATCGCGTACACGACGAAACGGCCGATCCGGCGGCGAGTCTCATTCTCGTCAGGCAGCGGCGCTTCCGCGACGGCGGCTTTGGCGATGGAGACCTCGCTCATCGCGCCTGCGCCCAGTCGGTGCTTCCGAACAGCCGTCGCTGGATCAGGGTCGCCGTGAAGATGATGATGAACAGCACAATGCCGACGGCCGCCGCGTAGCCGAACTCGAACTGCCGGAAGGCAGCGTTGTACAGGTACAGGACCATCGTCATCAGCGCATAGGCGGGGTCACCTCCCGACCCGCCCGCGATGTAGGCCTGGTCGAACATCTGCAGGGCTCCGATGACGGACACGGTCAAGACGAGGTAGTGCGCCGGCGCCAGGAGCGGAAATGTGATCCGCCAGAAGGAGCTCCATGGGCCGGAGCCATCGACCCTCGCCGCCTCGTAGACGTCGGACGGGATCGACTGCAGCTGCCCCAGGTAGAACAGCATCATCGTGCCCGAGGTCGTCCAGGCGTTGAGCCCGATGATGGCGTTCATCGCGGTGTCACTGTTCCCGAGCCAGTTGCCCTGGTTGTGAAAGCCCAGCGGATTGATCCCGATCGTCTGGAGCAGGTGGTTGAACAGGCCATCCGGGGCCATGATGTAGATGTAGAGGACGGTGATCGCCGCCGAGCTCGCGATGGCCGGGAAGTAGAAGGCGGCGCGGAAAAACGTGCGCCCTCTCCAGATCTGGTTGACGGTGACGGCCAGGGTGAGCCCCAATGCCATCTGGATCGGCACCACGATCACCGTGTAGTAGATCGAGTTCTTGATCGCGGTGTGGAAGACGTCGTCGCGCAGTATGAAGGCGTAGTTGCGGAATCCCAGGAACTCCGTGGGTCCGAGGATCTCCCAGCGCCACAGGCTGATGTACGCGGAGTAGAAGAGCGCCCCGATGTTGAAGACCAGGAACAGCACCATCGGGATGGCGATGAACCCATAGCCGGCGAGGGCCTCCTGGGCACGCTCGGTGCCCAGGCTGCCCCGCGCCTTCCGAATGCTTAAAGCCATGCGGCCTTAAAGGCTAAGGCTGATTCAGTTGTTGGTCCAACGCCGCCTTGGTCTTGGAGACCACGTCATCGGCAGTTCCCTTTCCTTCGACGGCCGCCTCGAACGCGTTGTTGAAGGCGTCGTTCACTTTGCTGAAACCGGGAATGAAGCTCCAGGGGTGCGCGTAAGCGGCGCCGTTGACGAGGATGTCCTTGCCCGCCGGAGGGGACACGTCCTTCCGAGAAGGATTGGCTACCCCGCCCTCGGTCCACAGCTTCATGCCGTCCGGACCCGTCAGGTAGGTGAGCAGCAGCCAGGCTGCGTTCAGGTGTGGCGAGTCCTTGCCGATCGAGTAGCTGACCGTGAAGCCAAGCGTCGCCTTGCCGGCTGAGCCGGCCGGTACCTCGGCCCACTTGTACGGAACGCTGGGGAACGTGCCTTTCATGTACGAGTCGAGCCAGCCGCCCTCGAAGATGATGGCGGCCTTCTTCTCGCCAAGCGCCTTGCCGTTCCAGTCGACACCAAGCTGTGAAGGCGACTTGGCGTACCCCATCTGGAAGAGGCTCAGGTAGAAGGCAACAGCCGTCTTGAACTTGCTGTCGATGGCGTCCTGCGTCTTGTTGGAGTTCAGCAGCGCGCCGCCATCTCCGTAGACGAAGGTGAGGATGCGGTCAAGGCTCGTGCTCATGCTGTAGGCCACCTGGCCCTTGGCCTTGAAGGCTGCGCCGACCTTCAGCATGTCGTCGTAGGTCGTGGGCGGCTGTACACCCGCCGCGCTGAGCATGTCCGGGTTGTACGCCATGGCCAGCGTGTTGCCGTCCTTCGGGTAGCCATACGTCTTGCCGTCGCTGCCCTTGAAGGCGTTCAGATAGCCCGGGTAGAACTTCGAGGTGTCAAAGCCACGAGAGCTGGCCCAGTCGTCGAGCGGATGCAGGACGCCCTGCTTGATCCAGTCTGGCGCCACTCCCGAGTCGACATAGAACACGTCCGGCGGCTGGTGGGCGCTGAACTTCGCCACCATCGCGGTCGGATAGTCGCCCGCGATCGGCTCGTAGTCGACCGTGATCTTGGGGTACTTTGCCTTGAAGCCGTTCAGCGCGGCCTGCAGGGCCTGGCCTTCCTCCGGCGAGGCCTGCCAACCCGAGAGCACCACCGTCCCGCTGACCGTGTTGGGGTCAAACGTTCCGCCGCTGCCACCGCCTCCGCCGCACGCCGTCGCGGCCAGGACCGTCGCGGCGGCTAAAAGAAGCAACCTTCGCATGATCGTTCTCCTCCCAGACAGCTTCATGCCGTCCTGCTGCCTTCTTCCCGAAACCCGACGGCCACGGGGCGAGAGTGCGCCGGCAACAGGAGCCACCGGTACTCAGAAACTCTCGTCAGCTTCCATCAGCCTCCCGGTTTTGTCAAGAATTCGGTTATTTGTCCGGGTACGGCTTGGCCAATTGTCCGAAGTCCTGACAAATGGTTATTATGCCCTCGCCGGCTATGACGAGGAAGGGAAGCGGTTCTCTCGCCTGGCTGCGCGAGCGGAATCGCGAGCGCGTCATGCAGTCGCTCCGCGACCACGGTCGGATGAGCCAGGCGTCGATTGCCAGGACCACGGGACTTTCCCGGACCACCGTCTCGAGCCTGGTGGGGGAGCTGAGAGAGGCGGGGCTAATTGGCCCGGTCGACGACGACGGGGCCGCGCCGAGGCGAGGGCGGCGGGGCGTACAGCTGGCCCTCCAGCCATCGGCCACTGCGGTGCTCGGCCTGGACTTTGGGCACAGTCATGTCCGCGTGGCCGTGGCCGACCTGGCGCACAACGTGCTGGCCGAGCGGATGGTCGACCTCGACGTCAGCCACCGGGCTCGGGAGGCTCTCGACCTGGCGGTCCGGATGGTCGACGAGGCGCTGGGCGAGGTCGGCATAGACCGGAAGCACGCCGCGGGCGCGGGAGTTGGGATTCCAGGCCCCGTCGATCGCACGCGTGGGATGGTCGGCTCCACCACCATCATGCCCGGATGGGTGGGGATTCCCATCGCGTCGGAGCTCGAGTCGCGCCTTCACCTCCCGGTCGCGATCGAGAACGATGCCAACCTCGGCGTGCTCGCCGAGCTCGCATGGGGCGCCGGCCGAAACTGCGCCAACGTCGCTTACATCAAGGCGGCGACGGGCATCGGGGCGGGCATCGTGATCGACGGCCAGCTTGTGCGCGGCGCCTTCGGCACGGCGGGTGAGATCGGGCACAACACGCTCGATGAGAACGGCGCCCTGTGTTACTGCGGGAACAGGGGCTGCCTCGAGACTGTGGCCTCCGGTCCGGCGATCATCCAGCTCGTCAGCAATGAGCGCAGCGAAAACCTGACTCTCGCGCGGGTGATCGATCGCGCCCTGGATGGTGATGTGCGGTGCCGCCGCGCCATTTCCGACGCCGGCAGGGAGATCGGTGTTGCGGTGGCCGGCCTGTGCAACCTGGTCAACCCGGAGCGGGTGATCGTCGGCGGAATGCTCAGCCGGGCTGGAGACATCTTGCTCGAGCCGATTCGCGAATCGATCCGGCGCTTCGCGGTGCAGTCCGCGGCGGAGCGCACAGAGGTCGTCGGCGCGGCGTTCGCCGAGAGAGCGGAGCTGTTGGGTTCGGTCGCGCTGGCGCTCACGGGCCTCGAAAAGAGAACGGCGGCCGCGGCCCATGACGGCGCGGCGCCGGTGCCTAAAACGGTCGCGGAAACGACCCGTCCGGTGGTGCTGAGCGCGACCAGGGACCTGGGTGAGCTACGAGCACCCGGGATCGGAGTCTTCGCGAGCGGCGACGTGCTGTTCAGCAACGCGGTTTTCGGCCGCGACTCGGCGACGGTGGCGCAGACCCTGCTTCACATCAAACCGGAGATCGCACGCGACGTGATCGTGACGCTGTCTCGCCTCCAGGGCGTGGTCGAGGCACCGGTCGGCCCGCAGACCAACGAGGAAGAACCGGGCAAGATCGTGCATGAGCACCGGACCCTGTTCGTCGGCACACGCCGCATCTCACCATCATCCGAACGGCTGCTGCAGGTGCTGTCCAGGCAATGGGGCGGTGACGAGAGCGGGCTCACCTACTACGGCAGCGTGGACGCAACGCCTCTCTACGCTCGGCTGGTCGCCGACTACTGCGCGGCGCATGGCGAAGACATCCTCGCGAAGACCGTCACCAGGCGAGACGGCCGCACCGTATCGATCCGTGAGTGCCTTTACGCAGCCATCGATTGGATCACGCGCAGGATGGACAGCTCAGACCTCGGATTCATCGAGTTCTGGCGGCGCAACCCAGACGGCATCCAGTTCCAGGTGTGGAAGGACTCGGGGACGTCTTACGTCCACGCCGACGGGAGTCTCGCCAACTGGGACGCTCCCATCGCCGCCATCGAGGTGCAGGCGTATGCGTACGACGCATTGCTCGCGGCGGCCAGGCTGTTCGGCCGCCCGGACTGGCGCGAGCGGGCCGGGGCTTTGCGTCAGCGGGTCATCGAGCGGATGTGGATGCAGGAATCGTCTTACTTCGCGATGGGGCTGGATCGCGACGCCACCGGGCGTCCTCGGCGGATCGAGAGCATCGCCTCCAACGGTGCGCTGGTTCTCGACACGGGCCTCCTCGAGGGATTGCCAGATTCCGAGCTCTATGCGAGCGGCACGGTGCGGCGCATTTGCAGCGGCGACTTCGTCACCGATGTAGGGGTGCGGTGCCGTGCCGTCAGCGAGGCGGGCCTGGTCGGCTTCCAGGACTACCACGGCACTTGGACGGTCTGGCCGAAAGAGACGTTCGAGATCGCGCGCGGTCTCGCGCGTCATGGCATGCCTCACCTTGCGCTGCAGCTGGGAAACCGCTTGCTCAACGCGGTCAACGTTGCCGGGGCGGACGTCGAGTTCCTGTACGTCAGCCCGGACGGGCGAGTCATGTACGACTTCCGCGGGGTCGACTCGCGCGACGGCGATCCACGGCCGATCCTCGGCACGAACCGGCCGGAGGCACCCGCGGCCTGGACTGTGGCGGCGGCGCTCGCCGTGAAGGGGTGGTACGGAAAGGACCGCCCGCTGCTTGTGAATCGATCTCCGCGTGAGGAGTGGCGCTCGAGACTCGAGTCCGAGGTGTCATCAGACTTGCCGCAGGTGGGGGTGTTGGGCAAGCGGGCCGGCATCGAGGCGGCGTACGCGAGACGGGGCGATTTTGCGCTCAACCTTGCGCAGGGACGCGAGCGGGACCGCCGCGCCCGCGTGACCAGGCGGGGGTCGGAGCTCGAGCTCGGCGCTAGGGCTTAAAGGTGGCCGTAGATGAAGCCCAGCTCCGACACCTCGATGACCCCGACGGGGATCAGCAGCGCCAGCAGGGCAAACGCGCCCAGCTGGGCCCAGGCGCGGTGCTTCAAGAATGCGATCGCCGCGAACGCCGGTAGGACCGCGAGCCCGACTGTTGCCGCCACCAGCGTCGCGTTGAAATGGAGATGCAGCGGCTCCGCCCAGTTCTGAGCGGTCGCGATGGCGAGCACCGCGATTAAGCCAAGCCTGATCCACGAAAGCTCGATGGCAGCGAGCCAGATGAAGCGGCCGGCGCTGAGGTAAACCAGCGGCATCACCGCGAGCCGGTACCAGCCGTAGCCTGAGCTGTACTCCGCTGCGGTGCCGAGCATGATCAAGACGTAGAGCACACACGGCACCGCGATCACGTCGAAGTTCCGCAGCCTCCTGCCCAGCAACTCGGCCACGCCGAGCCAGCCAAGAAGCCACCAGCCGTCGTATGCCTGCTGGTGGTCGAAGCCCGTGGTGTTGGTGATGAAGCGAAGACCGGTGAAGCCGCTCAGCTGGCTCCCGCGGATCGCCACCTCCGCGGCGTAGGCGGGCCAGTTCACCGTGGCCTCGTAGCCCAGCACCACCAGCTGCGCCCCGCCGGTGGCGATGGCCGTCAACGCGGCGAGCCGAAACTGCCGGCTTCCGAGCAAGAGCAGCGCGCCCGAGATTCCGACCACCAGGCCGGGCGCTTTGACCGCCGGCGCGACGGCCGAGGCCGCCAGCAGCAGCCACAGCCACCGGCGATCGGGCTGCTCGTCGCGCAGGTGAACCACCGCGAGCAGCGCGGCGAGCACGAGCACCGCAAGCAGCTGCTCGGCTGCGATCAGCCGGTCGAGGACGACCGCGATCGGGCTGACTGCCAGCAGCCAGATGCCGGCCAGCGAGGGCCCGATGCCGAGTACCGCGCGTCCCAGGAGGTAGACCAGGACCAGCGCGACGATGCTGAGCGCGATTCCTACGAGGCGCGGCCGGGGATCGTTGATCGCGTCGAGCAGAGTTCGGTCGCCGTCAAGCCAGCCCGCAAGTCCGATGATCCAGCTGAAGAGCGGGGGCGCGTCGACCCACGGGTGGACGAGCGGCTCGACATAGGGAGGCGGCGGCGTCTGCCACACGTCCTGCGGATACGCATCGAAAAACAGCGTCCACGCGGTGGGCGGCATGCCTTCCAGCTGACTGAGGCCCGACCACGTCCAGTTCCACTCGTCCGGATTCGGTGCGCGGAAGGGGATCGAGGTGAAGTCCGCGAGCCGCAGCAGCAAGCCCAGGAACGCGGCACCGCCGGCGGCCACGATCTCCCACCCAGCCACCGAGCCCTGTGATCGCAACTGCAAGAAGATAGACGGACGGTGGAGTTCGAGCGGCTCACGGGACTGGCCGACTTTGACGCCGCTCGGGCGAAAGCCTTCAGGCGGTCGATCCGGTCCATCCTCGCCCGGCGAGCGCTGCGGCTGCATTCGATCTCGCCGAGCCTCGATGCCGCGGGCTTCGAGGGCAAGTCGTACGGCGGCGTTCAGGACATTCCGCTGGACAAGATCGCGGGCTCGGTCGCGCCGGAGTCGAAGACGGCCGACTTCGACCCGAACTTCTTCCCGATCAATCCCAAGCTGCGTGACCGCTGGGCCAACGTGTACGCGGCGATGGTCATCGAGGATGTGCCGCCGATCGACGTCTACAAGGTCGACGACAAGTACTACGTCATCGACGGACACCGTCGAGTCTCAGTCGCGCGGGCTCTCGAACGACCCACCATCCGAGCCCGCGTCATCAACGTGCGTACGCGCGCACCGCTTCCTTCCGAATCCGACGCGCACACGCTCTTGCGTGCCGCCGAGTACTCGGCGTTTCTCGAGGCGACGCAGCTTCACCGCACGCGGCCGGAGGCGAGGCTCGAATGCAGCCGGCTCGGTCGCTATGACGAGATCCTCCGGCACATCGTCGGCCACGGCTACTTCATGTCCCAGGAGCTGCACCGCGGCGTATCACTTCAGGATGCGGCCGCGAGCTGGTACGACAACGTTTACCGCCCGATCGCAGAAGCGATTCGCCGCCACCACGTACTCGAGCAGCTGCCGGGTTGGACCGAGGCGGACGTGTACGTGGAGGTCACGAAGCGTTGGCTCGCGTTGAGTAAGGAGGGCGAGCCCGCGGGACCCGATCCCGCGATCAAGGAGCTCCTGGCCGAGCACGCCAAGACGTGGTGGCGCCGGCGGAGCAGAATCCAGCTGCCGTAATGGTCGGGATGATTTTCGGGCCGCCGGGAAGCGGCAAGGGCACGCAGGCGTCAAGGCTCGAGAAGGAGCTTCATCTCCACCACCTCTCGACCGGAGACATACTTCGCTCCGAGGTCGCGCGGGGCACCGCCCTGGGCATGGAGGTGGCGCGGATCATGGCCGCGGGCGATCTCGTGCCCGACAGGCTCATCGTCGACATCGTGCGCGGCCGGCTGCCCGCGGCGGAAGAGGGGGGAGGCGCGCTCCTCGACGGCTTTCCGCGCACGGTCGCGCAGGCTCGCGCGCTCGACGCGATGCTGTCGGACGAGGGGCACAGGGTCGACTTCATCCTCGCGCTGACGGTGCCTGAGGACGTGCTGATCGACCGCCTGCTGCACCGAGCGCTCCTCGAGGGTCGCACCGATGACAACCGCGAGTCGATCGAGGAGCGGATGCGCGAGTACCACAAGTTGACCGAGGCGGTGCTCGAGCATTATCGAAAGCAAAGCCTGGCCATCCACGAGGTCGCCGGCGTCGGGACGCCGGACGAGGTATTCGAGCGGATCAGAAACGCGCTCGCAGGCATATCCTCAGCAGGGGGATAGCTGGGGATGGCCAGAAAAGCGATTCCGAACCTTCGCCAGTCCGTTGGACCCGCGGTCAACGGTGACGGCTACCATGCCGTCCCCGACATCGGACCGCAGTCCGCCGAGCCGCGCGTCTCGAGCCCCTTCCCGCCGATAGCCGAGTACGCCTTCCTGTCCGACTGTGAGGTCAACTGCCTGATCGCGCCCACCGGCAGGGTCGAGTGGATGTGCCTTCCGCGCGCCGACAGCCCAAGCGTCTTTGCCGCGATGCTCGACCGGGCCGCGGGCAGCTTCCGGTTCGGGCCGGCCGGTGTACAGGTGCCGGCGGGGCGGCGCTACCTGCCGGGGACGCTCGTCCTGGAGACGACGTGGCGCACAAGAACTGGCTGGCTGATCGTGCGGGACGCGATGTGCATCGGGCCCTGGTATCACAGCCAGCGCCGGTCGGGCACTTATCGCCGTCCGCCCAACGACTACGAGGCGGAGCACATCCTCTTGCGCACTGCGCGATGTGTCGTCGGCAGCGTCGAGCTGAGCCTGGATTGCCAGCCAGTCTTCGACTACGGCCAGACCGCCGCGACATGGGAGTACGCCGGGACCGGCTACAACGAGGCGCTGGCGAGTGGCGGCGCGGACGAGGTTCCGATCCGGCTGGTCACCGACCTGCGCATCGGTTTCGAAGGCCCAGGCGCGCACGCGACGAAGGTCCTGCGCCAGGGCGAGCGCGCATACGTCGCCATGGTGTGGCCCCGCTCGCGCCACTCCACGGCCAAGGAGTACTGGGCCGAGCACCCGGCCCCCGAGCACGTCGAAGAAGCATTCATGCGCGTCGAGCGAACCGCCGAGTTCTGGCGCGAGTGGATCAACCGGGGTGAGTTTCCTGAACACCCCTGGCAATCCTTCCTCCAGCGGAGCGCCCTCACGCTCAAAGGCCTCACCTACAGCCCTACGGGCGCCCTGCTTGCCGCCGCCACGACGTCGCTTCCGGAGACCATTGGCGGCGAGCGCAACTGGGACTACCGGTACACGTGGATCCGCGACGGGACCTTCATGCTGTGGGGCCTCTACACGCTCGGCTTCGCACGCGAGGCCAACGACTTCTTCTATTTCATCGCGGACGTTGCTGCCGGGAAGAAGGACCTGCAGATCATGTACGGCATCGGCGGCGAGCACGAGCTGACCGAGAAGACGATCGATCATCTGAGCGGTTACGAATCGTCGCGGCCCGTGCGCGTCGGCAACGCCGCATATGCCCAGCAACAGCACGACGTCTGGGGTGCTGTCCTCGACTCGGTCTACCTGCACACCAAGTCGCGCGACTACCTGCCCGAGGTCGTGTGGCCGACGCTGAAGCGCGCGGTGGAGTGCGCGATCGAGAACTGGAGACTGCCCGACCGCGGGATCTGGGAGGTGCGCGGAGAGCCGCAGCACTTCGTGTCCTCGAAGCTGATGTGTTGGGTCGCCCTGGACCGCGGCGCGCGCCTGGCCGAGATGCACGGCGATGCGGGCCTCGCCAGGTCGTGGCAGGCGGTCGCTGACGAGATCAAGGAAGACATCCTCACCCACGGTGTCGACGAGCGAGGCGTTTTCGTCCAGCACTACGGCTCCAGGACGCTCGACGCGTCCGTGCTCTTGATTCCGCTGGTTCGGTTCCTACCGCCCGAAGATCCTCGTGTTCGGGCGACGGTGCTCGCGATAGCCGACGAGCTGTCCGTCGACGGCATGGTCCTTCGGTATCGCACGGAGGAAACCGATGACGGACTTCGCGGCGAGGAGGGCACATTCACGATCTGCTCGTTCTGGCTCGTGTCGGCGCTGTGCGAGATCGGAGAGCTGGACCGCGGTCGCGAGCTTTGCGAAAAGCTGCTCTCCTACGCTTCGCCCCTACAGCTGTACGCGGAGGAGATCGACCCGCGCAGTGGGCGCCACCTGGGCAACTTCCCCCAGGCGTTTTCGCACCTGGCGCTGATCAACGCGGTGATGCACGTGATCCACGCCGAGCAGGGCCTGACGAACAAGTTCAGCGCCGCCTCACCTCAGCCCTAAGCGTCTTGGCTCGATTCATCGAGGTCAGCCACCCGGTGGTCGCGGGCATGAAGACGTACCCGGGCCTGCCCGAGCCCGCGGTGGACGTCGTGTTCGACTACGACGATTCGCAGGAGCGCTACCAGGGCAAGGCCGAGTTCTTCATCGCCTCGCTGCACCTGTGCGGGAACACGGGGACATACGTGGATTCGCCGATCCATCGCTTTCGGCGCGGGACCGACCTCGCGGGGTTGCCACTGGAACGTCTGGCAGACCTGGAGACCGTTGTTTTTGACTGCAGCGAAGGGGAGCGAGCGATCGGCCCGGAGGCCTTGAGCGGGGCTGAGCTGCGTTACCGAGCTGTGCTGATAAGGACTGACTTTTCTAAACACTGGGGGACTCCCCAGTACTTTGGTGAGAACCCGTTCCTGACAGCCGACGCTTGCGAGATGCTCGTCCGCCAGGGTGCGCTCTTCGTCGGGATCGATTCGCTGAACATCGACGATGTCTCCGACCCGTCTCGGCCCGCGCACACGACTTTGCTGGAGGCTGGGATCCCGATCTGCGAGCACATGACGAACCTGGCGGCGGTGCCCGAGTCGGGCGGTCGGCTGCACGCGGTGCCGATCGCGTGGGTGGGAGGAGCCTCGTTCCCGGTCCGCGCATACGTCCTGGCCTCGTAATTCCACCCGTTTCGCGCAAAACAGGTCAAATTCCACTCCGCGAAGACGCGTTTTGCGCAACACGCGCCTTAACAGGCTGAGTTGGCGAGGCTGACGCGCTTGCTCAGCATTGGCGTGTGGGTCGGCGTGCGCACATCCCGCGCGAACTGAAGGAACGGCCCTTCACGCTCGACGAAGCGCGTGCTGCAGGACTGACTCTGACCGCGCTGTCAGGCAAATCGTGGCGTCGGATAAGTAGAGGCCTCTACTGCTTGCGCGAACTGAAGCCCGATCCCTTGCATCTGCTCACCGCCTGGCGCAGGCTTTTGCCTGCAGGCGCCGCCTTCGCTGGCCTTACTGCCGCCTGGCTCTTTCACCTCGACGTGGATCCCTGTAATCCAATCGAGGTCGTCGGTCCATGGGCCAGGTGCCGGGCAGGAGTCAAGGTGCGGCATTGCATCCTCGAGAAGTCTGAGATGACCGTGGCCCGCGGCCTTCCGACCACGACACTCCAACGCACGTTCGACGATCTGCGCCGAAGACTCGATGAAGTAGAGCTGCTGGTGCTTGCCGACCAGGCCCTGAGGCTCAACCTCGGCAAGTTTCACGAGCTCGCGGACCGCGCCAAGTCGCCGATGGAGACCCGATTGCGATGGACTCTCCTGCAGGCCGGCCTCCCAAAGCCCCAGGTCCAGGCCCGACTTTCCTTCGGCCGCGCCGACCTCTACTACCCGCAAGTAAGGCTCGTCATCGAATACGACGGACAGAATCACCGCGATCGACTCGCCGAAGACAACCGCCGGCAGAACAAGCTGATCGGCGCCGGCTATCGCGTCTTGAGGTTCACCGCCTCGGATCGGCCTGAAGTGATTACTGCTCAGGTAACGAAACAGCTGCGGGTTTGAAGAACACCACCCCAAGAGGCGGCAGCGTCAGCGTCACCGAGTGAAGGTGCCCGTGCATCGCCACCGGCACCGCCTCCACGCCCCCCAGGTTCCCCTGCCCAGATCCCCCGTACAGAGGCGCGTCGCTGTTCAGGATCTCGTCCCACCGTCCCGCCGACGGGATCCCGATCTGGTAGTTCTGCCGCGGTATCGGCGTGAAGTTGAAGACCACGACCAGGACGTCGGAAGGAGAACTTCCGCGGCGCACCATCGACACCACCGAGTTGTCCGCGTCCGCCACGTCGATCCAGGAGAACCCCGCCGGGTCGAAGTCGAGCTCATGCAGCGCTTTCTCTTCGCGCATCACCCGGTTCAGATCCCCAACCCATTGGCGCAATCCGCCATGCATCGGGTAATCGAGCAAGTGCCAGTCCAGCGACGACTCGGCGTCCCACTCCCGCCACTGTCCGAACTCACCGCCCATGAAGAGCAGCTTCTTGCCCGGTTGCGCGTACATCCAGCCGAACATCAGGCGGAGGTTGGCGAACTTCTGCCAGTCGTCACCCGGCATCTTCGAGATGAGCGAACCCTTGCCATGCACGACCTCGTCGTGAGACAGCGGCAGCATGAAGCTCTCGTTGAACGCGTACAGCATTCGGAACGTCAGGTTCTGGTGATGGAACCTGCGATGAATCGGATCGAGCTCCATGTAATAGAGCGTGTCGTGCATCCATCCCATGTCCCATTTCATGCCAAAGCCCAGGCCGCCCACGTACGTCGGGCGTGAGACCAACGGCCACGCAGTGGACTCCTCGGCGACCGTCTGGACGTCGGCCTGTTCCTTGTAGACCTCGATGTTGAAGCGGCGCAGGAAATCGACCGCTTCGAGATTCTCGCGACCCCCGAACTTGTTTGGAATCCATTCCCCCGCTTTGCGCGAGTAGTCGAGGTACAGCATCGAGGCGACCGCGTCGACGCGCAATCCGTCGGCGTGATAACGGTCGAGCCAGCACAGCGCCGAGGACAGCAAGAACCCACGCACCTCGTTGCGCCCGTAGTTGAAGATCGACGATCCCCAGTCCGGATGCACTCCAAGGCGCGGGTCCGCGTGCTCGAACAGGTGCGTTCCGTCAAAGTACTGAAGCCCGAACTCGTCGGCCGGAAAGTGCGACGGCACCCAGTCCAGCACAACACCGATCCCGTTCTGGTGCAGGTAGTCGACGAGGAACATGAAATCCTGCGGCGTTCCGTAGCGCGACGTCGGAGCGAAGTAGCCGGTCACCTGATATCCCCAGGATCCATAGAACGGGTGCTCCATCACCGGCAGGAATTCGACGTGCGTGAAGCCCATGCGCGACACGTAGTCCGCGAGGCGTGGCGCCAGCTCCCGGTACGAAAGCGAGCGGTTGCCTTCTTCCGGTACTCGCATCCACGATCCCAGGTGCACCTCGTAGACGGCCCACGGCGCGCCAGGCCGGTTCACGTTGTGGCGGTTGTTCATCCAGTCGCCATCGCCCCACTCGTAGGCGAGGTCCCACACCACCGAGGCTTGCCTCGGTGGCGCTTCCGAATACGCGGCGAACGGATCCGCCTTGTCCACGCCTTTCCCGGTCACCTTCGAGTGGACGTAGAACTTGTAGAGCGACCCATGCCCCACCGTCGGGATGAATCCCTCCCAGATGCCCGACTGCTCCCTCGCGTACAGGCCGTTTGCGTTCTTGTCCCAGCCGTTGAAGTCGCCGATGACGCTCACCGAATCGGCGTTGGGAGCCCACACGGCGAAGTACGTCCCGTGCGGATCCTCGGAGAGATGCGCGCCCATCTTTTCGAACAGATGGGAGTGCGAGCCTTCGTTGAAGAGATGAAGGTCAAACGGGCTCAGCAGCGAGCGTGCGGTGATGCTCACTGAGGCGTCACGAGGTCCAGGATGCCACGTAGCGGAATGCGAACCCAATCGGGCCGAAGGTTCAATTCGTAGCGAAGCTCGTACAGGGCCTTCTCCAGGAGCATCGTGGTCAGCTGCAGCTCGAGGTCGTCCTGGCTCTGCGGCACCCAGGAAGAAGCATTGCCAGCGGTCGCCAGGTAACTCTTCAGGAACGCCGCCGACACCGAATCCACCCAAAAGCGCGCCCAGCCTTGCAGGGCGGGAAGCTGCTCGGCGGAAATCTCTTTCGATCGCAGGGCGGCCTGGCTCGCGTACGAGAACGAACGCAGCATGCCCGCGACGTCGCGCAGGGCCAGGCGCTTGAGCCGTCGCTCGTAAAGCGATCGGGTCGGCTCGCCCTCGAAGTCGATGATCACGAAGTCGTGCCCGGTGTACAGCACCTGGCCAAGGTGGTAGTCGCCGTGGACCCGGATCCGCGTCGTGTTCAAACGACGCGCGAGGAATGACCGCAGGATGTACGCGATCCGCGGCTCCAGGTCGAGGACCTTGCGCCCGTCGTCTCGCGCGTCGGTGGGGAGCCTGCTCAGCTGCGTGCGCAGCAGGTCGGTGGCCCTGAGCGAAAGACCGCTCAGCGACTGATAGATCGAGCGCTGGTCTCCCGGAGAGATGCGCTCCGGCGTGAACGCAGGGTCAGTTGGGTCAGAAGACAGAGCCGCGTGCAGCTCCGCGGTGCGCCGCCCCAGGAGCCGCGCCGAGTCCAGGTATCCGCCGATCGTCTTGACCGCGAAATCGCTGGGCTCTTGCTTGCTGCCCTCGACGATGCTGCGCGGCGACGCCGGCGGGTCTACCCCCGCCAGGTCAGGTGAGGTGAAGTAGTGAGCCAGCGTCGTCAGCGTGTACTGCCAGGCGTCGCCTTGGTTGGGGACGTATCCCTGCAGGATGGCGATCGTCACCGGCTCGCCCTTGCCCCGCCTGTATTCGAGGCTGCCGGCAAGCTGCGCGATCTGTGTGAAACTCGTCTTCTCGGTCAGGAACCGGCCGACCTCGAGCTCGGGGTTGACGCCCTCCTCCAGGCGCCGGAAGACCTTGAGCATCAGTCGCTCGCCGAAGATCACCGAGTTGTTGCTCTGCTCGGCGACCGATAGCTGCGCTTCGAGGCGCACTGTCTCTGGGCCACGCAACCTTGGGAATGCTTTCGTCGTCGAGCCGATCAGCGTGCCCGCGCCACCGGTCGAGCGCCGCCGGCGCGCGATCGCACCGAGCAGTGCCTCGGCGAAGTTCGGTGGGCCCAGCGCGTCGTACAGCAGCCCGCGACTCTCGTCGCTGCGGTCCCGCACCCACGCGATCGCGGCGTGCGGCCAGCGCTCGATGATGTGCGGCGCCTCCGCGGAATTGGCGTACGCGATGGGCAGCATGTAGGTGTCGGGGTCGCCGTCCGCGTACGAGACCACGACCGAGGTCAGGTAAGAGTTGCCCTCCGTGCCGGGGATGCTCACGACGTCGCTGATCGTCGCCGACTTCATCCTCCGCGCCTTGCCCGCGAACCAGCGGCGTTGCGGTATGTAGCCGACCAGGACGCTCTCCAACCTTTCCTTCGCGCCACCGACGAGCGCCGACTCCCAGCCGCCGGCGGTGCGGACTTCGGGCAGGTTGGCAGAGGGCGCGGCCCCGTCGCTCTGGATCGTGGGCGCGGTGCGCGGCTGCAGCGCGAACCAGTAGAAGGCGTGAGGCCCGAGGGTCAGGAAGTACGGAGCGTCGCCGACCTGCGGCATCTCGTTGCTGCTGAAGAGCTCGACGGGGACGAGCCCTTTCCATTTGGAAAGGTCGAGCTCGACGGCCTGCAGGAAACGCGAGAGGTTGGCCACGCAGAGGATCTGCTCGGACTCGTGCTTGCGCACGTAGGCGAGGACCTTCCGGTTCTCGGGACGGAGCAGCTCGAGCGTGCCCCGACCGAACGCGCGGTGCCGCTTGCGCAGCGCGATCAATCGCTTGGTCCACGAATAGATGGAGTGCGGGTTGCCCTGCTGGGCTTCGACGTTGACGGTCTCGTAGTGGTACTCGGGGTCGGTGATCACGGGCAGGTAAAGCCGCTGCCGGTTGGCGCGTGAGAACCCGGCGGTGCGGTCGGCGCTCCACTGCAGCGGCGTGCGCACGCCGTTGCGGTCGCCGAGAAAGATGTTGTCGCCCATTCCGATCTCGTCGCCGTAATAAAGGACGGGCGTGCCCGGCAGGGAGAACAGCAGGCCGTTCATCAGCTCGATGCGGCGGCGGTCGTTGCCGAGCAAGGGCGCGAGGCGGCGCCGGATGCCGAGGTTGAGGCGTGCCAGCCGATCCTGCGTGTACGCGCGATACATGTAGTCGCGTTCCTCGTCCGTGACCATCTCGAGGGTCAGCTCGTCGTGGTTGCGGAGGAAGAGGGCCCACTGCGCGTTGTCGGGGATGGACGGCGTCTGGGCCAGGATGTCGACGATCGGGAACCGGTCCTCCATCCGGATCGACATGAACAGCCGGGGCATCAGCGGGAAGTGGAAGGACATGTTGCATTCGTCGCCGTTCCCGAAGTACGCCACCGCATCCTCCGGCCATTGGTTGGCTTCGGCGAGCAGCATGCGGTCCCGGTAGTGCTCGTCGAGGTGCTTCCGCAGCGTCTTCAGGAACTCGTGAGTCTCGGGAAGGTTCTCACCGTTGGTACCCTCGCGCTCGTAGAGGTACGGCACCGCGTCGAGTCGGACGCCGTCGATGCCCATCTCCATCCAGAAGTCGAGCGCCTTGAAGACCGCTTCGTGGACTTTGGGGTTTTCGTAGTTCAGGTCGGGCTGGTGCGAGTAGAAGCGGTGCCAGAAGTAGGCATTCGCCACGTGGTCCCATGTCCAGTTCGAGGTCTCGGTGTCCTTGAAGATGATCCTCGCGTCCTGGTAACGCTGGTTGGTCTCGCTCCAGACGTAGAAGTCACGCGCCGCGGTACCGGGCTTGGCGTGGCGCGCCCGCTGGAACCAGGGATGCTGATCCGAGGTGTGGTTGGCCACCAGCTCGTTGACGACACGGATCCCGCGCCGGTGCGCCTCGCGCACGAGCTGGCTGACGTCGCCCAACGTTCCGTACATCGGGTTGACGTTGGTGTAGTCGGCGATGTCGTAGCCGTCGTCGCGGAGCGGCGAGGGATAGAAAGGCAGCAGCCAGAGCGCATTGATCCCGAGGTCCTGCAGATAGGGCAGCTTCTCGATCAGGCCGCGAAAGTCGCCGCTGCCGTCCGCGTCGCTGTCCATGAACGCGCGCACGTGAAGCTCGTAGATGAGCGCGTCCTTGTACCAGAGCGGGTCCTCCTCGAGCTGAAATGCCTCAGCCGCCTTGCGCCGTCTCGCCGCGTGCTCAGGTGCTTCGATCACAGGAAGTACTCGAAGTCGTGCTCGCTGCGCACGCGCCGGCGGAAGACGAAGATCTGGGCGGGCATGGAGATCGGGTTGATCTCCACGTAGTTGCGCGGTCCGCTCCAGAAATAGCGCGCGCCGCTGATCATCTCGTGCGCCTGGTACGGCCGGTCAGGGTCGATGCCCAGCTCCTGGAGCGGCAGGTTGACCCACCCACGCTGCACATGGTGAGGATCGACGTTGACCACGGTCAGAACGACATTGGAGCTGTCGGGCGTGCTCTTCGAGTAGGCGAGCATCTGCTCGTTCTCGGTGAAGTGGAAGCGCAGTCCGCGGTCGGTCTGTAGCGCGGGGTTGTCGCGGCGGACGCGGTTGACGATGGTGATCAGCTCACGCATCGCGCCGTCGGGCTGCCACTTGCGCACCTGGTACTTCTCCGAGTCGAGGTACTCCTCCGATCCATGCTCGCGCGGGCGACCCTCGAGCGCCTCGAACGGCGGGCCGTAGATTCCGTAGCTCGCGCCCAGCGTGGCGGCGAGGATGAGCCGCGCCTGGAACGCGGGACGTCCACCGGTCTGCAGGTACTCGGTGAGGATGTCCGGCGTGTTCGGCCACAGGTTGGGCCGGAAAAACTCGCGAATCGGCGGCTGGGCGAGCTCGGTGAAGTACTGGTAGAGCTCGTACGCGGTGTTGCGCCAGGCGAAGTATGTGTAGGACTGGCTGAATCCGACCTTGGCCAGGCGGAACATCACCTTCGGGCGCGTGAACGCCTCGGAGAGAAAGATCGCGTCCGGGAACTTACGCCGCGCCTCGGCGAGCATCCACTCCCAGAAGGCGAAGGGCTTGGTATGTGGATTGTCGACGCGAAAGAGGCGCACACCTTGCTCCGCCCAGAACACGACGATCGATAGCAGCTCCTCCCACAGCCCACGCCACTGCTCGGTTTCGAAGTCGAACGGATAGATGTCCTCGTATTTCTTGGGTGGGTTCTCGGCGTATTGAATCGAGCCATCAGGCCGGTGCTTGAACCACTCTGGATGCTCGCGCGTATAGGGGTGGTCCGGCGAGCACTGGTAGGCGATGTCGAGCGCGATGTCGACGCCCACCTGGCGGGCCGCGTCCACGAGGTGCTTGAAGTCGTCGAGGGTGCCGAGGGCGGGATCGATCGACTTGTGGCCCCCCTCCTCCGATCCAATCGCCCATGGGCTGCCCGGTTCGCCCGCTCCCGCGGGGCGGTTGTTGGCGCCCTTGCGATGGGTGTGGCCGATGGGGTGGATGGGCGGGAAATAGAGGACGTCGAATCCCATGCGCGAGATCTCGGGCAGCAGCCTTTCGACCTCGCGCAGCGTGCCGACGGTGCGTGGAAACAGCTCATACCAGGTGCTGTACCGCGCTTTGACCGGCTCGACCAGCACCTCCAGGTGACGGGCGAAAGGCGTCACGTGGCGCTCCCCGTGCCGGCGCATCAGCTCGCCAAGCTCACCGTCGAGCTCCGCCTTTCCGGCGCGAAGGGACCTGGACAGCGCGACCAGACGGGCGGCATCCGCGGCGGCGCCGTTTGCGCGCTGGGAGGCCGCGTCGAGCATTCGTGCACCGACCTCGATCTCGACTTTCACGTCCTGCCCCGCCTCGATGCGCTTGCCAAGACGCTTGCGCCAGGTCTCGAACTGGTCGACCCAGCCCTCGATGGTGAAGAGGTATTTGCCGAGCTCCGTGACCGGGAACTCCGCTCGCCAGCGGTCGTTGACGACTGGCGACATGGGCACGGTCGTCCATTCGGCCTCGCGTTGGTGCCGGTAGAGGAGCGCGGCGGCCACCGCGTCGTGGCCGTCACCGAAAACGTCCGCTTCGACCATGACCGATTCGCCCACCACCCGCCTGGCCGGAAACCGGCCGGCGTCGATGTCAGGCGACACCGCCTCGATGACGATTCTCCGGCGGCCTTCCGGCGGCAGCGGCGCCGCCCTCGTTCGCCGGACCGACGAACGTTGACCTCCCCTGGTGAGGGATTCTCGGGCCACGGATTCAATCGTGGCATGCTGCAGTCGGTACGCGCCGAGTAATCATCGAGACGCGCCGGCTGCTGCTCGAACCGGTCGCCCGGTCACACGCAGAGGGGATCTACCAGGCGGTTGTCGATTCCCGTCCGGAGCTGCTGCCCTGGATGCCTTGGGCTCGCGAGCCGTCCCTCGAGGGCACGCTGAAGATGACCGCGCGCGACGAGGAGGCTTGGCGCACTGACCGCGTTTATCACTTCGCGGTCCTCGAAAAAGGCTCCGGTACGGTGCTTGGGGTCGCCGGCCTCAACCGGGAAGGCTCGGACGCCGCGGAGCTCCACTACTGGATCCGCACGGACCACGCCGGTCGCGGTTTGACCACGGAGGCGGGGCAGGCGCTGATCGCCTGGGCGCCCGACCAGCTGCATGTGGCCCGGCTGACGCTTTGGGCCGGCACCGAGAACCACGCGAGCCGGCGCGTCGCCGAGAAGCTGGGCTTCCGCCACCTAGGCCCGCTGGGGTGGCGGCCGGAGGGCGGCACCGGCGACTTTCCCGCGGAGAGCTACGAGCTGATTCTCACAGCGGGGTGACCACCGGCACGGCGGGCGCCTTGGTGGGCCTCTTCGCCTTCTGGTGCTTCTTGGCCATCACGGAATAGCTGTCCTTCAGCGCGTTGGCTGGATCGAGCCCGAAGCTCTTCGCCATCTCCGGGAGGGCTGACGCCGGGCCTTCGAGCTCGACGAACCATCCGAAGTCGAGCACGTCGAGCGTGATGGAGACGCCGTCGAGAACCCAGACCGAACGGCGCTTGGGGTAGGTCCAACCCACGCGAAAGCCCAGCTGCTCGAGCATGTCGAGCGTGGCGTGCACGTCCTTGACCTCGATCTCCGTCTCTTCCCGGCTCTTCACACCGCCGTCGAACTTCGCCGGACCCTTGGCGGTGAGGACGCCGTGTGGACCGCCGTTCAGTACGCGCAACCGCAGGGTCGTGTTACGCGTCGATTTCCCTGGGCCGGTGAAGCGAAAGTTTTCCTCGCGATAGTGCCCGCCCATCTGGGCCTTGCGCTGCCGCAGCATCTGGCGCAGCTTGCGGTGGTCGCCAGGACCCGACAGGCGGAACTTGAGCTCGGACTCGATGCTCCTATCCCGCTTGGCGCGTCTGGCCACGGCGCGAAGATTAGCCCGCCTTATACGCGATATGCCGGCATAACGAGCGCTCCAGTCGCTCCAAATGCGCGATACGCCGGCATATCGCGGGTTCTCGTTAGCGGTTGGTCTCGCGGCGTACGAACAACGTGGTGCCGAAAACCATGAAAACGGCGAACAGCAACGCGAGCACCGCGGCGTTGGTGACCGGGCTCAGAAGCACGACCCGGCCGTAGTCGGCCGAGCCGGCGAACACGACACCTCGCGCGAGGTCGATCACGTACCGCATCGGCGACAGGAGCGACAGAGCTTCGAGATACCAGGGCAGGATGTTGATCGGGCTGATCAGGCCGGCCAGGAAGTATTGCGGCAGAAAGACGAAGTTGAAGACCTGGTTGGAAGCCCGCGAATCACTCATGGTGTTGAGCAGCACAAGGCCAAACGCGCCGCCCATGAAGCACGAGAGCAGCGCCACGGGGACGAGCAGCACGAGCGCCGTCGACGTCAGCGGCACTCGGAGCACGATCGCGAAGAGAACCATCGGCAGCACCTGTGCGATCGCGACCAGGGTCTCGCCGACGAGCTTGCCGAAGACGATCGCGTACCGCGAGACAGGCGAAACGAAGATTTCCTGGGCGAAGTCGTTCTGCCGGTCGTCCATTAGCGACGTCAGGCCCTGGGCGGTCGACTGGAACAAGGTCATCCCCAGAAACCCCGTGAAGGCAAAGCCGATGAAGTTGAAGCCCACAGCCCGACCGAGGTTGAGCTGCAGCGTGCCGCCGAGCAAAACGATCATCGCGAAAGGGAAGGCCACGGCCGCCGCCAGGCGTCCGGGATCGCGCACGAACTTGAGCATGTCTCGCCCGGCGAGCGCCATGACGACGTTCAACTCACGCATCGTCACCCGCCAGGATGCGGAGGTAGGCGTCCTCGAGCGTCGGTGATTCGGTCCGGAGCATCGTCAGCGGCTCGTCGATCCCGCGAACGACCTCATATGCGCTGCGGCCGTCGAGCTGGATGACGAAGTGGCCGTCCTCCTGGTAGTCGACGTTCATCTTCTGCAGGTCGCGGCGCAACGCGGCGCGGTCGGCGGCGTCCACGTGAAGGCGTTCGTGGATCATCTGTGACTTCACCTCGCGCGGCGAGCCAAGAGCGACGACGCGGCCGTGGTCGAGGATGCAGATCCGATCCGCGTCCTCTGCCTCGATCAGTTGGTGGGTCGTGAGGCAGATCGTCAGCTCGTGCTGCCTGCGAAGCTCACCGATGTACTGCCACAGGTTGCGCCGGCTCGCGACGTCCAGGCCACTCGTCGGCTCGTCCAGAAAAAGCACCCGCGGCTTATGCATCAAGCCGCGGATGATCTCGAGCTTGCGGCGCATGCCGCCAGACAGCTTCTTCACGGGTTTGGAGATCTCCGCGCCCAGCCCGACCATGTCCGCGAGCTCAGCGACCTGGCGGCGATACGCGGCCGGCATCAACCGGAACATCGGCCGGTAGGGGTAGAGGCCGTAGAGCACGCAGTGGAAGCGGACGTTCTCCTCGCCAGTCAGGTTCATGTCGAGCGAGGGGTTCTGAAAGATGATCCCCACCTCTTTGCGGACGGCCGCGGACTCCCTGACGATGTCGCGACCCATGATGGTCACGGTGCCCGACGTCGGCGAAAGCGTGGTGGTGAGGATGGAGATGGATGTCGTCTTGCCGGCGCCGTTCGGGCCGAGCAGCGCGAAGAACTCACCCGAGTCAACGCTGAAGGTGACGCCGTCGACGGCGTTGACCGTCGCTCTTCGATAGCGCTTGACCAGATCTCGGACTTCGATCGCCCTCGTCGCGGGCATCGCAGCAGATTACTTCGGTCAGGCCGCGGGCTTGCGAATCCTGTACAGCGAGGCGATGACGGCGGTGCACTCGTCCTCGACGAAGTCCATGCCGGCGTCCTCGGCGATGCGCCTCGCCTCGTCAGAGCGGATGTCGAGCTGGAGCCACAACCCCTTGGCGCCAACCTGCGCCGCCTGGCGCGCAATCTCAGGAGCATCGGCTGCGGGCCGGAACACGTCGACGATGTCGATCTTCTCCGGTATCTCCAGCACCGACCGATAGACGCGCTCTCCGAACAGCGTGTCGGCGAAGGGGTTGACCGGGATGACCCGGAAGCCTCGGCGCTGCAGGCCGGCCGGCACGGATCCGCCCGCTTTGTTGCGGTCGCGCGACGCGCCGACAACTGCGATGGTGCGCGCGCGAGCGAGTACCTCCTGCGGGCTGCGGCTCATGCAATCAGCAAGCGCGTCCGGCGGCCTGGTATTCCAGATCGGACGCGATGCCCTCCGCGAGCTCGCGACCGGCGAACCTCTCCACCAGCCAGAGTCCAAGGTCGATGCCGCTGGTGACGCCGCCGGCGGTGACCACGTCGCCATCGTCGACGACTCGTTCGCGGACGAGCTTGGCGCCGGCCCCCTCCAGATCTGCCCATGCCCCGTGGTGCGTGGTCGCCCGGCGACCTCGAAGGACGCCGGCCCCGGCCAGGATCATGGCCCCGGTACAGACCGACGCGAGGATTGCGCCGCGTGCTTTCGCGTCCTCGATCAACGGGATCCATCGCCGGCCGTCGACCTCGGCGCGCACTCCCCTGGACGCCCGATTCACCCAGCCTCCCCCCGGAAAGATGACCAGGTCGGCGTCGCTGCGAGGCGTCCCGTCGGGAGTGATGGTCAACCCATAAGCGCACGTGACGTCGGGCTGGAAGCTGACGAGTTCCACGTCAAAGTCGGCGCGACGCAGAACCTCGAGCGGACCGACCGCGTCGAGCTCGTCCATGCCGTCGAAGGCGACGATGTCGATCTTCATCACCAAGAGCCTATCGCGAGGTCGAGAAACCCTGAGCGCGCAACATGTGGCGGCGAAATTGCGCGTGGTGCCACTCGAAAGACCTCTTTGCCGCCACACTGGCGCGCAAATGGTTCTGACAGGCAACCGGTGGCGGTGGATCGCATTGTTTCTGGCCTCCGCCGCCTTCGTGGCGGCTGGAGTTCTGACCTTCTTCGTCGCTCCGGGTGGACGCTTAGGAGGCGTCGTCGTGTTTCTGTTCTTCGGCGCGTGTGCGACAGTTGGCCTGGTTCAGTTCGTCGCAGGCTCGTCGTTGGTCCTCTCACCCGATGGCTTCACGGTCAATTCTTTGGGCCGGCAAACAACGCGCCGGTGGCAGGACGTGGAGTCATTCGTCGTGGTGGAGCCATCGGCGTTCAGCAGAATCGTCGGCATCAAGTTCGCAACTCCGGACGGACGGATGCCAGCGGCGCGGAAGGCCGCACGAAGTGTCGCCGGCTTTGAGGGTGCATTACCTGACACGTACGGGATGAAGGCGGGCGAGCTCGCGGCATTGATGAACGATTGGCGAGCCCGCTACGGAAGTTCCTGACATTTCGAACTTCGGCATAAGCTTTCGGCGTGGACGCAAGCTACGACTACGGCTACTCGCTGCGGTTTACGGGTGAGCCTTCGGAACACGACGGCCTCGACGACTATCTGAACCTGGAATTTCCGAAGGTGCACCCGGGTTGGGAGCCGACGTTCGGGAGGGTGAGCCACTACGACGACGAGGTCGATTCACGCGACTACGCGTACCTCCTCACCGGGAACGTGCCTGGAGCGTCGTCGCTCGCTGAGGCCGAGAGGAAGGTCGAAACCCTGGTACACGACCTCCGCGAGCATCTGAAGCTTGCGACGCCGAAGGTGAGGGTCTGGCAGGCGATTCGATCGAGCGGCGGTCACGGGTCTCAGGACAAGAAGTAACACGCGTCGTGTCCACGTCGGACGATTTCAGGGCAGCGGTGAACACCTCACTGAGACGGGGTGAGCTCGCGAGGCCGCCCCGGCACGGCGAGGTCCTGCTGCTCGGTCAGACGAAGCAGGGCCGGCTCGTCAGGATGCGCATCCCCCGCCGGCTGCGCTGGTTCGATGCTTTGCTCGCGCGCACGTTTGTGAGGACAAGGGAGATAGAGCGCGTTGCGGTGATCCTCCCCGAAGGAGATCCTGATGGCGGTTATCAGAGTCTTCGGGTGGGATTGGCCGACCGGGACGACACCGAGGAGCCAGGTTTCTCGGATTCGCGAACCATGAAGCTGGTCAAGGCCGTTCGCAGCGAATGGTCTGGCGAGCCACCCCCGCTCATGCTCGTGGCTGGAAAGCCCTGGCCGATCGCGCTGCTGGCAGTGGCTCTCTTTCTTGATCTACTCCTTGGAGCCGAACGTCTGGCATGGACCCTTGCCGGCTTCTACCAGTGGATTCCACTCATCCCGGCAGGTCTGTCCGCGATCTTGCATGTGGGCTACCTCGTCCTGGTCGCCGTCACGATCCAGCAGCTCTGGCGCCAGGGACGCGCCGGCTACGTGCTCGGGGCCCTTCTTGCGGTGGTGCAGCTAACCCGAGCCCTGGTCCTTGCACCGCTGGAATACCGATCAGTCACCACTGCGCAGTTCGCTCTTTGGCTGACCGAGGCGCTGCTTTTCCCGGCGCTTATCGCGGCGCTCTTCGTGGTCCTTTACCAGGCGCGGAGTCACAAAGCGCGATTGAACGCGAGCGCCGGCGGTCGCGGGCCTCAGGACAAAAAATAACCCGCGAGTGCCGGCACTCGCGGGTTTCCAGTCTCTGACTTAAGCGACTTCGAACTTCGGCTTCGCCACGGGCTCGAGCGCGTTTTGCAGCACGTCCTCGACCCGCGTCGCCAGGTGGAACGTCATCGCGTCGCGCACGCTCTTGGGGACGTCGTCGATGTCCTTCTCGTTGCGCTTGGGCAGGATGACCTCGGTCAATCCCATGCGGTGGGCGGCGAGAACCTTCTGCTTGACACCGCCGATCGGCAGAACCAATCCCTGCAGCGTGACCTCGCCGGTCATGCCCACCGTGTTGCGCACGGCTCGTCCGGTCAGCAGCGAAACGATCGCCGTCGTCATGGTCACGCCCGCGGACGGTCCGTCCTTCGGCACCGCGCCTTCGGGGACGTGGATGTGGAACGACTTGTTGATGCTCTCGGGCTTGATGTCGAGCTCATCGGCGTGTGAGCGGACGTAGGACAGCGCGATCTGCGCGGACTCCTTCATCACGTCGCCCAGCTGACCGGTCAGGAGCAGACCCCCGCCGTGGCCGTTGGACGCGTCGGTCGCGGTCGCCTCGACGAACAGAACGTCTCCGCCCGTCCCGGTGACTGCCAATCCGGTCGCCACGCCAGGCACTGCCGTGCGTGCCGCCACCTCGTTGTCAAAGCGAGCCTTGCCCAGGAACTCGCGCACTCGGTCGGGCGTGATCGCCACCGGGGGCGTCAGCTCACCGGTCGCGATCTTGGTCGCGACCTTGCGCGTGATCTTGCCCAGCTCGCGCTCGAGGTTCCGCACGCCGGCCTCGCGGGTGTGGTCGGTGATGACCTTCATGATCGCCGCGTCGTCGACCGTGACTTCCTCAACCCTCAACCCGGCCTGCTTGACCTGCCGCTTGAGCAGGTGGTCGCGAGCGATCGCGACCTTTTCCTCTTCGGTGTAGCCGTCGAGGCGGATCAGCTCCATGCGGTCGAGCAGGGGCGCCGGAATCGTCTCCGAGACGTTCGCGGTCGGGATGAACAGCACCTCGGACAGGTCGAGGTCGACCTCGAGGTAGTGGTCGCGGAACGTGTGGTTCTGCGCGGGGTCGAGCACCTCGAGCAGTGCAGCCGACGGGTCGCCCCGCCAGTCGCTGCCGACCTTGTCGATCTCGTCGAGCATGATCACCGGGTTCTTGGTGCCTGCGTCCTTCAAGGCGCGCACGATGCGTCCCGGCAGAGCGCCGACGTAAGTGCGGCGGTGGCCGCGGATGTCCGCCTCATCGCGGATACCACCCAGCGAAACGCGCGTGAACTTGCGGCCCAGCGCGCGCGCGACCGATTCGCCCAGCGAGGTCTTGCCCACTCCGGGAGGCCCGACCAGGGTGATGATCGCGCCCGAGCCCCGTCCGCCCAGGACCTCGAGCCCGCGCTCCTTGCGCAGCTTGCGCACGGCGAGGAACTCGATGATGCGGTCCTTCACGTCGCTCAGCCCGGTGTGGTCCTCGTCCAGGATCTGGCGAGCCTTGACGAGGTCGTAGTTGTCTTCAGAGCGCACGTTCCAGGGGATGTCGAGCATCCAGTCGAGGTACGTGCGGATCCAGCCGTACTCGGGGTTCTGCTCGCTCGTCCGCTCCAGGCGGTCGAGCTCGCGGTTGACTTCGGTAAGAACGGCCTCGGGCATCTCGGCCTTCGCGATGCGCTCGCGGTAGGTCGACACGACGTCGGTCTGGCCTTCGTTCAGCTGCTTCTTGATCGCCTCGAGCTGCTGGCGGAGCAGGAACTCGCGCTGCGTCTTCTCCATGCCCTCGGCGACTTCGCTGCGGATCTTCTCCTTGAGCGAGGCGTCGGCAAGGATGCCCTTGGTCCACTCGATCAGCGTGCTGAGTCGCTGCTCGAGGTCCGTCATCTCGAGGATCTGCAGCTTCTGGTCGGTCGACAGGTCGGGCGAGTAGCCCGCCAGGTCGGCCAGGTGGGAAGGTGTGCGGGCAGCGCGCAGGAACTGCACGACCTGCGGCACGCCGCGCGACTCCACGAGGTTCTCGAGCAGTGCGCGGTACTCGCGCGCCAGCTCTTGTGACTTCTCGGTCGGGGTCTCGGGGTCGAGGATGGGGTCGGCCTTGACCAGCAGCGCGCCGCCGATGTCGGCCTGGGCGCTGCCCAGCCGAGCGCGGTACTCGCCGCGGATCATGAACGCCTCGGCGCCGGTCGGCAGCTCCGCCGACTCGCCCAGGCGCGCGACGGTGCCGATCGAACCGAACTTGCCCTCGATGCGGGGGACCAGGAGGATCAGCCGGCTGCCCTGGCGGGCCGCCTCGATTGCCGCCTTCTGGGTGTCCCCCTCGACCGCGAGGGTGACTGACATGTGGGGGAGGACGACGACGTCGTCCATCGGGAGGACTGGGAGTAGCTCGGACTTGGGTGTTGCCATTTGTTCGAAAGAACGTTTACCCAGTTCCGGGCATTCCCAATCGGCCCCGGCCGGACCCCCGCCTGACCCCCGGATAGTCCGGACTATCCGAGGTTTTGAGCGCGGAGAATGCCGGTTAGTCCGGACTATCCGACGTTGGATGGCCCGGCTAGATTCGGGTCACGCTCCCGGACGTCGAGCCGCGGCGGGACAGCGAGTCGATGGTGACGGCCCCCAGGAGCACGAGGCCGGTGACGATGTACTGGGCCTCGAACGAGTAGCCCTGAAGGTACATGCCGTTGTAGATGCCGCCGATGACCAGCCCGCCGAGCACCCCGTGCAGCGGCTTGCCGCGACCGCCCATCAGGCTCGTCCCGCCGATGACCGCGGCCGCCACCGCGTAGAGGACGTACTGGCCCCCCTGGACGTTGTTCGACATCCCGCCCAGCAGCGACGCGTAAAGGAGCATCGCGACGCCCGCCGTGAGCGAGCAGAGGGCAAACCCCACGGTCCGGATGACCGCAAGGTTGATGCCGGCGCGTCTCGCCGCCTCCGGGTTGCCGCCGATCGCGTACACGTAGCGGCCATACCTGGTCCGCTGGAGCAGGATGGTCCACGCGCCGAGCACGGCCAGGACGATCGGGATGACCCAGGGCACCCCTTCGAGGACGCCTATCACCGCGCGGTTGGTGTCGCAGATTGCGACGACCACGATGGCGACCAGGGCGATCACGCCGATCTTGATCAGGGTCAGGCTTGCGGGTGGCGCGACCAGGCCGCTGGTTCGGCGTCGGTGGTCGCCGAGCCACATGAACAGCCCGAGCCCAGCGACCGCGACTGCGGCCAGGACCCAGGAGACTGTGGGGTCGATGGTGCCCCACATCAGGTTGTAGACGACCTTGAGGTTGTTGCTGAATCCCTGGAGGTTGGGGTATCCGGAGAACGGACCGAAGGCCAGGATGATGAGGAAGATGCCGTTCGCGATGAGGTAGCCCGCAAGCGTCACGATGAAGGACGGAAGACGCAGCCGGGTGATCAGGGTGCCCTGGATCGCCCCGTATACCGTGCAGAAGAACAGACCGGCAAGGATCGCCGCCCACCAAGGCCAGTTCGCGGTCGTGGGCTGCACCAGCTGCACCGTGATGGCGGCTCCGCAAGCCCCAACGAAACCAACCGAAAGATCGATCTCACCGAGGACGAGCGCGAATCCCTCCGCCATCGCGAGCACCATGATCACCGCGCTCTGCTGAAAGAGGTTCACCAGGTTGACCGCGGAAAGGAAGACGTGGTTGGGGCTGATCGTCCAGAAGACGACCACGATCGCCACCATCGCCACGAGAACCGGCAGGACGCCGCTCTCGCCGGCGCGGATGCGCGCGGCCCACGCACGCGTGTACTGGCCGAGAGATTGCGCGACGACGCCCGGCGGAACTTCCGCCACGACCTCGGGAACCGCGGTCAGATCTTGCTCGGCGGCCAGCTCCGCCTCTTCAGAGCTCTTGGTTACGTCGGCCATCGCCGCGACTCAGCCCTCCCGTCGTCATGTACTCGACCGTGCTTTGCCGGTCGAACTTGGATGCGTCGTCCTGCACGACCAGGCGACCGAGGTACATCACCGCAATTCGGTCCGCGACCTCGAAGACGTCGTTGAGGTTGTGCGAGATCACCATCACCGCGAGACCGCGATCGCGAAGCCGCTTGATCAGGTCGAGCACCATCTTGGTCTGCACCACGCCGAGCGCGGCTGTCGGTTCGTCCATGATCACGAGCTTCGAGTTCCACATCACGGCCTTCGCCACCGCGATCGACTGCCGCTGGCCACCAGAAAGCGACGAGACCGGTTGCCGGATGGACTTCACCGTCGTCACGCGAAGACCGGCCAGGGTCTCGGCCGCGGAGCGTTCCATGCTGTCTTCGTCGAGCAGGCGGCTCCGGAGCCGCTCGCGTCCGAGGAACATGTTCTGCACGATGTCGAGGTTGTCGGCCAGAGCGAGGTCCTGGTAGACGGTCTCGATCCCGAGCCGCGCGGAGTCGCGCGTGCTTCGGATGTGGACCGGATGACCCTCCCAGATGAACTCGCCGTGGTCGGCGATGTAGACGCCGGCGATGCATTTCGTCAGAACGCTCTTGCCGGCGCCGTTGTCTCCGACGAGCGCTGTGACCTGTCCGTTGGGCAGGTCGAGGTTGACGTGATACAGGGCCTGCACGGGGCCGAAGTGCTTGTCGAGGTCTCGGACCCGGAGGAGCGGCTCGGTGCTTACAACGGGCTGGGGGGCAGGCGCCGCCATCTCACCCATTATCTCCGCTCAGGTTCTCAGGAAAGGTTGACGCCGTCGCAGGGCGCGACGGCGTCAATTGCGGTTACGAGATGCCGGCGGCGGTGCAGGCGGCCGCACCGGCCTTGCTGCACAAAGTGGCCTTGTCGACGAACTGGTCCTTGATGACAGTTGCGTTCATGTTGGTCGGGTCGACCCAAATCGGGACCAGGAGCGATGCCGGCTGCGAGCTGCCGGTCACGCCGGACGGAGGAGAGGTGGTCCCGTTGAGGAGAGCCTGCGGCGGCGTCAGGCCGGCGCGCAGCACGGTCGCGAGCGCGACCGCGTCCTGGGCCTCGAGGTAGATCGGCTTGTAGACGGACCCGCACTGGTATCCGGTCAACACGTTGACCATGCCGTCCAGCGTGGCGTCCTGTCCCGTGGTCGGGACCTTCTTCGCGGGGATGCCCTTGTTCCTGAGCACCTGGATCACCGCGTTGCCGAGGCCGTCGTTGGCCTCCACGGTGGCGTTGATGTTGCCGTGAGCGGTGTATGCCTGCTGGAAGACCGTGGCGCCCACGTCGTTCTTCCAGTCGGTCGCGATCTGCTCGCCGACCAGGGTCATGCCCTGGCTGTTGGTCTTGCCGGCCGAAAGCGGCGTGGTCTTGTCGCCCCAGATGGCGTCGTTGTAACCCTGCGCGAACGAGACCGCGTTCGGGTCCGAGTTCTGGCCGCCGTCGAGCTCGAAGACCTTGGCGTTCGACACGCCCCAGTCGGATACGCACTTGACGAAGCCCCTGCCGATGAGCTCGCCCACCTGGACGTTGTCGAAGCTCACGTAGTAGGTGTTCGTCCCGGTGAAAGTCGCCCGGTCGTAGCTGATGACCTTCACGCCGTGTGACTGCGCGTAGGCCTGGATCTGCGAACCGGTGGTGCTGTCGAGCGGGTCCATGATCAGGACGCTCGCTCCAGCGGTGACCAGCGCCTGCGCCTGCGACAGCTCGGTCGCGGCGAGACCCTGGGCGTTGTCGATCGTGTACTGCGACGAGCTGTAGCCGGCTCCCTGAAGAGCCTTGGTCAGGTAGGGCAGGTCATACGCCTGGTACCGACCCGACGTCGTCGTGTCGGGAAGCAGCACGCCTACCTTTCCGCTGCCGGCCTTGACCATGTCGGACAGCTTCGGCATGTACGAGAAGCTGGCGTCGAACGAGCTGATGCTCAGGTCCGACGGCACGGTCGCGGTGGTGGTTCCGCCACCCCCGCCGCTGCTCCCGCCACACGCTGCGACGAGGAGCCCCGCCACGGCGATGGCGGGGAACAATCTGGATAACTTCATGCGCTTACCTCACTGCAACTCTCCTGCTGCCTTCTTCCCGTTCCTCCCCCGGGGCGAGAGTGCGCCGACAGCAGGTCTTACTCCGAAGCCCGCAATGAGCTAGGCAGATTGTGTTGCCCAGCCTGAGTGCGTGTCAAGTTGGCCTCTCCGATGAATTTCAGGTTGTTGTAACAGTCCGACCGAAGAAATCTGTGCCGATTCTTAGAGAGGGTCGGCCTAATATCGAGAAACCGTGAGCCGGGGACGTCTTGTGCTTGGTGGTTTCGGCCTCGGCCTGGTCGCTTCGCAGGCCGGCCACCTGCTCGTGTACGCCCTGGTCTACGGCCCGGTCGCGGCGCAGGTCCAGAGCACGGGCGCGCACGCCTATTTCCCGGCCCTCGTGAAGACGGCTTTCGGCCTGACCGCGGTCTTTCTGCTGATTGCGCTGGCCGCGGTTGGGCTTGCGAGGGTGCTGGCCGGACGGCGGATCCCGGTGGCGCGGGCCCCAGGGTTGGGGCGGCTGGTCGCGATGCTGTTTTGCCTCCAGCTGACTTTCTTCTTCGTCCAGGAGTCGATCGAGATGGCGGCAGGCGCGCAGGCCACATCGGCGGCAGCGCTGCTTCTGTGGGGCTCGCTCGGTCAGCTGCCGGTGGCGGTGCTGGCCGCGCTGGCCCTGCGCTGGATCGCGGTCCGCGTCGGCCCAGCGGTCGCGAGCGTGCTCCGGCCGATGGACGGCGCACTCCGTCTCACGCGCTATGTCATTGCGGTAGGCGTGCGGCCCCTCGCCGTCGAAGCCGCCCCGTCGTTCGAAACCCTGGCCCTGACGCTCACCCGGCGAGGCCCTCCCCTCTAAGCGCGACGTCCTCTTCGTTCGTCACGCGATAGATAAAAGGAGGAGACCAGCGTGAGCAGAACTCGCGCCCTAGTCGTCATCGGCCTGCTCGTGATCTTTTTCGTCGCCGGCGGCATCGTCATCTATGCGACCGGCCATCACGGGGGGCAGAACCGCACGTTCGACGTGACGGTTACCCAGGCGTCCAGCATGTCGCCCGACCTGCTGACGGTGAACCAGAACGACAACGTCACCATCAACATCCGCAGCGATACCACGGGAGAAGTGCACCTGCACGAGTACGACATTGCGTTTGATGCCGTCGCCGGACAGGTCGTCAGCCACACGTTCAAGGCCGACAAGACCGGACAACACGAAATCGAGTGGGAGAGCACGAGCACGCACCTCGGCTACCTGCTTGTAAACCAATGACGCACATCCTTCTGCACGGTTTCGGACCGCGCTACGACCTGCCCATCGCGACAGCGCTCTATCTCTACGCGGCCGGCGGTGTGGTGTTCATCTCGTTCGTCCTGGTGGTGCTGTTCGCCGGCGACCGCGTCGGGCCCAGGGCCACCGACTACCCGCGACGCGCGGTGCCGTGGCTGGTGCCGATCGCGCGCTCGCCCTGGCCCCGTTTCATTGGCGGCGTGATAGGCGTCATCGCCCTGATCGCGGTCGTGGTCACCGGGTTCTTCGGTGACACCTCCAACGCCTTCTACAACCCGTCCGAATACATCGTCTGGATCTTCTTCTGGGCGATGCTCGTCATCTTTTCCGGCGTGGTCGGCAACCTCTTCTACTGGCTGAGCCCGTGGACGGCGATCCACGACGCGCTGGCCGGCGCCCTTCATCTGCGGCCGGTGTGGAAGATCCCCGACGTGGTCGGGTTGTGGCCGGCCACGGCGGCGTACTTCTCGTTCGCCTGCCTGGAGCTGACGACCGGCCTGGCGGTGCGGCCGCAGATCGTGGCCGCCGCCGCGATCCT
>DASYZS010000038.1:0-5971 GCA_035945895.1 Candidatus Dormiibacterota bacterium | reverse complement strand
AAGTTTCCTTCGCAAATCAAGGTGTTTCCGTTAAAGAGGCGCTCGGCGTTCGAGATAAACGGACTGAAGAAGTTGAACACGAGACGTTCCTGATACGACCACACAATCTCTTTGCTAGCTCGATTCAGTTCGATCACTCGCGAAAACGGCACGGGATGGTTCGAGCGATGCGTGCCGTTGTCGAAGATGAGCAGGTTTCCGCTCTGAAGCTCCACCGGTGCGTGCTGCTGCGCGAGTAATGGTGGTCCAACCTTCCAGGAGACCTGGCCGCTTCTCCGGTCGATTATTGCGACAGTAGAGATGTTGCGGAAGCTCACCATCAAGTCGCCATTGGATAGCTCCGCAATCGTATTGCCATGCGTCCACTCGGCGCGATGCTCCGCGGCATAGTCGATGAAGTCGGTTTCCGGGTCGATATGTTCCCAACTGAACCATTCCCACACGACTTCACCAGCTGGAGTCATTTCCACGACGTAATCGGCGTACATCTCGCCTTCGTGCTCAGTCTGGGGTAGGCCACCCACGACTCGCGCTGCCAGGCCGCGAGGGATGGCCGTCATGCAGAGCAGAGCCACATTGCCATTTCTGAGAAGCCGCCCATCGTGGTGGTGATCGGGATGGCGTACCTCCAAGAGCACCTCTCCGTTCCAGTCCATCTCCACCAGTGCCCCTCCCTTCCACGGCGACTGGCCAATAAAGTCGTTTCTGGCTTCGGTAGTGCGTCCGTTGTAGACGAGGGTCCCACGGTCTGACAGATAGCCATACATGCCCGGGGGGTAGGGCGCTTCCCATGTGTGCACAACGTCGCCGTTGAGGTCAATTAGATAGACAGTGCGGCGAGCTGTTGTTGGCGCAAACAGTGTGTAGCCAGGACAGGCCCGCTCCAAGTTCAGAGCGCGTAGGCCCAGACCACTTCGTTTTACCTTATTCGGCTCGACTGAGTCAGACGTCAATCGCTCGTGCGCTCCTGTGGCTATGGATCGACGAGCCGATGCCCCTACGGCCGTTGCATCTGCTCGGCCATGAGAAGTCTGCTAGGTACATCAGAACACTCTCGAATACGAGTTTGACGCCGATCGTCCGCAACGGTCAAAAAGCTCGGCGACTCTCCGAACTACAGGATCCATCAGGGCCAACTTCGATTGCGTCAGCTCGAAAGAGTCTCCTACGGCGCCCCTACAGTGATTGCCAGGGCTCTGATAGACGGTAGTTATCAAGACCTCCTTCGCGCGACTGGCTGGATCGCCGAAACTTAGAGGTCGCGCGCGACGCCATCCGCAGACGTCAAAAAACGCTCATGCTCCGCAAGATGGTAACCGCGCCAGGTAGCCGGTTTCCCGTGGTCCGGCGAAATTGGTTAGTGGCTTAAATGAATCGAGGTCAACGTGTCGACGGTTGCAAGGCTGACGCTGAATCAACATGCCCAGAGCGACGGTCCTCAGGCTGGAATGCGACCGCTGGCCTGAGTGCTCACGATTTCTGCTTTGTACTTGTCCGAAACTTCTGACAAGCCCCTCAGGACCAGGTCCGGCGCCGCCCCAAAGGCGGCGGCCAGAAGTACGCCGAAAGGATTGCTCACCACGCTCAACAACTGATCCAGGCTAGGGATCGCGCGGGTCGAGACCCCTGAAGAGGCAATGCTGGCAGTAAGCCCATAGAGGAGCACGCCGGCGACGCCAGCTAGTCCCGAATACACCGGAAGGGTCAGCAGCCTCGCGGTCGCAAGTCCGTAGTCCTCCACGGTCGCGGCCGCCGTGGTCTGCTGGTACAGACGGCTGAATAGACCCACCGCTGCGCCGATCAGGTAGAAGCCAGCACTAGACAGAATCGTGTCGCGCTGTGCGCCTGCAACCACGGCCAACGCGAGCAGCGCGTAGACGTTTTCGGCCGTCAGAAAGAGCAAAATCATCGTCTGGTTCCGCAGTCGCAATAGCCCGTTGAAACCGCCATCTCGGAAGGTGTTGATTGCGTTTCGGACTTCTTTCGATTTCGCGCGCGCCCGGCTAAGGTGCCGCGAACCGAACCAGAGCGCATCTAGCTGACGCTCGGCTTCGCTTAAGAACCCGAGTAGTTCGTCGCGTTGCGGAATGACTGCTCCGTTGAGCCTCACGCGATCGTGCTCGACCTCTTCGTGGACCTCGCCGCGTAGTGCCGCGCCGATCAAGGCTTCTTCTGCTCGGTGTGCTCGACCCCACGCAGCGATGTAGCCGTCCCCAGCAACCCAAGCCAAGCCAGGCCTCTCGAGCATGATGTCCAGTCCCTGCAGTTGCAGCTCCGCCTCTGCAATTGCCTCCATAGGGCGGGCCTCGGCGCCCTGTGCTGACTCCCTGCGCCAGCGCAGAATCTTGAGCCGCATCGGCTGGACTCGACTCGACAAGTCCGCGTACGAAGCGCGGTTGGCTGCGGCGGGGTAAGCCAACGGCGCGCAAAAAGTGGCAGCAAGCAGCCACAAGAGCACTCCGGAAATGAAACCGTAGACTACGCTCGAGCCGGTAAAGACAGGCAGCGCGAGTGGACTGAATAGCGCGACGATGGTCGTCACGGCTGTCAGGATTGGGCTGATGACGCCAACAGCTACCAGCCCAGCGGAGTAGGCCCCTAACCACTTCCTGCCTCGACCAACGCGACTGGATGCTTGCGCGTTGGAGTCGGGAAGTTGTGGCTGAGTGAGGTTAGAGCTCACCGAACGCTCGAGCAAAGCACGTACCACACCGGCCGAATAGGCGCCAGGCCGACTACGATCATCACAGTCAGCAGTCGATAAGAATACGCGAGTGAGTACGCTCCAGCGTCGCACCGCTCACTCACCCCGCTACCTAACCTCCTGGAAGCGGCTCGCGCCAAGAAGAAGCAGCACTGCTGCCCTACTTGGCCGTAACGGGCCGGGCTTGCGTTTCCGGTCCGGAGAGCACTCGTTGACAGAAGTCGGTCAGATCCTTGTCTTTCTCCGCCAACATGTCGTTGGCCGCCTTGATCAAAGCTCGGATGTTGTCACTGCTTGCGTTGTCCATGGCCTCATTCGCGAGCGAAAGCGAAGTCTGCAGGCGCAGGTAGCGGTTTTCACTGAGTAGGTGCCCGAGCTGAAACTCGACGGTGTCAGCCTGACCGTCCAATAGGGCGCCGATCGCTGGCTGTGCCCAGCGAATCTTGCCCCACCATTGCGTGCTCGAGAACGTGACGGGATGTGGCACCGAACCAGTGCCAAGCGACAGCATCAATACGTCGCCGATCTTGCCACTGGCACCCTCACGCTCGTCCACCAGCGCGCACATTGCCGGGTTGTTAGCGAACACTCCTCCGTCGACGAGAACTGCGTCCGGGCGGAGCGACGCCGTCAGCTGCGTCGGAGCGAAGTAAGTCGGGGCGGCCGATGTTGCACGGGCGATTTCGCGCAACAAACAATTCCTCGCGAGGTCATTCGGATTGTCCTTGGCATCTTGTCGGCGGAAGAACCATGCTTCCCCGCGACGCATGTCGAACGAAGTGATAATCAAGCCAGTCTTGGCATCGGCCAGCCTCGCATCACCAAGCTTCTCTTGAAGACTGGCTTCCAGGTTCCGGGAGGCATACTCAGGCCCAAGCACAAAACAGGCGATCTTGCGCAGGATGTTGGAATTGAAGATGTTCTTTCCGTTGTCGCGATATAGCGCCACCAAGTCGGTGGCAGGCAAGCCAATCGCGAGGCCGGCGGCAAGAATTCCCCCAGTCGAGGTTCCCGCGATCACATCGAACAGCTCGTAGACCTGCCGGCTGGTTTTGGACTCGACGCTCTCGAGAACCACCGCCGGAATCAAGCCACGAATTCCACCACCGTCGATCGCCAGGATGCGAATTGTCGCCACGCTCGTTCCCCTCCCGATGGCATGCGACCATCCCAAGGGCTGCACACTCGGCTCCCCAGCGATCGCGGCCCGATCTACGGAATGTTATTAGGGGCAACCATGATGTCAAGGCGCGCCCCAAGGCAGGTTCAAGTTTGACGCGGAGCTTTGGAGTGACCCGAACCTGCGCAGCCTCGCGTGAACGCGTAGGCGAATCTGAGCCCTCTGATATCCCTGGTCACCGCTTGCGATCAACGGGAGTCATACAAGGCGGATGCGGGAGACACGATCCCCGAAATAACCGATGCGGTCGGCGAGGTCGACCCAAGGGGTGAGTACCGTACTGGGCTAAATGGGCCACGCGTAGGCGGCGCGCGGTCGCTCCTGGTAATCGTCTCTAATCGCTAGCAACCGACCTAAGAAATGCAGCCGCTGGTGCGACGGGCGTTTTGAATTCGAAATTGGCTCCGGGACAGGGATTCGAACCCTGAACCTTGCGGTTGACAGATCCGCCACGCTCGCTCACAAATGGCGAGCCCGAATTCGCCGCGTGCCGCCAAATGCCGCCGGACAGCGCGGTTTGCCACTGGCGTCGCTGCACGAGCATCCGTTCGCGGTCGCACTCACGCCTGACCTGGCTTTGCGCACGAGAAGTCGAGTAAGTCGATAGACAGACTCGGGCTAGGACGCCGCTCGGGATTCCGAAGCGGCGCCGGTCCGGTCCATTGCCTTGAGCGTCGATTGAACTGACTTTGAACCCGAACCGCGAATCTCCGGTCGGCGGTCGGCAGACCGACTTGATGGAGCTGAGGTGCGGCGATGTTGACCAAGACTCGTAACGCCAAGGGAAATAGCAGTGAGGACAGTCGCAGATCACTACCGGCCCGGGGCGGCAAGGTACTCCAGCACCAAATCGCGCCCCCGCTGCGGGCGCTGCCTCTGCTGAAGACTGAGACGCCAGCTGGTCTCGTGGGCCTGCAGAGGTGGGAAGAATCAGGGATTCAGCACTTTGCCCCTGCGGCATCGGGTGCGATGCCTGCGGAGACCCTCACCGGAACCTTGGCGCCTTCGGTGAAATGGAGGGCCGGCTGCGAGCAAGAGGGACCCCGACTGACCGATCGTGAGATTGATGTCTTGGTCCAGGTCGCGCGAGGATTGTCCAACAAGCAGATCGCTGGGCGACTGAGCCTAAGTGAAAAAACAGTGCGTAACCACCTGTCCAATATCTTTGGAAAGCTTGAGGCGTGTAACCGCACTCAGGCAGTGATGACTGCCATGCGCAGAGGACTACAAATCTTGCCCTAGACCGCGACGGGCCGAGCGTGCCACCGGCGTCGTTGTACGCCCAGGCAGGTCCTGCTCGGCGGCGATCACGTTGATAAAGACGCGCGCGACCCCGTCAGACGTACGAGTTCCCAAGCTCCAGCTGCCTTAAGACCGTGTTTCTGACGTCAAGTAGAGTGGGCCGCCCGGGCACTTGTCAGAGGCCACCGCAAGACGGAGTTGCGACGAATCGCACAGCGCTAGACGGGATGGTGCCTTGAGGCAATCCCTGCGCGGCCTTGAAGACGTAATGGTGCGTCACCCCACCTGTCACGTCGTTGATGAACGACGTTTGCACCTGTGCGACCGAACGACCCGCCCTGTCATAGAACACGATCTGGAAGTCCAATTCTGTGCAGTTGTTGGTCCTGGCGTAATCGAATTCGATCTGGGTTGACGAATCAATCTTCGGATTGGTCACCCCCATGACCACCGGAGTAGGACTCGGTGCCCCTGCGCCAGGGCGAATAACCCCGGTTACGACCAGGCCGACCGCCGCAGCTATCAGGAGGGCCATGCCGACCACGAACAAGTTGGGACCTCGCCTGCGGCCCAGCGGCTGCCACGCGGCACCATTCCACCAATACTTGCCGTCACTTGAAACCCAGGCCTCACCGTTGAATGTGGCGGGGTGACCGTCTGGGCCGAACATCGCGTTCATCGGCGGGCCATGTTGAGGCTTGGGCTTCGGATTTGTAGCACCTTCAACGACCGAACCGTGCTATGTCGTTGGTGCTCAGCCGCCAACACCTGAGCTTGCCTCCGACCGGCCCACCAAGAAGCGGCTAAAGGGGCTATCGGAGCCCTCTTTATCGCAAGATCGTCGT
>DASYZS010000037.1:0-5227 GCA_035945895.1 Candidatus Dormiibacterota bacterium | reverse complement strand
GACCGTGTTGCCGATGTCGGATCCCTCGATGTACCAGTCGTAGTGAAAGAAGACGCGACCGACCCCGAATCCGCTCGCTGAGGTGATCTCGATGTTGCGAATGAACCAGTTGCGGGCGAGGTCCACGAAGTCCTCGAACTGCACCGAGATGCCGAGTCCTGGATGGGTCATCCGGACGTCGCCGACAAGCGAATCCTCGGCGTAGCCGAACTGACGCTGCCACGCGCCGTCGTCCAACCAGGCGAACCTTCCGTCGATGAAGAATCCCGTGCGACATTCGTTGCCCATGGTCTGATTGGCATCGCCGACGCGTGGGAAGAAGATGTCGCGCACGGTGTACGTGGCATCGAAGCCGATGAGGATGTTTCCGTTGCCGAGGACGATGCTTCTGGGCAAGGCTTTTAGCCCGGCAATCCTACAATTCGGTCACCGTAGTGCCCCCCGTTCGCATCATCACGTCCCGCAGACGCCGCCGCACAGTCGCCGCCAGGCTGCGCTCCGGTGTGCTCGAACTGATGGTCCCCGCCACGATGCCGGTTGCCGAGCGCGAGCATTGGGCCGATGTCATGAGCCGCCGGCTCGAGCGACGCGCGGCGCGGCGCAGGCCCACCGACGAAAGGCTGCAGCAGCGCGCGCAGGTCCTGAACCGGCGACATTTCGGCGGTCGCGTCAGCTGGAGCTCGATCGGTTTCGCGGAGATGGATCACCAGTGGGGCAGCTGCACCTTCACGGATGGCGCCATTCGCATCGCGCGCCGCGCGGCTGAGCTGCCGGACTGGGTGCTGGACTACCTCATCGTGCACGAGCTCGCGCACCTCGTGCACAGCGACCATGGCGCGGAGTTCCACGAGCTCGAAAACCGCTACCCGCTGACCGAGCGAGCGAAGGGCTACCTTCTCGCGCTCGACGCGACTGCCAATGCGCGATAGTCCGGACTAACGCAAAAGTTGGGCGTCGAGAATGCGCGATAGTCCGGACTAACGCGGGGTGGTGGAGCTCACTATGGCGTCAGGACGATCTTCGTAGCTTCGCGCGCGTCAAAGATTCGGTAAGCCTCTTCAGCCTCGTCGAGCTTCATGCGGTGGCTGATGATCTTTTCCGGGTGCAGCCGCCCTGCCGCGATCAGGTCGAGCAGAGGCCGCATGTATTTCTGGACGTTGCACCATCCCGCCCGGAAGGTCAGGGACTTGAGCCACATCCGCATGAAAGGGAAATCGCCGTTGACCGCGCTCGGGACGCCGACCATGGATATGGTTCCCCCACCGCGCACGACGTGAATCGCGGTGTCGACCGCAGGAAGCAGGCCGACGCATTCGATGCTCGAGTCGGCGCCGACCCCGTCCGTGGCCGACTCGATTGCCTGCACCGGGTGCGCCTGCTTGGTGTTGATCGGGATGCCGCCCAGCTCCTGCGCGACCTCCAAACGCGAGTCGACCATGTCGATCACGAAGACGCGGGACGGTCCGAAGAGCTGCGCGCACATCGTCGCCATGAGGCCCACCGGTCCGGCGCCAATCACGGCGGTGACGTCGCCCGGCTGGATCTCCGCGCGCTCCGCGGCGAAGAAACCTGTCGCGAGGATGTCGCCGACGAAGATCGCCTGCTCATCGTCCATGGCGGCAGGGATAGGCTCCATCGTGTTGTCGGCATTGGGGACGACGACGAACTCTGCCTGGCCGCCGCCCAAGCCGCCGAAGTACTCGCCATGGCCGAATGTGCCCTTCTCGACGCACTGGTTGAACCAGCCTTTGCGACATAGAGCGCAATGACCGCACGAGGTGAAGAAGCTGGACACCACGCGGTCGCCTGGCTTGAAGCGCCGCACCTCGGGGCCGACGTCCTCGACCACCCCGACGAACTCGTGTCCCAGCACCGCGCCGACGTTCATCGGCGTGTGGCCGTGGAGGATGTGGAGGTCAGACCCGCATACCGCCCCCAGGGTGACCTCGACCAGCGCGTCGCGGGAGCCCGTTATCGCGGGTTTCGGCACGTCGATGACCTTGACGTCGCCTTCGCCCTGAAAAGTCAGCGCCTTCATGTGGCACCTACATTAGCCGCGTGCGGTTGAAGGGCGCGGTCGTCGCCATCACCGGAGCCTCGAGCGGCATCGGCGAGGCGGCCGCGGTCGCAGTCGCGCGCCAAGGAGCGCGGCTGGAGCTTGGTGCACGTCGCCTTGATCGCCTCAAGGCGGTGGCGCAAAGATGTCGTGCCGCAGGCTCGCCCGAAGTGGGCGTTCGCCTGCTCGACGTCGGCCAGCGCGGTTCCGCGCGCGCCTTCATCGCGGCGACCCTGCGCGACCACGAGCGCCTCGACGTGCTGGTCAACAACGCCGGCACAGGCTGGTCTGGGCGCGCGCAGGAGATGCCAGAGGAAAAGATCGACGAGCTGATCGCGACCAACCTCAAAGGCACAATCAACACGACCCAGGCGGCCCTGCCGTGGATGCTCGAACGCCGGCGCGGCGTGATCGTCAACGTCGCCTCGGTCGCGGGGTTCCGGCCATCGCCTTACTCCGCGGTGTACGGCGCGACCAAGCATGCGGTCGTCGGTTTTTCTCACGCGCTTCGAGGCGAGCTGTCGGGCACGGGCGTCAAGGTCTGCGTCGTTTATCCCGGCGTCACCAAAGACACTGAGTTCTTCGCCGGTCGCAAGCCGCCTATCGGGCTCTTGACCTACTCCGCGGCGTGGATCGCCAATGTCATCGTCAGGACCGCGCGGTTTCCACGACGCGATGCCATGGTGGCGCCCATGCGCATCTTTCAACTGGCCGAGCCTGTCTTCGGCGGTCTCGGCGACCACGTGATCGGCGAAGCTCGGCGCCGCGACCTTCAGAGCTGATCACCTGTGCCAGGCCTCGAGCAGACGCTCGAGCTGCTGCGCGTTCTTCACCGAGTAGTTCGAGTAGTTGTTGTTCATCAGCGCGTGGACGCGGCTCGCGGAGCGCTCCATCTCCTTGATTCGTGGCACCCACTCCGACAGCTCATCGTCCGAGTAGTCGTAGCGAAAGCGGACGTTGGGAGGCACGCCTTTCAGGTCCCATGTCTGGTGATTGCGGCCGTGAAAGCGGACGACTGCGAGCTTGTCGGAGGTGACCTCAAAGGCTGGAGGCATGCTGGTCGCGTGCCCTTCGGGAACGTCCACCGCGACATATGGAATGTCCCGCGAGCTCAGGAACGCCAGCGTGCCGTCGCGATGACGCGCGTCGAGCCATTCCGGACGCCGAAACTCCACCGCCACCTGGAACCCGTACATCCGCTCCTGGCACTGCTCGACGTAGGCCAGGGAGCGAGACGACGGAAGGAACCAGGGCGGGAACTGGAAAAAGACGGCGGCTAGCTTGCCGGCTGTCCGCAACGGCTCGAGCGCCGACCGAAAGCGGTCCCAGCACTCGTCGACGACGTCGTCCGGCAGATGCTCCAGGTAGAGGTTTCGCTTCTCGCGCAGGTTGGCGGGGAGGCCTTCGCGGATGTCCGGCGGCAGCGAGAGCGGCCGGGTCGGATGGTTGGTGAAGAGGGAGAACGATTTGACGTCGAAGGCGAATTGCGCCGGGGTCTGGGCCGCCCAGGTCTCCACAGTCTCGGGCTTGGGGATCCCGTAGTAGGTCGAATCCACCTCCACCAGGGGAAACTGGGTCGCGTAGAACGCCAGGCGCTCGATCGACGTCTTGACCGCAAGCGGGTAGAAGAGCTTGGAGTCGATCAGCGACTTGTCCGCCCAGCCGGCGATGCCGCACAGCACAGCCACGGGGTTTATCATCGCGGCGCCCTTGGGCCGCAACATCCGTTATTGGTACACGTACCGCACCGCTGTCGCGGTCGTGATCGCGGTTGTGATCTCGCTTCTGATGTTCGCCCTGTATACGCAGCAGGTGCCGTGCGACGACCGCGCTTACAACTGCTACGTCAACGTCGCCGTCCATCCCGAAGACCGCCTGTTCAGCACCACGGCACCGAACCCCGGCATCGTCGTGGTCGGGATCGACGACGCCAGTGTCAACCAGATCGGGCAGTTCCCGGTGCCGCGCAACGTTTACGCCCTCGCCCTTCGCAACCTCGAGGCAGCGGGTGCGGCCGTCGTCGCCTTTGACGTCAGCTTTCCCGATCGGCGAGACACGGGCACCGATGCCGACTTCGCCGACGCCCTGAAGACCAGCAAGGTCCCCGTCATCCTTGCCTACTCGAACGAGCAGGGTGCCGCGGGGCTGGACCAGGTGCCCCTGCGGGAGTTCTGGTGCGCCGATGCGACAGGCCAGTGCCAGCACCCGTACCCGAACGTGCTCCTCGCCTCGAGTGACATCGTCACCGACTCGGATGGAGTTGTCCGGCGGATCCCGATGTTCGTCCAGCCCCTTTGCTACCCGAAGGTTTGCAGCACGCCTGAGATCAATCCGATCGGTTTTCAGGCCTACCGGCTGCAGCAGCTCGGCGCCGATTTCGCCTCCGGGCCGAACCTGACCCGCTCGGGCAACAGCGCGAGCTTCGGCTCAGCCTGGCAGCAACCGCTGTACATGGACAGCAACGACGCAACCGTCATCAACTACGCCGTCGGACCGCAAGGCTTCAAGAACGCGAATCAGTACGTCTCGTTCGGCCAGGTCTACGACGGCTCGTTCTCGACCGACAAGGTCAAAGACAAGATCGTGCTGATCGGCGCCTACAACCTAACGGGGGTCCACGACGAGGTCCTGACACCCGGCGGCAACGGAGTGCCGATGCCCGGAGTGGAGGTGCATGCCAACGTCCTCAACATGTTCCTGCCGCCACCTGCTCAGCCCAGGTTCCTGGTGCCCGAAGCCCCGGCTGCTCTCTTCGTGATCATGCTGCTGCTCGCGCTGGCGACCGCCATCGGCGTCGCCCGCGTCTCCGTGCTCTGGGGCCTTGCGGGAACGGTCGGGGCCCTCGTGCTTTTCACTGTCGCGATGTCGGCGCTCTCGGTCTTCAACAATTGGATCCCCGACCTGTTCCATCCGTGGCTCGCCATCGCGCTCACCTACACGGGACTCACGGCCTATCGCTTCCTGTACGAAGACCGCGAGAAGCGGAAGGTGACTGCGCTTTTCGGTCACTACCTCAAGCCCGAGATCGTGGCCGAGCTTGCGAAGTCACGGCGCGGCGTGGATGACATCCTGCGTGGCGGCCAGCGCCGCCCCATCACGGTGATGTTCGTCGACATCCGCGGTTTCACGTCGCTGTCCGAATCGATGGCCGCGCACGACGTGACCGAGGTG
>DASYZS010000036.1:0-16746 GCA_035945895.1 Candidatus Dormiibacterota bacterium | reverse complement strand
CGCGAAGGGCTTCTCGCACACCACGTGCTTGCCCGCCTCGAGCGCGCTCAGCACGGGCTCGGTGTGAGCGCTCGGAGGCGTGCCCACCACCACCAGTGCGACGTCGGGATCGGCCAGCATGTCGGCGGCGCGCGGGTGTGTGCGCACCGACCAATCGCTCGCGGCCGCTTCGCGCCGCGCGGCGGACAGGTCGCAAACGGCGGCGAGGCGCAGGCCCGAGGTGGCGACGATCGATGTGGCGTGGTCCCTACCGATGGCGCCGTATCCCAGCAATCCCACGCCCAGCGAAAGGGCGGGTTGGTAGCCCGCCGCGAAAAGCAGAGCGCGAGACAGCAATGCCGGCGCATCGCTCAGACCGATGTAGATGACACGGCCGTCGCCGAAGCGACGCTCATAGGCGACGACCTGCTCGGTATAGCGCCAGCTGGTTCGCACCAGGACCGAGGCGTCGCTCGGCGGTCCCTCCGACAGGAAGATCTCGTCGGTCACCTTCCAGTCCGTTCCGAAACGCTGCGTGATCGGGTGCTCGGGGTCGGGCCGAAGCACCAGCTCCGTTCGGGGCCCGCGACCACCTGGGACCCATCCGGCAATCTCCCGAATCGCAGCCGATCCGCTCCACGCCGCCAGCGTGCCGCCGAGCAGCACCAGGCCCCCGCCCCGGCGGACGAACTCGCGAAGCTCGCGGGCATCGACCTCGACGAGCGCACGATCGGTCGCGGCAAGGACGACCTCGCCCTCGCGGGCCACCTCGAACCTGCGCGGATCGAGCGCGACGTTCCGGTCGGCGATGACGCGAACTGAGACCCGATCGCTCAACTAGGCAGCCCTCTTCTCTGGTTTTTTAGTGACGCGATTTAGAACGTCCAGCGTGCGCTGAGCGGCGTCTTCCCATGTGTAACCGCGCGCGCGGCGCCGGCCTTCCGCGCCGAGCTTGCCGCGCAGCGATTCGTCGGCGAGCAGGCGCTCGAGCGCGCCGGCAATCTCGGCGGGATCCTCGGCGTTCACCGCCAGCGCGGCGCCGTCCGCGAGCTCCGGCAGCGCGCCGGCATCACCGATCACCGCCGGGATGCCGCGCGCCATCGCTTCCAGCAGCGGAAGGCCAAAACCTTCGTAAAGGCTCGGAAACACGAGAACCGACGCGGCTTGATAGAGCGACGCGAGGGTCGGCTCGTCAACGTGGCCGAGGTAGCGCACGCCGGGTTCGGACTGGATGCGAACCAGGGTGTCGCCGTAGGCCCACCCGGGTCTTCCCGCGATCACGAGCTGGGGCACGGCGGAGCGGCCGCGCAGATTGCGGTATGCCTCGAGCAGTCTTGGATAGTTCTTGCGCGGCTCGACCGTGCCGACCGCGAGCAGGAATCCGGGCTCGACCCCATCGGGCAGCGCGCCGGGTGCGACTTGTTGCGGAAGGCCCTCGGGGATGACCTCGACCCTCCGCTCCAGGCCTGGAACCGGGTAGAGCTTCAGCAAGTCGCGGCGCGTCGTCGCCGAGGGCACCAGGACGGCGGCGGAGTGCCGCAGCGCGCGAGGCAGGACCGCGCGGAAATACAGCCGCTGCTGCCACGGCACCTCGGCCGCGCGCAGGCGGAAAGCCAGGTCGTGGACGAAGACCACCGCGGGCGGCGCGCCCGCGCGGCGAAAGGGCGGGCTCGGCCAGTATGGATAGAGGATGGCGTCGCACTCGAGCTGCGGTTCGATCTGCGACAGCCACCCGCCTTTCAGGACGAGCTCGTGTCGAGACGGAGCAAAGAACGCTTCGCAGTCGAGGGCTTCGAGTCCGGCGGGTCGTTCGCGGCTGCACAGCAGCACAAATCGGTCGCGTGGGCTCGCCTGGACCAGTGCGCGCGTGAGCTCGATCGCGACGGTCAGCATCCCCACCCGCTGCGGCCGCCAGCAGGCGGTCACGTCGATCGCGAACCGCGCCACGACCCTGACTCTAGAGGCGAAAGGTCGATACGCGCTCGTTTTCGACCGGCAGTAACATCTGAATGACGAGCTAGCCCTCCCTCCTTTCTGAAGGTCCTCTGCCCCCGGTAGAGGGCCTTCCCTAATTTCTTATAGCACTGCACCCCCCGGATAGTCCGGACTAACCGAACATCTGGCGCTGGAAAACCCGCGATAGTCCGGACTAACCGACGTTTCAGCCTGAGCCCTCAGCCGACCTGTCCGTCCCAACCTCGATAGAACGCGTCCTCGCCTACGTCGGCAACAACGCGGTCGAACACTTCGCGCGACGTTTCTCCGGGTGACACCTCAAACCCAAACCACGCGGCCTCCAATGGGAGGTCGTATTCCGGGGTCTTGATGCCCATGGGAAACCACCGTTGGAACACCGCTTTCGCAGAGCGGTCCCTGCCAGGCGTCCTCCAATACGCAGCAAATACCTTCACCGCCAGGCGCGCCTCCACGTCGGCGTCCTCAACCGCAAACCGACAGATGTCAGTGAAAAGCTTGTCTGCTATGTCGGTGGGTTCTTCGCCCCATCTGTCGCCGATCCGTTTCCACGACTCGAAGACGACGACCAAGAGTTGACGGGCGTCACCGCGCTCGACGCGGTTCCAGAACTCGCTCCGGGTTACAAGCTCGGCTGCCAGGTCATCCTCAGTTCGTCTCCGACGCGCGGATGGCGAACGCGCAGTCGAAGGTGCCGGTGACGCAGCCGCACTCGACCTCCTCCACGTACCAGTCGTTGGCCAGGCCGGCCCAGCGCAGGATCGTCTCTATGGTCGCCGTCCATATGTGGCACGACTTCACCGTCTTGATCCTGCCCAGCGCGAACATGTTCGAGAAGTTGACGAGCCAGAACTGGTGCTCGTCGACCTGCAGCCACGCGTGGGTGTGCTCCCCGCGGACGTTGTCCATCGCGTCGCTGAAGTTCTTCACGACGTTCGCGAGCTTGCGCTGCCGTCCGGGAACGAACCGACGCGCACCGCCGAGGCCGTGCCGGCCCTCCGCCAGCCACCGCTCGGTCGCACGCCGGGCCCACGCGCGGATCATGTCTTCGGACTCGGGGCCGTAGATGGTTTCGAACGCCTCGTTGAGCCGGCTCAACGATTCGACCGGTGACGAGAGCTGGTCGTCGTGCGGAGCGTCCTGCTCGATGTACTGCACCAGCCCGGCCGCGTACGCGACTTCGGGCCAGCGGTCGCCGGTCACGTCGCGTGCCACGTGAACCATATTGCTGAAGTACGAGTTCAGGATGAACCGGCCGCGTCCGCGCGCCGGCCGCACGCCCATCAGCTCGAGGGTGCGGATCGTCGAGCCGGCCGCCGACGTCGGCGTCGGCGGGGGCGATCCGTGGAGACCCGCGGGTGGCGGGGCGGGCGGTGAGGACGGCATCGCTCTCATCGAAGTCGTGTCAGGACCGCTCGAGCCCACGGCCGGGCGGGGAAAGACCGCGACGGCTCCGGCGGCTGCGGCGGGAACGGCGGCAGCAACCGCCGCGGCTGCCGGTGACGTTCGTCGCTGCGGCAGCTTCGCCATCTGCGCCAGCACGTCTTTCACGGTCTGCGGCCGGTCGCCCGGCTCCTTGGCAAGGACTTTCGCCAGCAGCGTGTCGAGCTCGTCGGGCAACTTCGGGTTGATCTTCACCGCCGATGGGATCGGCGAGTTGACCGTCGCGTATGCGACCTCCATACGGTTGGAGCCGACGTACGGCAGGCGCCCCGTGAGCATCTCGAAGGTCAGGACCCCGAGCGAGTAGATGTCGGCGCGGCGGTCGACGTCGCGACCCATGACCTGCTCCGGCGCCATGTAGCCGGGCGTGCCGATCGCGAGTCCGATCGTCGTGAGGTGCGTGGGCTGTCCCGCCCCACGCGCGAGACCGAAGTCGGCAAGCATTGCGCGACCGTCCTGGTGGATCAGGACGTTCGTCGGCTTCAGGTCGCGGTGCACGATGCCCGCGTCATGGGCGTGCTGCAGCCCGTCGCCGATCTCTCGCAGGTAGCGCCAGGCGGTCAGCGGGTCCATTGGCCCGCGGTTGAGGATGTCGCGCAGCGTGCCGCCGCGGATCAGAGGCATCGTCAGGAACGCATTGCCGTCGATGACCTCGAAGTCATAGATCGGCAGGATGTTGGGGTGATCGAGCTTGGCGAGCGTCTTCGCCTCGGTCTCGAAGCGCTTGACGAATCCGTCGTCCTGGAACAGCTCCGACGACAGCGCCTTGAGCGCCACCTCGCGGCCGAGCGGCTGCTGCACCGCACGATATACGACCGCCATGCCGCCGCCGCCGAGGCGCTCGACGATCTCGTATTGCGCGAGTCGGGTGCCGGTCAGGTCTTTCATGACACGTGCGCCAGCTGCTCGACCATGGAGATCAGGTCCGCGAGGCGGAAGGGCTTGCTCAGCACGTTGTCGGCGCCCGCGGCGAGAAACCGCTCACGGTCGCTTGCCATCGAATGCGCGCTGGCGATCACGATGGGCATCGACGGAATCTCGGTCTTGATCCTGCGCATCGCCTCGAGTCCGTCGATTCCGGGCATCGCGACGTCCATCAGGATCATCGCCGGCCGCTGGTGCAGCGCGATGTCGACCGCCTGCAGACCGTCGGCCGCGATCAGCACGCCGTAACCCGCCTTCTCGAGCACGCGCTTGCAAAGTCGCTGTGCAACTTCGTTGTCGTCCGCGACCAGCACATTGAATTTAGGAGTGCCGTTCGGCGACTCAGCCATGGCGGAGCTGCAGCGCGGCGACGCCCTCCGGCGCCAGGGGGATGGTGAAGTGGAATGACGAGCCGTGACCGACGGCGCTTTCCACCCAGATCTTGCCCCCATGCATCTCCACGATCTGCCTAACGATCGTGAGGCCGAGGCCAGTCCCGGGAATCGATTGCGCGGCGCCACTGCGCACTCGCCTGAACCGCTCGAAAACGTGGGAGATCTCATCGGGCGGGATGCCGACCCCGGTGTCGGTGACGCTGACCAGCGCGAACTTCCCCTCGACGCGGCTCGCCATGGTCACGGTGCCGCCTTCCGGTGAGTACTTGACGGCGTTGTTGACCAGGTTGCTGACAACCTGGATCAGTCGGTCCCGGTCGCCCGCTACGATCGGCAGGCGCGGGTCGAGGTCGGACTTGAACTCCACGTTCACCGAGGAGGTGGTGGCGCGCGCGATGGCCTCCATCAGGATGTCGTTGATGTCGACCTCGGCGGTGCGCATGGTCATGCGACCCGACTCCATGCGGTCGAGGTCGAGCATGTCGCCGATGAGGCGATTGACCCGGTCGGCGTCGTTGAAGATGTAGCCGCCGTAGGCTCGGACCTCGTCAGGCTCGAGACCGCCGTCGCGGATCAGCTCGCTGAAGCCCTGGACGCCCGTCAGCGCGGTTCGGAACTCGTGGCTGACAATGCTCAGGAACTCGCTCTTTGTCTTGTCGAGCTTTTCAAGGTTGGCGATGGCCTCGCGCTGAGCCTCGATGGCCTCGGCCAGCTTGTCCGACGTCTCGCGCACGGCGGTGACGTCTTCGACCATCAAAAGGACGTGCTCGGGCCGGCCGCTGGTATCTGGGATCGAAGTCGCGGTCAGCTGCAGCCATAGCCAGTTGCCTGCGCCTGTGGCCACTCGCACCTGGACGTTGCCGCCTTCGGTGATGCCGGCGAGAAAGCTCGCCCTGCCGAGCCGAGCCGCCGCCTGGTCGTAGCTGCGCATGATCTCCGGCCACGCGGAGGTGCGCATCGTTTCTTCGTCATGCGCAAGCATCTGCAGCAAAGCCGGGTTGGCCTCGAGCAGCTCGCCGCCGCCGGCGATGCGCGCGATGCCGATCGGCGAGCGCTCGAAGATCGCGCGATGGTCGGCCTCGCTGCGGGTGAGCGCATTTGCGATCGCCGACCGGCGGATGAACTGGCCGATCTCCAGTCCCGCCTTGGAAAGCATCGAGACCTCGTCGTCGCCCAGGCGCTTCGAGCGGAACGCGGTGAGCTCGACAACTCCGACGACTTCGCCGGCCTCGATCACGGGGAACGCCACTGCGGATTGCTCCTGATGGCTTTCAGCCGCCAGCACCCCCGCCTGCCACACCCGGGCGACGAGCTCCTTGCCCTCAGTGACCGCCTCGGATCGACTCGACCAGTACCGCGAGCCATCCCAGCCGAGGTAGACGCGGAACGCGTCGAGCAGCTCGGGCATGGCCTGCTTCAGCCCGGAAGAGCTGACGAGCACTTCGCGCACCGCTGCTGCGCAGTCACGCAGGGCGTCGGTGCGGCGGTGGGAGGTGGCGTCGCTTGCCTGGATGACGAGCATCGGCTCCATGGTTCCTGGCAGGCGGGCCATGAACAGATCCACTGCTACCTCCGTTCCGTCCTCACCTACCTGGGTGACCTGGCCGTCCCAACGCACGACGTCTTGCTTGCGCAAGAGCCCCAGCGCGTCGACAACGACCTGGCGGTCGTGGGGAGCGGTCAGCTCGACGACGCCAGTGTGGAGGAGCTCTTCCCGGCTGCGGCCGAGCATCGCCGCGAGCGATGAGTTGACCTGGAGGAAGCGGCCGTCGGCGTCGGCTACACCGATGCCGACCTCCGCGGTGTCAAAGGTCGCCTGGAGCTTTTGCTCCGCAGCCGTGAGCTGCTCGAGCTTGTGCTGGGTCCCTGTCGCCGTCTCGCGAGAGCGACGGCTGAGAGAGCCCACGGTCCACGCGACGCCGACCAGGACAGCGGCCAGCAAGACGGCCGCGGCGATGTCAGTTGCGACGCGCGTGGCAAATGGAGTGACGAGAACCGCGACGGCCGCAGCGCCCGCCACCGCGAGCGACTCATCGCGGTCCTGCTGGAGGGCGACCAGGAGGACGACCGTTAGATACAGCGGAAACGCCTGCACGGGCTGCGCGTTGGCCAGCGCCTGGACCGCAAAGATGGCCGCGATCGCAGCAAAGGGCGTGGCTCGTTGGACCAGGCTCCGAGGCCACAAGGCAGAAGCTTGACCCCTCTCTGGCATTACCCCGGCCTCGCCCCCCCTGGCGGATCGGAAGGTGCGCAGGCCCCACAGTGTAGTGGCGACCTTTGGCGGTGCAGCCACCTTAAGAAAACCGTTTCTGCGGCAATGAAATGTAGGTTGCCGACCGCCCGCGCAAGCGCGGATTCGTCAGAGGCGACGAAGGGCCAGCACGGTCACGTCGTCGCTCAAGGGCCGGTCCCTCGCCCCTCGGGCCAGGGCCTCGACCATGTGCTGGGCGCCGGCGGCACGCCGAACCTCGCCGGGGAGCGGCACGCCCTTGGTAGCGAGGTCCGGGTGCAGGTCGAGCAGGCCGTCCGAAAACACGACCAGGGAATCACCCGGTTCGAGGACGACGCGTCCCGAGACGAACTGCGTGTCCGGAAACATCCCGATCGGCGCGCTTCGTGCAGGCAGCAGCTCCTGCCCGGTCGCACCGCGCAACACCCGCGCGTGGCCGTGTCCCGCATCCACGTAAGCGAGGCTGCCTGACCGTGGGTCGAATGTGCAGTGGAAAAGGGTGACGTATGCATCGTTGACCTCGAGCGCCGTCGACATCACCGACTCCGCCTGCTTGACGCCCTGGTCGAGAGGCTCGATGCCGGCCACACCCCGGAGCGCCGCGCGCGCCGTGGCCATCATCAACGAGGCGATCAGACCCTTCCCCATGACGTCACCCAGGGACACCGCGATCAGACCCTTTCCGTTGCCGTACCAGTCGTAGAAATCACCGCTGATCTCACGCGAGGCGGTGAAGTGGGCAGCGATCTCGAACCCGTCCCCCGCGAAAGGCGATGGCGGCAGCATCCCGGCCTGGAGCTCGGCCGCCCGCTGCATCTGCTCGGCGCGCTCCGCAACCAGGCCTTCGAGGCGGCTGATGTTGGCCCGGTGCTCGATCTCGAGAAAGCGCCGGCGCAGGTTGTTGACGACGATCAGGTACAACTGGGTGAAGCCCACCGGCTTGACCTGGTACCCGTAGGCCCCGTGCTCCAGCGATGCCTTGCCCAGCTCCGGATCGTCGACGCCCGAGATGATCACGACCGCCACGTCCGGCTGCGCCTCGCGAAGCTCTTCGAGCAGGCCGTAGCCGGACTCGTCGGGCAGCCGCACGTCCAGCAGCGCCAGGGCGTAGGCGTTGGCCTCGAACAGCTGCCTGGCCGCGGCGCCCGTGAGCGCGATGTCGCACTCGAAGCCGCGGCCGCGGAGAGTCCGGGCCATGACGTTCGCGAGGGCCTCTTCGTCCTCGACGATGAGCAGGCGCTCGGGTGACTGTTTTTCGGTCACGGCGACGAAGTCTAGACGGGGTCAACTGGACTCCTTCTGCCATATGCTCTTCCGGCTGTAATGCCCCTCGAAGTCCAGACCCGCCAGACCGAGGGCGGCGTCACCGTCGTCGCCCCCACCGGCAGACTCGACGTCGCCGGCGCGCCCGCCTTGAAGGACGCCTTCAGCGACCTCTCAGACAACGGTCCGCCGAAGGTGGTCATCGACATGGAAGGAGTCAGCTTTGTCGACTCCACGGGCCTGGGCTCGGTCATCGGCATCCTGAAGCAGATCCGCGGCAAGCAGGGCGAGCTCCGACTGGCAGCGCCCAACCAGCAGGTGCGGGTCGTGCTCGAGCTCACGACCCTCGACCAGGTGTTTCCCTATTACGCGACCCTCGAGGAAGCCCTCACGGGCTTCTGAGCCCGTGAGCAGTTCCAATGGTGTCTTCGAGTTCCACGGGACGCTTGCCGACCTTGAAGAAGGCCTCGACGTCCTGCATCACTCGGTCGACCTGCTCCGCCGGGCGGTCGGCCGCTCCGCCGACGATCGCCCACTTCTCATGTTCGAAACCGCGCTTGGCGAGATCGGCGGCAACGTGCTGACCCACGGACGGCCGCCCGGCACCGAGCTGCCCGTCGATTACAGCCTTCGCTTCGACCACGGGGTCGTCCAGGCAAGCCTCACCGACCACGGCGCACCAGTCCATGAGCATCTCTCGCGCGAGATGCCCGGCCATGAGAGCGAGGGAGGTCGCGGGCTCGCGATCGCGCGCGCGCTGCTCGACGAGCTTGGGTACGAGCGCGAAGGAGCGGTCAACCGATGGCGCCTGATGAAAAAACTATGAGCGACCATGAACCAGCGATGGACCCGAGCCGCGTGCTCATCCACGACTTCCGCAACCTGCTCGCGGTGATCGTCAACTACAGCGAGTTGATCGGGCAGGAGCTCGATGACCCCGAGGCCATTCGCGCGGACGTCAATGAGATCAAGGCCGCCGCGGAGCGCGCCATCGCCATGACCGAGAAGCTGCCGCGGCCTGGGAGGCCACCCCACTGACCATCGCGAGGTCGGTCGGCGGCCGGCCGCGTTCAGCGCTGGTGCGCCACGACATCGCGCTCGTGGTCGACGACGACGAGCAGGTGCTGCGCCTCGTCAAGCGGGTGCTCGAGCGCGCCGGATTCGAATGCATCCCGGTCAGCAACGGTCACGCCGCGCACGACGCGGCGGTGGAGTGGCGTCCGGACATCATCCTTCTCGACTTGATGGTGGGCGACATCACCGGTGACGAGATCATGGCGCAGCTGCGTGAGGACTTCCGCACGCGCCTCATCCCCGTCGTGTTTCTCACGATTCGCGACTCGCTCAAGGACAAGGTCGAGCACCTGATGTCAGGCGCAGACGACTACGTCACCAAGCCTTTCATCCCCGAGGAGCTCGTGGCCCGGCTGCGTGCCGTGATGTCTCGCTCCACCACCACGCGAGGGCTCAGCCCGCTGACCGGCATGAGCGGCAACAGCGACATCCTGCGCGAGATCAGCCGCCGGCTCGTCGAGAACGAGAGGTTCGCAGTCCTCTATCCAGACATCGATTCCTTCAAGAGCTACAACGACCACTATGGATTCCTGCGTGGGGACGACGTGATCAAGACGCTCGCGACGATCATCCTCGAGGTGCTCGAGGAGAATCACTCGAATCGTCATTTCGCCGGTCACGTGGGCGGCGATGATTTCGTGATCCTTACCGAACCAGGCCTGGCGGAAACGATCGCGGCTGAGATCACCAAGCGCTTTGATGAGTCAGTCCCCGCGCTCTATGACCCGGACGACCGCGAGCGCGGATGGATCGAGTCGGAAGAGCGCAACGGCAATTTGCTCCGCTCGCCGCTGGTCTCGGTGTCCATCGGGATCGTCATCGCGGAACCGGGCAGCTACTCCAGCCCCGCGGCAGTAGCCGCGCGCGCTTCCGAGGTGAAAGGCGTGGCCAAGCGCATGCCAGGGTCGAAGTGGGTTCTCGATCGCCGCCGTCCACCGGAGCGATTCCTGTCTTGAGCATGCTCGAAACGCCAGCGGCTCCGGACGCCCGCCAGCAGATGCCGCGGGTGAGGGTCGTGGTCCACCGGCTGGATGGCGGGCTGGAGACGGGCGAGTCGGACACGCGCCGCATCACCGCCGCGGGCTTTCCTCTCTACAGCAGCGCCGACCAGGAACGGCCGCGACTGGTCCCAAGCCGCGACATCAAATACATCGTCTTCGGATCCGTCGACGATCCCGACCTCGAGCAAGACCCAGGTGACAGCAACGGCGGGGCGCGCCGGGCGATCCTGCGTTTTCGCGATGGTGAATGGATCGCCGCCTATATCGACCAGGGCGCGCAGCAGGACGGTGAAGGGATCGCGGTTCGGGTAAGGCTGCCCGAGCTGCAAAAGGTCATCCCCGCGATCGCGGCCCCGGCCTCTCTCCTCGAGATGCAGTTCGTCGACTCCTGGGCCAGTCCCGTGCGGCCGGGCGAGCAGCCGCGGCGTCGTCGGTCGGACATCATCGAGGCCGCGGCGCAGGAAGGCCGAGACCTGAACAAGCTGGCCAACGACTTCCGCGACCGCCTCGCATTGATCCGCGACGTCGGCCTGACCACCGGCGACACCATCGCGTTCTCCCGCGCGGTGCGCACGCACCTGGACCGCTTCCTGCTCGAAGACGGGATCGTCCTCAACCCACAGGAGAAGTCGGCGCTCGCCGACATCATCCTGCGCGCGGCCGTCGGCTACGGACCGCTCGACAGCCTGCTCCACGACAGGTCCGTGAGCGAGATCATGGTCAACGGCCCGGACGAGGTCTTCATCGAGCGCCGCGGTGTGCTGACCAAGGCCGAGGTCCGTTTCGAGGACGAAAACCAGCTGCTCGAGACCATCCGCCGCATGGTCGCGACCACGGGGCGCCACATCGACGGCCTCAACCCGATGGTCGACGCCCGCCTGCCGGACGGCAGCCGCGTCAACGCCATCATCCGCCCCGCCGCGATCCATGGGCCCGCGCTGACGATTCGCAAGTTCAAGGACGCGGTGCTGGGCATGGAAGACCTCAAGCACGAGGGAAGCCTCAGCCCCGCGATGGGCGAGTTCCTGCAGGCGGCTGTGCTCGGGCGCATGAACATCCTGGTCTCAGGCGGCACCGGCTCGGGCAAGACGACCTCGCTGAACGTGATCGCGCGCTTCATCCCGCACAACCAGCGCGTGATCACGATCGAGGACGCGGCCGAGCTGCAGATCGACCACCCGCACGTCATCGCCCTCGAGCACCGTCCACCCAACGTCGAGGGCAAGGGCGAGCTCACCATCCGGCAGCTCCTGCGCAACAGCCTCCGAATGCGACCGGACCGCATCCTCGTCGGTGAGGTCCGCGGCGCTGAGGCCCTCGACATGCTGCAGGCGATGAACACGGGACACGACGGCTCTATGTCCACCATCCACTCGAACTCGGCGCGCGACGCACTGTCTCGTCTCGAGACGATGGTGATGATGGCCTCGATCGACATCCCGTTCGAGGCCGTCCGCGCCCAGATCGCGTCGGCGGTGAACCTGATCGTCCACCAGGCGCGTATGCCCGACGGCCGCCGCAAGATCGCGCAGATCGCGGAGGTCGTGGGTTACGACGCCAACGGCCCGATCCTCCGCGACATCTTCTTGCTCGGCATGGGCTCGGATCTGCGCCTCGAGTACAACGCGACGGGCTACGTGCCGACCGCGCTCGACAAAGCCGCCTTCTACGGCGTTCAGGTGAACCAGGACCTGTTCGACCCCGGGAAGTCTCGTTTCGTGCCTGCCGGGTCGGACAGCATGATGCCCGTCGTCAAGGACCCGCTCATCTCAGGGCAGGGCAAGACCGAGAACGTCGTGCGCCAGGTCGTGGTGGTGCCGTTCAGCTCCGAGCGACCCGCCGCGCGCGCGGCCGCACAGGCTGCCCCCGCACCCGCACCCGCCGCCACCGCCGCACCTGCGCAGACACCCGAGATGCAGGAGGAGATGCGCAAGCTCATCGACGCGGCGCGTGCCGCGGTCGCCGACCTGCAAGCCGCGACGCCGACGCCGGTCGAGGCCTCTCCTGCAGCTCTGCCGCCGCCTGCCGCATCGCCGGCGGTCGCACCGCCCGTGCAGTACATCCCTCCACCGCAACCGGCAGGCGCGATCCCTCCGCCCCCACCGGCGCCGGCGGCTTACACGGCTCCGCCCGACTTCCAGGTGGGCCAGGCCCTCGAGGCTGCTACGGCGATGGCCCGCGCCACCAGCGCGCTCGGCCAGCTGGCCGCGGCGTCGAATGGATTCACCGGCATGTTGCCCACCGTGCGAGCGTCCGAAGGAGCACCCGGACCGGCGGGCGCGTCGCGACGCATCCACGCGGTGATCGAAAGCATCATCACGCGACGAGGGCTGGCGATTCGCCTTGCCGAAGCGCTGACCCAGGCGTTCGAGGGAGCCGAGCTCAAGGCCAGTGATTACGCGCGCGACCAGAAGATCAGCAAGGACTCGGCGGGTCGCGAGCTCCGTCTCGCGGTCGAGGCCGGGTTGCTTCAGGCGATTCGCTACCCGCAAGGAGAGGCCGGCTATCGCGCGGCGCAGGGACTGCTGCGTGAGATCGCCGAAGGACTCGGACAGCCGATCAGCGCGTCGGCGCCTCTGACCGCCGAAACCATCATCGGCAGCCTCGCCGTCGGACAGACCGAAGGCACCGTGACCATCATGTTCACCGACGTCGAGGAGTCGACCCGTCTTCTCTCGACGCGAGGCTTCACCGCCTCGCACGAGATCATGAAGGCGTACGAGACGATCATCGACAGCAAGGTCGAGCTCCATGCCGGACGGCGCATCAAGGGTCTCGGCGACGGCTTCATGATCAGCTTTGGGTCCGCGCGTCACGGGGTCGAGTGCGCGCTCGACATCCAGCGCGCGATCACCGAGTACAGCAGGCTGAATCCCGAGCGCAAGCTGCGCATCCGCATTGGCTTGAACACAGGTGAGGTCGTCGAGGAAGGCGGCGACATCTTCGGCGCCGCTGTCAACGTGGCGGCGCGCGTGGCCGGCAAGGCCAAGGGTGGCGAAATCCTCGTCGCCGAGGTCGTTCGCGATCTCGTCGGCCCAGTTTCCGAGATGACGTTCGACTTCCGTGGGCGCTACAAACTCAAGGGATTCCCGGACCGCTGGCGCCTGCACCAGGTTTCACCCGGCGAGGTGAAGGAGGCGCCCCGCCTGCAGATTTCCGGCGACGGGTTCGTCGACCGGGAGCAGGAGCGACTCGACCTGCGGCTGATGCTTGACCGCGCGTCGACCGGAAGCGGATCACTCGCGTTCCTCACCGGTGCGCCCGGCATCGGTGCGTCGCGGCTGGCGACTGAGGTGGCGGCGGACGCCGCGGCCAAGGGTTGGCTGGTGCTGACCGGACGCTGCCTCGAAGGCACATCAGAACCCTACGGCCCATTCCGCGACGTCTTGAGCGCAGCGGTCGCGGGCTCGACCGCGAAGGTGCTCGGCGAAGCGGTCGGCCGCCATGGGCCGCTCCTTGCGCGCCTCGCCCCCAGCCTCCGTCAGAAGGTGCGCGGTATCGCGGCCGGGTCCGATGCGCCCGCGGACAATGTTCGCGAGCCGCTGTTCAAGTCGATTCACGCCTTCCTGGCTGAGGTGCAGGGCAACAAATCTCTGCTCATCGTGCTGGACGACCTGCAGTGGGCGGACGACTCGACCGTGATGCTGCTGCGCGATCTCGCGGAGCGCGTGCCCTCCAGCCGCATGGTCGTCATCGGCACCTACTGGGACACCGAGCTCGAGACCGGACGGGCCTTCAGCACCGCCCTCTCACGGCTGCTCAAGCGGCGCCGCGCACAGCGAATCTCGCTCGGACGGCTGAGCGACCGCGACGTGGAGCGGATCGTCGCCGGGATTGCCGAGGCGCCTCTCTCCCCAGTGCAGCTGATCGGCATCCAGGCCGCGAGCGAGGGCAACCCGCTGTTCGTAGAGCACTCACTCCTTTACATGTCGGAGTCGGAGAGCATGCTCGGAGGCGGTCACGCGCCGACGAGCTACACGGAAGAAGACCTCGAGCTCGCGCAGAGCGTACGCGGCCTCCTCGGCCGCCGCATCCAGCGCTTGAGCGAACCCGCGCAGCGCATGCTGGTGGCCGCGGCCGTGATCGGACGCGACTTCGATATCGCGTTGCTCGAAGCGTTTGGCGAACTCTCGGGTCACGAGCTGCGCGATGCGCTCGACGAGGCGACGCGCGGCCGCTTCCTCTCCGCCTCGATGAACCAGACCTATCGCTTCGCCCACGACCTGATCCGGCAGCGCGTCCTCGCCCAGCTCCCGCTGCCGCGCCTGCAGGCCTACCACCTCGCGGTCGCCGATACGCTGGAGCGGGTCTACGGCAAAGGCGCCGCCGAGCACGCGGCCGAGATCGCCTATCACCTGTACCAGTCCGGGACCGCGGCTGATGCGTTCCGGACCGCGGCGTTTCTTGCGCAGGCGGCGAAGAACGCGGTGCTGGTGGGTGCGTACGACGAGGTGCTCAGGCTCGTCGACGCTGCCCTCCAGCTGATGCCCGCCGACAGGACGCGCGAACGGGCGGAGGCCCTGGCGACACGCGGCTATGCACTTGCGGGCCTCGGCAAGCACGAGGACGCAAAGGCCGCGTGGCGCGGCGCGGTCCAGCGGTACGAGGAGCTTGGCGACAACAAGGCCGCTACGGCCCTGCACCACCGTATTGGACACCTGGAGTCTCGCGACACCAACGGCGCCGCTCCGGCAGAGGTTGCGGCCGAGCCGGCCGCGACTAACCCGTAATCCGGGTCGCCGGCGGCACCGGCGCATAGCTCGCGTTGTAGGACATCGTCGGCATCGCGCCGGTGAAGGTGAGCGTGTCCGCGATCATGCCGCCGCTGCCCGCAGACTCGAAAGCCACCGAAGACGTCACCGAGTTGTGCGCCGATGGCGTGTAGATCAGCCCGATGTATGCGGAGTTGCTGGCGGCACCGAAGCTGTTCGCGCATCCGCTGCCCGGTGGCTCGTAAAGGCTCACCCAGTTGTACTGCGCGCCGCTGAAAACATACGTGTCACCGGCGTTGCCGTTGACGAAGCAAGCGCCTGCCGGGAAGTAGAGCTCCACTGCACCCGGCGTGATCGCCGCCGGGCAGGCGGCACGAGTGCCGCCGATGGTCTGGCAATTGTTCTCATTGGCCCGGTCGCCGTGTGTTCCAGTGGCCATGGCTGGATTCTGGTTGGGAAGGCCGAGCGTAAGCGGTGCTGTCTCGGCATCCGGAGGAGCTGAGCCGATCGCGCCCGGCGGTGCGCCGTTGGGCGCCCACGGCGACGCCAGCTGCGAGCTGAGCAAGATCGATTCGTTGCCGAGGGTGCAACCGCCTCCGGTGTACACCGGGCAGGGGTTGGTGTTGGTATTTGTAACCGGGCCGGTCACCGGCAGGTTGGCGGCGAGGCCGAATGGACCGGCGCACGGCGCGTTGGGTGGCGGGGAGGCATAAATGTTGTACGAAGTTGCGCCTGGCACGTTGCTGACGGACACCGAGACGTTGTCGAAGTGGTTGTTGAGGTTGAGGAACTGACACTGCGACGGCGCGCTCTCGCGTTGGTAGTTCACGCCGTTGTATGTGTCGGTGCGGACCGAGGTCACGACAAAAGACCAGATCCCAACCTGGATGTCGCGCGGGCCGCCAATCTTCGTGACGTCGAATCCGCCCGCGCAGTTGGCCCCGTTTGTGTTCCAGAACTGTGGCATCGCGAGCACGTTGGTGGCCGCGAGATTGGGCTCGCCCGGCGGCTTCAGCTCGTTGCTGACGACGTCGCCGAGGTTCTGCGCGCCGACCTGGAACTCGTAGACCCCGCCGCTGAGAAACCAGCAGTGAGCCCCGCTGAGGGTGGGCGGAAAAGAGTAGACGCCCGGTGACAGGACGACATTTCCGCTCGGTGAACCCTGGCCTCCGCCGGTCACGTTGGGCGCAGGAAAATTGGGATCGACGAGGCGAAAGCCCGCGCGCGTCGCGCCGGCGACGTCAGGATAGGCGCACGGTGCAGACGAGCCACTCGGGTAGCACGCGTTGGTGACCGCGCCGGGTACGGTTGACTGGCAGCGCGCATAGATGTCGCCCGCCACTCGCACGGCGCCGCTCGGCACCGAGATGGCGCCGTTGGAGACGATGTCGCCTGTGACGCCGAGGGTTCCACTGCCGTTGATGGAGATCGCGTTCGTCCCAGGTCCGCACCCAGCCCCATCCAGGGCTCCCAACGCCGGCGTGTAGCGCTGGTTGTTCACGTCGCCCGTCGAAACCGATGCGATCGCGGGGCTCGAGCCGTTGGAGAGGACGCGCGCGAACTGCAGCTGCAGGTTGCTCTGGGCCGAGACCGTGAATTGGCTTCCCTGTGCACCCAGCCCCTGCGCCACCTCGGTCAGCGTGGTGCCGTTGCCGTCCGAGTAGGAGCACGTCACGGTATACGCCCCGGCGCCGGGCGAGCCCCACGGAGTGCATGACGGCGCCATATAGAGACGAAGGTTGGCGGCGAAG
>DASYZS010000035.1:0-24031 GCA_035945895.1 Candidatus Dormiibacterota bacterium | reverse complement strand
ATCGAGATGATCAGCACGTCCGAGATCCGCATCACGTGCCTGGTCGCGCGCGACCAGGTCGACCGCGGGGTGCGCATCCTTCACCACGCCTTCGAGCTGGACGTCGATTAGCCCGTGCCCGTAAACGTTGCGATCGTCGGTCCGGCTGGGGCCGGCAAGACGACGCTCTTCAACGCCATGACCGGTGGCCGCGGCGCCGACGGAGTCGGGATGGTCGATATCCCCGACGAACGCCTCGACCGGCTGGCGGAGGCGGTCAAGCCGCAGAAGAAAACGCCGGCACAGGTGCGGGTCGAAGACTCTCCGCCGGGCAGCCGTGCCCAGCGCGTCGCGTTCGCGCGCCAGGCGGATGTCCTGCTGAAGGTCGGTCGTTGCTTTGGCCTCGACCCCGAGCCGGCGATCGAGCTCGAGGAGTTTGCCCTCGACCTGGTTCTCGCCGACCTCGCGTCCGTGGAGAAGCGGCTCGACGTCGTCGCTAAGGAGGCGCGAGCGGGCAAAAAGGACGCCCAGGCCGAGATGGACGCGCTGAGCGCGGCCAAGGACCACCTCGACGCGGGACGGCAGCTGCGCACCCTAGAGCTCGAGCCCGATCAGCGTGCGATGCTCCTGGCGATCTTCCCCGTGACGCTCAAGCCGGCCGTCTACGTGGCGAACGTCGCCGAGGAGCTGCTGCCGGCGGGCGGCGGGTCCGCGCAAAAGGTCCTCAAGCTGGCGGAGGCCGACGGCGCGCCGTCGATCGTGCTGTCGGCCCGGCTGGAGGCCGAGCTGGCGGAGTTGAACCCCGACGAACAGGCCGAGATGCGCGCCGGCTACGGCATCGACGAGTCGGGCCTGGGCCGGATCGCTCGCGCGGTCTGGACGGCGGGCGGGCTGATCACCTACTTCACCGCGGGCGAGCCGGAGGTGCGCGCGTGGCCCTGCGAGCGCGACGCCCCCGCGCCCGTGGCCGCGTCCAAGATCCACACCGATTTCGAGAGACACTTCATCCGCGCCGAAGTGACCTCGGTGGACGAGCTGGTCGCGGCGGGGTCGATGGAGGCGCTTCGCTCAGCGGGCAAGCTTCGGGTCGAGGGGCGTGACTATCTCGTCCAGGACGGCGACGTGGTCTTCTTCCGGATCGGGCGCTAGAGCACTCCGTAGGCCTGGCGCGTCTGGCGCTGCAGCAAGAACGCCAGGACCGGGATGCCAACCAGCAGCAGCGACCACGCGCCGGCGACGATGACCGCCACCACCCAGCCCCACCACCGCATCGCTTTGAGTCCGTAGTACGCGGCGCCGTGCAGCCCTGCAGCCGTGGCCTCGAAGACAAATATCGCGGCGAAGTAGACGACGAGCAGTGCCGCTGTGTTCTGGGTCATGCCGGCTGCAATCAGGGTGTGCTCCAGCTGCGCCCTGCCGACAGGGGCGGCCGCGAGCGCGGCGGATTGGGTCAGCTGGACGAGCCAGAAGATCGCGCCCGCCGCGAAGAGGTAGGGAAGCCATCGGAGGACAGGGCTGCGCACCGGGGCGGGCGTCGGATTTCTCAAGATTTGCCGCCAATTCTCTTGACAGCAACTACATTCGGGGTTATAACTTCACCCGGGACACAACATATCGTATCCAACGACCCAACAAGTTGAGTCCCAAGGCCCAACGACAGGCAGGCGGATCCCACCCCCAGTCGCACCCCACGACCCAGAACCGGTTTCCCCAACCGCCTGCCTGTCCTGAACCTCCTCATCGGTGCTCACTAGACTTGCAGATCGATGAGTCGCAAGGGCAAGAAACGAGCTCGGGCCAAATACCGCCAGCCGATGAGGCCGGGGTCGCCCACCCAGAGCGCAGGCGCCTCGGCGGCCACGGTCCAGTCCGGCGCTGCCCCACGCAGCGTCTCCCAGGCCCGCGTGGGCGGCGACCAGGCGCTGGTGCGCGCGGTGGAGCTGTCACTGGGCGGCCAGAACCAGATCGTCAAGCAGCGTGGGGGGCGATTCGTGGTGCAGTCGACAGACCCTTCGATCCCGCTCGACCGCGTGCCGTACTTCACCAAGGACCTCACGCGTCTGCTCGTCGTCGGTTTCGCCATGGTGGTCCTGCTGGCCGTCGGCTCACTTACGGTGCCTCTGATCGTCAAATAATCGGATAGGCTTCCCGTTCGCAATGGGACTGCGCACCAGCGACACCGGTCACGTCGCCATCAAAGAGAAACTCCACCGCCGCAAGTACGCGGCTGTGGACCACGACCACCCAGTCAACGTCGTCCACCACGACGAAGCGACGTTCGGCGAGCGCATCGCTGACGCGGCAGCCTCCGGCATCGGGTCGTGGCGTTTCTTGATCGTCCAGACAATCGCCGTTCTGGCCTGGCTCATTGTCAACATCTACGGGTTTGTCAATCGCTGGGACCCGTTTCCATTCATCCTGCTCAACCTGCTGTTCAGCGTCCAGGCGGCTTACACGGGGCCCGTGCTGCTCCTTGCCGGCAACCGCCAGGCGCAGAAGGACCGGCTCACGCTGGAGCACGCAGCGCACGAGGCCGACAAGGCCGACGAGCAGAACGTCGAGATCCTCAATGCGATCAAGCAGATCTCCGAGCTGACGGAGAAGAACACAGAGGTGACCCTGACCATCCTCAGGCACGTGGAGTCGCTGGTTCAGCAGCACGTCGACGACCTGCAGAGCGGCAGACAGACCGAACCTAAGCGCACGTAGACTTCGGCCGTGAGGGTCATCCTCTTCACGGGGAAAGGCGGTGTCGGCAAGACTTCCGTCGCGGCCGCGACCGCCGTGCGTTGCGCCGCCGCTGGCTACCGCACTGTGGTCATGAGCACCGACCCTGCACACTCGCTCGGAGACTCATTCGACCTCGAGCTCGCCGTCAACGGCACCAAGATCGCGACGAACCTGTGGGCGCACGAGGTCTCGTCGCTGCACGAGATGCAGCGCCACTGGGCGAAGCTCCACGAGTACGCGGTCGAGGTGTTCTCGACGCAGGGGCTCGACGAGGTGCTGGCCGACGAGGTGGCCAATCCTCCGGGCATGGACGAGGTCGCGTCGCTGATGTGGATCAAGCACTACGCCCAGCGGGACGAGCACGACGTCCTGATCGTCGACTGCGCGCCGACTGGCGAGACGCTGCAGCTGCTGACGTTTCCCGACGCGGCGAAATGGTGGCTCGACAAGATCTATCCCTGGTCGCGTCGTGCGATGCGGGTGGCGCGCCCCGTGCTTCAGCCGATGATGCACCTGCCGCTCCCGTCGGACGAGGTCTACGCGTCTCTCAAAGACCTGCTCCTCGACCTCGACGGCATGCGCAAGGTCCTGACCGACCCCGAGATCACGACCGTGCGCATCGTGCTCAACCTCGAGAAGATGGTCGTCAAGGAGGCCAAGCGCGCTTATACGTACCTGAGTCTGTTCGGGTACGTCACCGACGCTGTGATAGTGAACCGGATCCTTCCCGGCGATCTGCATGACGAGCTCCTGCAGAAATGGCAGCGCATTCACCAGCGGTACCAGGCCGAGGTCGAGCAGTCGTTCGCCGGAATCCCGATCTTCAACGTGCCGCTGTTCGACCGCGAGGTCGTGGGCGAGAAGATGCTCTCGCGCATGGCTCAGGCCGTGTATGGCGACGAGGACCCTTCCCAGCGTTTTGCGACGTCCAACCCTCAGCGCATAGAAAAGGACGGGAACGACTACGTGCTAACGCTGAAGGTTCCATTCGTCGACAAGTCCGCGATCGACCTCAGCCGGCGCGACGGCGAGCTGTACGTGACGGTTGGCAACTACCGCCGCGAGATCACGCTGCCTCGCGTCCTCGCCCGTCGCGAAACGTCCGGCGCAGCCATCGAGGAAGGTGAGCTGCGGGTTCGCTTCGTGCGCCCGCATACGGACTCATGAGGCGCGACAGTGAGCGTGTCGTCGAGCTGATCAACGAGCTGGGTTCGCGTGTCGGCAACGTTCTTTCGGACATGGTGCCGCCGGCGGCCCAGGTCCACCTGCTCAATGCGCAGCGCGAGCTCATCACGGCGCTGATGCTCATCTACGAGAGCCGTGTGGCGACCCCTCCGGCGACCAGGCGTGTGCGGCGAGCGAGGGCCACGCGGCGCACGACGAAGCGCGACAGCAAGATCCACGTGGATTGATCGGATTCACCGACCTCCTCGTCCGGGCGCTGCTCCTGGTGCCTGCCCTGCTGATCGCCATTCCGGTCCACGAGATCGGTCACGCCGCCGCCGCTTACTTTCTCGGCGACCGCTCCGTCCGTTATTTCGGCTATTTGAAACCCGACCCGCGGCGGTACCTGGAGCCGATGGGCGTGATTGCGGTCTTCTTCGCCATCGTCGGCTGGGGCCGCCGCGTGCCCATCCAGTCGAACCGCATCAATACGACGGGGCAGAAGGTGCTGTACGAGCTCGGCGGGCCGGCGGCGAACCTCGTCGTGGCCATCGTCCTTGGTTTCTTGCTCCGGGCGCTGCTGCGGCTCGGGCTGCCCTTCTCGTTCGCGCCAGGGCCTGGGCTGCTCGGTGCCGCCATCTTCGCGATCGTTTTTCTCAATCTCTCGGTTTTCGCATTCAACCTGCTGCCGATCCCGGGCCTGGATGGTTGGAACGTCATCGATGCCCTCCTCCGCCGCCGCAATCCGAGATTCTTTTTCAACGTCGACATGCGGCGGAGGGAGATCTGGGTCGGCGCCGTCATCGCGCTCGTGGCCTTCCAGTTCCTGTTCGGAATCAGCTTGCTTTCGATCGTGATGTCGCCCTTCTTCGAGCCGGCAAGCCTAATCTCATTGAACGCATGCGTCGACTACAGGATTCCGAACCTGGCCTTCCTGTTTCCCTGCCTGCTGTAGGGAGGCTGATCAACGAGCCGGCCTACGCGCAGCTCGTAAAGACGTACGGCCGGGAGCTGGTGGTCGCCGCCATCCGGGACCAGCTCGGGGCGGAACGTGATGGGCAGGCGAACGGTTCGGCGCGCGAGGCCGCCGTAAGCGACCGGCTGCGCTCATTGACAGCGCCTCGATTGCGGCGCGTGATCAACGGCACCGGAGTCGTGCTGCACACCAACCTCGGCCGGGCGCCCTTGTCGCAGGCGGCCCTGGACGCGCTGGCGGTCGCGTCCGGCTACAGCAACCTCGAGCTGGACGTCGATTCGGGCAAGCGGGGCGAGCGGGCGTCGCTCGTGGCGAGTCACCTCACATCGCTGTTCGGCTGCGAGTCCGCCCTCGCCGTCAACAACAACGCCGCGGCCATCCTTCTCGCCCTCACCGCGCTTGCCAAGGGCAAAGAGGTGGTGGTTTCGAGGGGCCAGCTGGTGGAGATCGGCGGGTCGTTTCGCATGCCCGATGTGATGCGCCTTTCGGGCGCGCGCATGGTCGAGGTTGGAACGACCAACCGCACCCGCGCGTTGGACTATGAGCAAGCAATTACGAGTCACACGGCGGCACTTCTGCGTGTGCACACGTCGAACTTCCGCGTGACCGGATTCACCGAGTCGACGTCGCTGGAGCAGATGGCCGCGGTTGCTCACGAACATGGTGTTCTCCTGATCGACGACCTTGGCAGCGGGGCCGGCGAACCCATCGGCGACGAACCGACCGTGGCCGAGTCGCTCCGCCACTGCGACGTGGTGACGTTTTCCGGCGACAAGCTGCTGGGAGGGCCGCAGGCGGGGATCGCCCTGGGCCGCGAGGAGCCGATTCGCAAGATGGCGCGCCATCCGCTCGCGCGGGCCGTTCGCATCGACAAGCTCACGCTGGCCGCCCTCGAGGCGACGCTCCGCCAGCGACTGACCGGCCACGCGGCTGAGATTCCGGTAGAGCGCATGCTGCATGCCTCGCTAGACGAGCTGCGGCGCCGTGTGGGCTTCTGGTCAGTGAAGCTCGCGGATCGCGGCGTCGAGACCACGATTGTCGAAGGCTCGTCGGCCGTGGGTGGCGGCTCGCTTCCCGAGCATCCGCTGCCGACCGTGCTGCTCGCCATCAAAGGGCCCGCCTCACGCCTCCTTGCAGCCCTCCGCCATGGCAGCCCGGCGGTGATCGCCCGAATCGACAACGACCAGTGCTGCATCGACCCCCGCACGGTGCTGAGGGGCGAGGACGAGACGCTGGTCGACGCCATCGAGGTCGCCGCCAAAACGATCAAGCCATGAGCTTCGTCGTCGGCACCGCCGGTCACATCGACCACGGCAAATCGACTCTGATCACCGCCCTGACGGGCATCGACCCGGACCGGCTGGCCGAGGAGAAACGACGAGGCATGACGATCGATCTCGGCTTCGCACACATGGCGCTGCCCAGCGGCAAAGAAATCGGGATCGTCGACGTGCCAGGTCACGCCCGCTTCATGCGCAACATGCTGGCCGGTGCACACGGGCTCGACGCCGTGCTGCTCATCATCGCCGCGGACGAGGGCGTGATGCCCCAGACCCGCGAGCATCTCGACGTCATTGAGCTGCTCGACGTTCCCCGCGGCATCGTCGTGCTCACCAAAGTGGACCTCGTCGAAAACGATTGGCTCGATCTCGTCAAGCAGGAAGTCGGGCAGGCGGTCCCAGGATGGCCGCTGGTAACCGTGTCGGCCGTCACCGGCGCCGGCCTTCCAGACCTCCTGCGGACACTCGACACCGTTCTCGAGGAAGCGCCGGAGCGCGGCGACCTGGGCCGGCCGCGGCTTCCCATCGACCGTGTATTCACCATGAGCGGATTCGGCACGGTTGTCACCGGCACCCTGGTCGATGGCACAATGCGCGTCGGCGACGAAATGGAGGTGATGCCCTCAGGTCGCGTCGTGCGGGTCCGCGGTTTGCAGCGCCACAACGCGAGGGTCGACAGTGTCGCTCCCGGCAGTCGTGTGGCCGCCAACCTGGGCGGGATCGAGAAGGACGAGCTGGCGCGCGGCGATGTGCTGGTGGTGCCGCACACCCTCACAGCCACGAGGCGAATCGACGCGTCGCTTCGCGTCCTGGCGTCCTCACCGCCGATCCGGCACGGCGCTCAACTTCTGCTGCACACGGGCACGGTCGAGGTGTCTGCGCGTGTGATCGAGCTCGAAGGCGACGCGATCGAACCGGGCGGTGAAGAATGGGTGCAGCTCTATCTCGAGCGGCCGATCGCCGTGGCGGCGAAGGACAGGTTCGTCCTGCGCATCGCGAGCCCCGCGCAGACCGTCGGCGGCGGGACGTTCGTCGATGTACAGCCGCGCAAGCATCCGCGCCACGACTCCGCGGTGCGCGAATCGTTGACTCGCCGCGCCGCGGGCAACGTGCTGGAGGAGGAGCTGCGCAAATATCCGCGTGGAGTGACGGTGGCGGGATTGCTGAAGGCAACCGTCGCAAATGGCGCCGACGTTGAAACGCTTCGCGCGCGTCGAATTGGCGAGTGGATCTTCAGCGACGAAGCGTGGCAGTCGATCGGGACGCGCGCGATGCGTGAGCTCGAGATGTACCACCGGGCATATCCGTTTCGCGAAGGCATGGCGCGTGAGGAGCTGCGCAGCAAGATCGGCGTCGCCACGGCGGCGTTTCCTTCGGTGGTCAAGGGTCTGGTCCAGGACGGGCATCTTGTCGAGCGCAACGGCGCTCTGGCTGCGCCCGGGCACTCGGTCGCAGTCGAGAACGAAGCGCTCGTCGAACTGCTTGACGCTCAGCCATTCGCTCCACCCTCGTTGGCCGAGGCGATGGAGAAGACGGGCGCCAGCATCGAGGTGGTTCGCGCACTCGCCCAACGCGGCGACATCGTGCGCGTCAGTGACGATGTCGCGTTCAGCAGGCACGGCTACGACGCGGCGGTGGAGCTAGTGAAGCAGATCATCGCGACCGAAGGCTCGGTGACTGTGGCTCAGCTTCGCGACCGCATGTCTGCCAGCCGCCGGCCGGTGCTTGCGCTGTTGGAGCACCTCGATGCGGAGCATGTGACGCGTCGGGTCGGAGACGCCCGCGTTCTAAGGTAGGCTTTCCCACTCCGATGCGAATCGCTGATTTGCTGAAGCGCGGCCGGCCGACGATCTCCTTCGAGTTCATGGCGCCGCGCGATGAAACGGAGGTCGACCTGCTCGAGCGCACGATCTCCGCGCTCGCGGGACATGCTCCCGATTGGGTCTCGGTGACCTACCGCGTGCGCACCGGTGAGAAGACGCTCGAGCTCGTCACACGCATCAAGCGGCAGTACCACATCGAAGCGATGGCCCACCTAACGTGCGCGAACGACACCGACCGGACACGCCAGATCCTCAACTGGATGGAACGTGAGGGCGTGGCCAACGTGCTCGCGCTGCGGGGCGATCCGCCTACTTCAGGTGAGCCGTTCGTCCCAGTCGATCCGCGGCTGACACATGCGAGCGACCTGATCAGCCTCGTGCGCAAGAGTGGGTATCGCTTCGGGATTGGCGGGGCATGCAGCGCGGAGAAGCACCCAGAAAGCCCCGACCAGGAGTACGAGCTGGGTTACATGAAGCTCAAGGTCGAGTCCGGCGCTGACTTTCTGATCACTCAGCTCTTCTTCGACAACCGTTTCTATTTCGACCTCCTCCGGCGCGCCCGCGAGGTGGGAATCGGAGTGCCGATCGTGCCAGGCTTGATGCCGGTCCCCAGCCGGCGTTCTCTGAAGGTGATGACGGCGATGTCAGGGGCGTCGGTGCCGGCGGCCCTTCAGTCTGCGATCGACGAGGCGCCCGATGACGAGGCGATCCGCGCCCTGGGAGTCCGGCACTGCATCGCACAGTGCGCCGAGCTGCTCGAGGCCGGCGTCCCGGGCCTGCACTTCTACACGTTCAATCGCGCAAAGGCGCCGATCGAGATCCTCGCCGCCCTGCGCGGTCAGCAGCTCATCGCTTCCTGACGGCCTAGCAATTACCGCCGTTTTGCGCAAAAAGCACCTATCGGCAGGTTGGATACGCACGTTTTGCGCAAAACGCACCTATTGAGGTCGCTACCCTAACCCCGACATGTTGGCGGGAATCGACCTCGGTGGCACGCAGGTGCGCGTCGCGCTCGCACGCTCGGACGGCCAACTGCTGACGAGCATCAAGACCCGGACTCATCTGCTGCCGACGCCCCAGGCAATGGTCGATTGGGCGGCAGCGGAGATCGACCGGCACCGCGGTCGGGAGAAGGTCAGAAGCATCACGATCGCCGCGCCCGGGCCGATCGACATCAAGCGGGGCGTGCTCGTCAATCCACCCAACCTTCCCTGGCAGAACGTGCCACTGGAAGCGATGCTGAGCCGCGCGACCGGTGCGTCTGTGCACCTCGCGAACGACGCCGACATGGCGGGCCTGGGCGAGCACACCCGCGGCGCCGGGCGCGGGACCAAGAACATGGTCTACATCACGTGGTCGACCGGAGTTGGCGGCGGACTCATCGTCGACGGCAAGCTGCACCGCGGCGCCCACGGCACGGCGGGTGAGGTCGGCCATATGATCATCGACCCCAACGGCCCGGTCGACAGCTGCGGGCAGCGCGGCTGTCTCGAGGCGTTCATCGGCGGCGCGAACCTGGCGAAGGAAACCGGTCACCCGGCGTCAGAGCTCTTCGCGGCCGCGGCGAGAGGAGAGCGACACGCGCGGATGGTCGTCGAGCGCGCCGCGCGCTACATGGGGCTCGCGCTCATCAGCCTGACCAACATTCTCGATCCCGAGATGTTCGTCATCGGCGGAGGCGTGTCGCGCTCGTGGGCCCTGGTCCAGCCCACGATGCTGGAGACGCTGCGCTCGTCGCCATTCATCAAGCCCGCTCGCCGTCCGCGCGTGCGCCGCGCCCGCCTGGGGGATCGGGCCGGGCAGGTCGGAGCGGTGGAATGGGCGCGCCTCAACCAGTAGGCGAAGAGGAGCTCCTACAACTCCTCAAGCGCGCGGCTTCGGACGTCGGCGCCAGGGCGTGGATCGTAGGCGGCTATGTGCGTGACAAGCTCCTCGGCCGGCCGCACTCGAACCCGGACGTCGTGATCGAGGACGGTGACGCTCTGGAGGTCGCGCGCCGATTCGCGCTTCTCGCCGGCGCTCCTCCACCGGTCACGTTCGAGCGCTTCGGCACAGCCCAGGTGACGCTGCCCGGTCGCCTGGTCGAGTTCGTGACCGCGCGCGCCGAGTCCTACGCGCCCGACTCGCGTAAACCCGACGTGCGGCGTGCCACCCTGGAGGAGGACCTGCGCCGGCGGGACTTCACCGTCAACACCTTGCTGATGGACCTGGACGGTCGCATCCACGATCCACTCGGCGGGCGGAAAGACCTCGACGCCAGGGTGCTGCGCACCCCCACGGATCCGCTCGACACGTTCGAGGACGATCCACTCCGAATGCTGCGCGCCATCCGCTTCGCCTCTGAGCTCGGTTTTACGCTGGCGCCGGACCTCGTGCCCGCGATGCGGGGGCTGAAGGCGCGCCTTGCACCTCCGATCATCTCGATCGAGCGCATAGCCGACGAGCTTCGGCGAATGTTGGCCTCTGACCGGCCCCAGCTTGCGCTCGAGCTGCTGGATGAGTCTCTGCTGCTCGAGGTCATCCTCCCCGAGATCGCGGCCACCAAAGGCGTGCAGCAATCCGGTTACCACACCCACGACGTGTTCGGTCACACCCTGCTCGCCGTCCAGGCGACGCCGCCCGACCTGCTCCTCCGCATCGCGGCGCTCTTCCACGATGTCGGCAAGCCGACGACGGCGAAGGGCGACGGTACGTTCGTCGGCCACGAGGAGGTGGGAGCGGAAATGACCAGGGCCGCGCTCGCGCGCCTGCGTTTCTCGCAAAGAGAGATCGAAACGGTCTCCGAGCTCGTCCGCCTTCACCTTCGCCCGGTCTTCTACAGCTCGGAGTGGTCGGACGGCGCGGTGCGCCGCCTCGCCCGCGACGCCGGGCCGCTCCTGCCGCGCCTCATGCTGCTCGCCCGTGCCGACATCGCCGCCTCCGCGTACCCCCACCCGCAGAAGATGGACGAGCTGCAGGCACGTATCGACAGGGTGCTGGCCGAGCGCCCGTCCCGCATAAAGCCCCTGATCACGGGTGACGAGATCATGCGTCTCCGCCGAATCAAGCCCGGGCCCGAGGTGGGGAGGGTCAAGCAGAGGCTGGAGGAGCTCGTCATCGACGGCGAGATTCCGCCCGATCACGACGCGATTACCAATTACTTGCTGGCGCACCCAGACTTGTAGCGCCAGCGCCGACAGCCGTTATGCTGCGGGTGAGAAGGGAGGGTCGCCACACGGGTGGGACAAGGCGGCCTGGGAGGATTCAAATGACTGACGTGGCAGTGGAAGCGCTGGGGTCGGCGAGTACGAACGGCGGCACGGAGCCGCTATCGCACGAGGCCAAGTCGACCGTGATCGCTCGCGACGATGAGCTCACGGGCAAGCTCGTCCTCAAAGGACCCGGCCAGGTCCTGGGCAAGTTCACCGGTCACATCGACTGCGACGGCGACCTTCTGGTTGGGCCTGAGGCGCATGTCGAAGCGGACATCCGCGGCTCGCGGATCACGATCTCGGGGCTGGTTCGCGGCAACGTGGTCGCCAGCAACCGACTCAAGATCACCAGCACCGGCAGGCTGGAAGGCGACGCCACGGTCGGAGCCCTTGTCGTCCAGGAAGGGGGCGTCCATTACGGCGTGATCCGAGTCCACCCCGAAGGCATACCGGACAAGCCATTCGAGACCAGGCCCGCGGTGCCGGCGCAATCGACCGTCGTAACTTTGAGATCCATGCCGAACCCAGTCGGGAAGGTCAGAAAGTTCTGGGGTGAGTTCTTCTAAACGACCGGCCAGGAAGCCGGCAGCGGGGCGAGGTCGCGCCGCCCCTGCGGCGAAGGCCTTGGCCAAGCCCGCCAAGAAGGCTCCACCGAAAGCCGCTCGCGCGCCGAAGCCGGCGCCACTACCGCTTCCCAAGCTCAAGCCGCTGCCTACGCGGCCGGTCATCCCGCCGCCTCGACCGGGCATCCGGCTCGCCGGTCCGGCCTCCTCGCGCCTGACCATCAAGCCGAGCCCGCCGTCAGGCCCGCGGCCCCAGCTCCAACTGTCGACAAAGATCCGGCCCAGCGGACCACGCAAGCTGAGCGAAGTCGAGCTCGATGAGGACGAGGTGCTGATCGACGGCTTCGACGCCACCCTCGATGGAGAGAAGGTGCGTATCACGGCGGTGCTGGAGCGCACGTGCGTCTACGTGGACAGGTACGGGGACCGTCGGTTGGTGCGGAAAGACGTGCTCTGGGTGGAGGCCGACAAACTGCCTATCCGGCGCCGCGGACTCGCTTAGTCCTTACAGTACGTTCGTTCTAAAGCTGTGATCGAAGAACCCAAGATCAATCGCAACCTTGCGCTCGAGCTCCTGCGCGTGACCGAAGCCGGAGCGCTGGCCGCCGCGCCGCTGCAAGGCCGCGGCAACAAGGACGCCGCAGACCGTCGAGCGGTGGAAGCGATCCGCGAATCGCTCGCCAGCGTGGACATGAAGGGCACTGTCGTCATTGGCGAAGGCGAAAAAGACAAGGCCCCGATGCTGTACTTCGGCGAAGAGATCGGCAACGGTCTCGAGCCCGAGGTCGACGTCGCCGTCGATCCGATCGAGGGCACGAGCCTCACGGCTTCAGGGCTGCCAGGCGCAATCTCGGTCGTCGCGCTGGCGGAGCGCGGAACCATGTTCACCACTCACGTCCACTACATGACCAAGCTCGTGGTCGGGCGCAAAGCCCGCGGCGTGATCGACCTCGAGATGCCGGTCGAGTGGAACCTCAGGCGGATCGCCAAGGCTGAAGGCTTGCCGGTGCAGGAGCTCAGCGTGGTCGTGCTCGACCGCGACCGGAACAAGGATGTGATTGCTCAGATCCGCGACGTGGGTGCGCGGATCAAGCTCATCTCGGCCGGCGACGTAGCCGGTGCTCTGGAGGCCGCCCTGGAGACGCGGCTCGGGATCCACTGCATGATGGGTTCGGGTGGGGCCACCGAGGGCGTGCTGGCCGCGTGCGCCATCAAGACGATGGGCGGCGACATGCAGGCCAAGCTCTACTTCCGCGATGACAAGGAGCGGGAGATGGCCTCCAAAGAAGGGCACACGCCGGGCAAGGTGCTATGCCTCGACGACCTGTGCTCGGGCAAGGACATATTTTTCGCGGCAACTGGGATCACATCCGGCGAGCTGCTCAAAGGCGTCCGCTACGAGGACGTTTACGCGTACACGCAGTCGATGGTCCTGCGCTCCGCGTCAGGCACGATGCGCATCGTCGACGCCTATCACCCGATCGACAAGCTGCGGGCCAAGGGCCTGCTCCCCGAACAGGTAGCGGTCCGCTGAGCGCGTCCGAGGCGGGACAGTTCCTCACCGCCGCCGGCAAGTCACTCGGTCCCGCGCAGTGGGAGTGGATCGCAACCGCGCGCATGGTCGCGCGTCAACGGGCGTCGGTCGGGAGGGTGGAAGAGGTGCTCGATGGCCTGCTGACGAACGCCGACCAGGCGATGGTCAACGCATTTACCACTGGGTTTCGGGTCGCCCAGGCCAAAGGCTCGATCGAGCGCTCGCTGACCGACAGCAATGCAGTCGCCGCCGCTCTCGAGTCAGCTCAGGTCGTGGCGCTGGGCATCCTGGTGCGTGAACAGATGGATCCGGCGGACTTCGAGTCGCTGTACCGGCCCTTCGCCACAGTGCTGCCCGGGCCGACCTACCGGCCCGCAGGTCCCATCGACCAGCAGATCGCAACATTCATCCGGCTTCTGCCCACCTTGACTGGCGAGCCCGAGCAGGAAGTCTCGAGTGTTGCCAAGACGTTGAGCGTGCCGCCGAAGGCTGAGTCCACGTCGGGGGCCGGCGCTCCCGTCATTGCAGCGCTGCAAGTCCTTGACCCCGCCGCCAACTTCACCGCTGCGTGGAAGCAGGTCATCGCCACCGCCAATCAGGCGGGCAGAACGAATTCTTTTCGAGCGATGCAGGACGCGGCCGAGCAGGCTGCGCCGCATGACGGCCTGGGCATCGTTGGCTTCGCAGGAGTAGCCGCCGGTGCGATCTTCATGCGCGACGTGCTTCCAATCGAGAAGGTGCTTCTTCTGTACGAGCCGTTTGGTTCGGCGTTCCCTTACGAGTCGCTGGCTTAGACGGAGCTAGGGCGCTAGACCTTCGCCGACTTGGGGTCCCTCGACCACGATGGCGACCAGCCCTTCGTCGGTGCCGACCTCATGCCACTCGCCCGACTCCCAAATAACCGCGCGGCCGGCCGAGATCGGCTCGCGCTGCTCCGTTTCACCAGACCTGATCCAGCCGGCGCCATCCACGACCGCGAACAGTTGCGGTGTCGTCGCCTGGTGATATCCGACGGAGCCTCCCGCTTGCAGCCGCATGCAACCAACATGCAATTCGGATGAGCGCACCAGTGGCGACATCACGAAATCGCTGCCAAACGCAGTGACGTGGCGTCCAGCTTCGGCGTCGAACGAAAAGGTGCGTGCTATGCGGTGCACACTCCGGCGCAGCTCATTTCGGTCGTGCGCACAAGCCTATTGACATTGTCTTCCGTTCGTCGCAGGCTGGTGGCAATTCGTTCTCCGTCCGGGCACACCGACAGTTCGCGCAAAGGTTGGCCTCCACAAGTAGGCAACGGCCGTAAAGCGGCGCAGAAAACCATAAGCGTGTCACCCGGTGGGAACCCGGCCGAGGCGGTGTCCGCTGCAGGCGCCGCCTCGTTTTATGCCACGACTATGGGCGATAGTCCGGACTGACGCATCCTCCCGTTCACCGAAAGCGTCGATAGTCCGGACTGTCGCGGGTTCAGCGGACGCCTTTGATCCTGCTCACGAACACTGTGCCGAGGAACAGAAAGACCACCGCGCTCGAGAACACGACCCTGTACCCGCCGTTCCCATGAGGTCCGTTCAGAGCGTCGATCAGCGCTCCGCCGAAGAAGGGAAGGATGGCCTGCGGCAAGGTGTACGCGATGTGGAAGAGGCCCATATCCTTGGCCGACGCCTTGGGGTCGGGAAGCGTGTCGCACGCAAGCGCCCAGTCCACCGCGAAGTACAGGCCGTACCCAATGCCGTAGGCGACGCCGAGCGCGAATATGAGCGCGATCGCGGTCGGATAGAAAGCGAAGAACACGACGGCCACGGAAGCCTGGGCGGCGCCGGCCAGGTAAACGAAGATCTTGCGCCGGCGAATGCGATCTGAGATCTGACCTCCAAAGAAACCAAAGGGGACTGCTGTGGCGACAACCACCAGCAGCCAGTTGCTCGTGAATGAGCTGGCGTTGCTGTGCGGAGGCAGGACGACGTCTCGAAAGAAGTTGACGAGGAAATAGAGCACCGCGCTGATGCCCGACGAGATCATGAGACGCGTGAACACCACCCACGCGAAATCGCCCTCATGCAGCGGGCGAAGGAATTCGGCGATCACATCGCCGAGGGGCCGCTTTGGGCGGGCCGGAATTGGAGTGTCACCCTCGCCCTGCGCCGCCCATGCCGTGGGAATCAGGCTCAAGAGAGCTACAGCTCCCATCACAAAGTAGGACGCGGGTGCGTTCCCCAGCGCTCCAGTGACGCCCAGGCCTGAACCAATCCCGAGCTGGGTCATTGTGGCGAGGAAGCCGCTGGCCCTTCCGACCTCCTGGGCCGGTACGACATCGGGGATGATCCCGGCGTAGGCCGCGCCCGCGGCGTTGAAAAAGAACTGGATGATCAGAACCCCGACGAGGACCTCGAGATAGTTCTGCGCGAAGGCGATGAAGGCGAGGCCCGGCATCGTCAGCAACGAGCCGATGATCATGATCGGGCGACGGCGACCGTAGCGAGTGCTTAGCCGGTCCGACCAGGCGCCCACCAGCGGGGGCACCGCAAATGCGAGGATGCCGCCGAGCCCCAGCGCGACTCCGATCGCGGTGTTCTGCTCGCCTTTGGGGACGACCTTGTCGATCTGCGTCTGCATCAGGACGGTCGTAAGGGGGATCCAGAGGAAGTTGCTGCCGAACCAGAAGGCGCTGAGCGCTGCATGGCGACCAAAGCCGAAACCGGCTTTTGGAGCCGCGTCGACCGCAGACACCGTGGCCACGGCGCAAGGCTACTGTTAATCAGCTAGCCGGGGGACAAGGAAACCTGTAGTCTTTGCCAGCCCACCCCATGCCAACCCTACTTGCGCGGGCAAAAACAGTTCTGGTCGATGTGCCGAGGCACGGCAAGCTCGCTTACTGCTTGCTGCGCGACGAGCGCATACCCACCGCGCCCAAGGCCGTGCTCCTGGGCGTGCTTGCGGTCATCGTCAGCCCGATCGATTTCCCGGCGTGGATACCGGTCCTCGGCGAGCTGGACATGCTCGCCCTGGCCATCCTGGCCGTGGAAACGTTCATCGAGGCGTGCCCGGAGGACATACGCCGGGAGCACGAGGAGGCGTTGCAGGCGAAGATGAGCGTGTGGGATCGTGATGTCCGCGATACCGTCGGTGCTGCGAGGCATGGATTGGGCCGTTTGATCAATCGAGTCCGTTCGCGGGTCCGCCAGCGCGACGACTTTGAATCCTTTTCGGAGGTCGTGTGAAGTGCGGGTCTTGCTGACGAAGGACGTAGAGAACATCGGCCGCGCCGGTGATGTCAAGGAGGTCGCCGACGGTTACGGGCGCAACTTCCTGCTGCCGCGAAAGCTGGCGGTCGCCGCCGGCAGAGGGGCGGAGATAGAGCAGAAGCGATTGCGCGACGCCGCGATCAAGCGCGAGACGAAGGACCGGAACGAGGCGCAAGCCGTTGCGGAGGAGATCGACAACAAGACCGTTGTCGTTCGCTTGAAGGTCGGCGCCGAAGACAAGGCGTTCGGATCGATAACCAACCAGGACATCGCGGCGGCTCTGAAGGCGCAGCACCGGGTGGAGATCGACCGTCACAAGATCGATCTCAAAGAACCGATCAAGACGTTGGGTGAGCACCAGGTCGCCTTGAAGCTTCATCGCGACGTGAATGCCCACGTCAACGTGATCGTCACGCAGGACCGCTAGCAAGGATAGTGTCCGGCGTCGGGCGGTCCTTGAAGCTGTGCTCGCCTATGCGGCCGCGCGCCTGCGGCGCAGAAGCCGGCGTTGACTCCTATGCGCGCTCGGTCACGCACAACGGTGCGCTCCCTCGCGTGCTCGTCGTCTCCTTGGCTCCGTCCGCCTATGCGGCGCATCTCCGGCGGTCGCCCGCCGCCGGACACTAGGCATGGCGACCACGCTGCCACTCGCCGCAGGGCGGATACCACCGCACGACCTCGACGCCGAGCTTTCCATCCTCGGATCGATCCTTCTCGATCCGCTTTCGATCGCCAAGGTGCTGCAATTCCTGCACCCCGAGGACTTCTACCGGGAGAACAACGGGCAGATCTACCGGGCGGCCCTTGACCTGTTTGCAGCCGGCGAGCCCATAGACAACGTCACGCTTGCGTCCCAGCTGCAGTCGATGGGACTGCTGGAACGGGTCGGTGGGCGAGCGCAGCTCGCATCCATGCAGAGCATCGTTCCAACCGCGGCCAACATCGAGTATTACGGCCGCATCGTCAAGGAAAAGGCTTACAAGCGCCGGCTGATATCGGCCGGCGGGTCGATCGCGGGTTTCGGCTACGACGACGCCATCGAGGCCGAGGAGGCGATCAACCAGGCACAGTCACTCGTGTTCGGAGTCGCGGACGATCGCGACCAGCGCGAGCTCGCTCGCCTGTACGACCTTCTCGGTCCTGCGATGGAGCGCATCTCGCTGCTGATGGAGAGCGGGCAGGGAGTTGTCGGCATTCCGTCCGGATTCCACGACCTGGACCGCATGACCGGTGGGTTCAAAGACAGTGACCTGATCATCGTGGCGGGCCGGCCCTCGATGGGCAAAACCGCCCTTGCTTTGAACGTCACGCTGCACTGCGCTCTCGAGGCTAAGAAATCAGTCGCGATCTTCAGCCTGGAGATGTCGAAGGAACAGTTGACTGAGCGATTGCTGACCGAGCAAGCCCGGATCGATGTGCAGAGGATGCATCGCGGGTTGCTGACCGAAGCTGAGTTCGACCGCGTGTCCAACGCCCTGGGGCCGCTAGGCGAGGCTCAGATCTACATCGACGACACACCCGTGATGGATGAGCTCACGCTCATGCTCAAAGCTCGGCAGGCGAAGCTGCGCCACAAGGTAGACATGATCGTCGTCGACTATCTCCAGCTGATGCACGGACGCGGTCGCGGTGACGACAACAGGGTCCAGGAAGTGTCATCGATCTCTCGCGCGATGAAAGGCCTGGCGCGAGAGCTGCGAGTCCCGGTGATTGCGATCTCGCAACTGAGCCGCGCGCCGGAGCAGCGGCCGGACAAACGTCCGATTCTGAGCGACCTGAGAGAAAGCGGCAGCATCGAACAGGACAGTGACGTTGTGATGTTTCTCTATAGGCCGGAGTACTACAAGGCCGACGAGAAACCCGGTGTCGCCGAGGTCATCGTTGCCAAGCACCGCAACGGCCCGACCGGCACCATCGAGCTCAGGTTCCGCCGCGACCACACCCGCTTCTACAACCTCGAGACAAGGCGGCCCGAGCCCGGAACCGAGTAGGACGCAAGATAGACCGCGGCATGGTAATCATCCTGGTCGGCGGCCAGTGGGGCGACGAGGGCAAAGGCAAGGTCATCGACTACCTCGCGGCCAAAGCGGATATGGTGATCCGCTCCCAGGGCGGCAACAACGCCGGCCACACTGTGATCACCGAGCACGGCGAGTTCAAGTTCCAGCTCATCCCAAGCGGAATCCTCTACCCGCACTGCACCTGCATCATCGGCAACGGCGTGGTCGTGGATCCGATCGTCCTCCTGAAGGAGATCGCGCAGCTGCGCGAAAGGAACATCGAGCCAAACAACCTCATCGTCAGCGAGCGGGCGCACATGGTCATGCGGTACCACCCGCTTTTCGACCAGCTCGAGGAGGAAGCGCGAGGCGACGACCGCCTGGGGACGACCTGGCGCGGGATCGGCCCGGCCTACGCCGATAAGGTCCGCCGGATCGGCTTCCGCATCGGCGACCTGCAAAAGGAAGCCTTCATGCGCAAGAAGCTTGCCTTCGTCGTGGACCAGGTGAAGAACCCCGTTCTCGAGAAGCTCTACGAGAAACCCAAGTACGACTGGGAGACCATGCTCGACGAGTACATGCGCTACGCGAAGGAGCTCGACCCCTACATCAAGGACACCTTTCCGATCATCCAGGGGGCGCTGGATGAGGGCAAGAAGATACTGCTCGAAGGCGCCCAGGCGACCATGCTCGACCTCGACTTCGGCACGTACCCGTACGTCACCAGCTCGAATCCCACGGCCGGCGGAGCACTGACCGGCAGCGGCATACCTCCGACGCGAGTCGACCTGACCGTCGGCGTCTTCAAGGCGTACACGTCGCGGGTCGGCTACGGCCCGTTCCCATCCGAGCTCACCGACGAGGTGGGGGACCAGATCCGCGAGCGTGGACACGAATTCGGCACGGTTACGGGCCGTCCCCGGCGCATCGGTTGGTTCGACGCCGCGGTCGCTCGCTACTCGGTCAAGGTCAACGGAGTCGGCGTCGCGGCGCTCATGCGCCTCGACATCCTCGACGACCAGCCGGCGCTCAAGATCTGCACCGGCTACGACTTCCGCGGTCAGCGCTACGACCATCCCATCGCGAACATCTCGCACTACAAGCACTGCGTGCCCATCTACGAGGACATGCCCGGGTGGGAAGAAGAGATCGGCTCCGCGAAATGCTGGGAGGACCTGCCCCGCAACTGCCGCGATTACGTCGAGCGCGTCGGCGAGCTTATCGGGGCGCCCATCCAGCTGATCGGGACAGGTCCACGCCGCGACCAGTTCGTGACGAGAGGACCAGAGCTCTTCAACTGACGGGTCGTATGGCCCTCACGTAACGGCTGGGCAACGCGCAGTGTTAGGTATGCGATGAGATTCGCGTGGTGTTTGCTGGCCACCGCGGTCATGACGGCCGCGTGCGGTCAAGGAGTGGAACCCGGAGCAAAGGGCGGCCCCGTTCCGTCTCCAAGTCCATCCGTGGTCGCCTCGCCGACACCAATCAGCGTGCCGCTGGCCGTATCGAATTCCACGCCGGTCATCTTCTTCCGCGACGCCGCGAACTTCGAGCAGGTCGACGGCGTCACCTGGGACGGCGTGGTCGGTTCGTCGCCAGGGACGCCGGACTACCACGCCTCGAACCCATCGGAGACGCTCTTCGGAGCCACGACGGAGATCCGAGACCGCAGGGGCACTGTCGTCAACCGCGGAAGCTTCGGATTCAAGTCGTTCACCGCGACCTGGGCGGACGACGACGTCCACTACTGCCTGATCCAGCCATTCGACTACCTGGGCGCCGACGGCATCCCCGCAACGCTGGTGGTCGGCTCGTCGGAGGGAGGTGCGTCGCCCGTCCTCCAGGTCGGCAAGATCTACGAGCAGTCGAACACGTTCGTGGCATCGTGCAGCTTCGCAGGAGACCGCGCCGTGGTCGTCCAGTCCGGCGGACAGGGGGTTGGCGTGGCCCAGTACTGGGTGGTGCGGATCTCAACACGCCAGGTGCTGTGGACCCACAACTTCGCGACCGGCAACGCTCCGATGGTTCTCGTCGCCTCGCACGACTCGCGCTTCATCGCCGAGAACAGCGTCACTCCATCGGGCGACGAGACGAGCGTGATCTATTCCGGCGACGGGTCGAGGTTGGCACAGCTCAACGCGTCGGTGGCCGCGTTCAGTTGGGACGGCTCGACGATGGTGCTGTCCTCGAGCCGCGCGCCTCAGCCTGCCTGGGTGGCGAGGTTGAACGATGGTCGTGTGTCATGGGCGGCGCCCACGGAAACGACAGCCTATGTGTGGAGGGCTGTGGCCCAGCCCAACGGGGGTGGGCTTGCCATCGGCCTGGCTGATCGAAATCCGCCGGCGAGCGCCCAGACGACGGGCTATCCGCCAGTCGATCTATACGTGGTTGCCGCGGATGGCGCAGTGGTTGCGACACTGAGAAAGGTGTACTGGTAGCCGGTACCGTATCGGTGCTTTGAAGCGTTCCGACAGGGTCGAGGCGGAGCTCTCGTGGGCGCAGGTACACGCTTTCCGTCTCCAGCGCCATCACCTCAGCAAGAAAGCTCCGAAGGAGGACCTTGCGCGGGTCGTGGGTGACATCGGCGGCGCCCAGGCGCAGGTGATGTCGGCGGCGGAGCTGCAGATCGTCACGCGCGTCGATTGCACCGTCGACGAGGTGCGCAAGGCCCTCTGGACCGACCGCACCCTCGTCAAGACGTGGTTGATGCGGGGCACCCTCCACCTCGCGCGGTCGGACGACCTGCCGGTCTTCGTCGGCGCCATGGGACGCCACTGGGTCAGTCAGATGCGGCCGTCCTGGCTCCAGTACATGCAGGTGACCGAGAAGGAGTTCTGGGCGATCTGCGACGAAATCGGCGCGGCACTCAATGGGACTCCCTTGACGCGCGAAGAGCTGATCGCAACAGTGGGCCGCGGCAGGTCCGACCGCGTGCGCCAGATCCTCCGTTCGGGATGGGGCGGCATGCTCAAACCCGCGGCGCGCAACGGCCTGCTTTGCTTCGGCCCCAGTCGCGGCCAGAGCGTCACATTCGTGAGGCCGCGGGCCTGGCTTCCCTCGTGGCGCACGGTCGACCCGGAGAAGGCGATCACCGAGATGGCGCGCCGCTACCTTCGCGTTTACGGTCCCGCGAACAAGGTCGACTTCGCTCGCTGGTGGGGCGCCTGGCCGGGGGTTGCGAACGCTGCCTGGAAAGGCCTGGAGCGAGAGCTGGTAACGGTCTCCGTCGAAGGGGCACGCGCCGAAGCGCTGGCCCACGACGTCCCGATCATCCAGAGCGCCACGATCACCGAGCCCGTTCAGTTGCTGCCGCTCTTCGATCCCTATCTGATGGGTTACGCCAAGCGCGACCACCTTGTCGAGAAGGCCTTCGCAACCAGGGTCAGCCGGATCGCCGGGTGGATCTCGGCGGTGGTCCTGCTGAAAGGCACGGTCGCGGGCACATGGACCCATGCGCTCAAGAACCAGTCACTTCAGATCACCGTCTCGCCCTTCAGGCGCCTGGGCTCGCCGGTCAAGTCCGACATCAAAGAGCGCGCCGGCAGCATCGCGCAAGCGCTCGGCGCGAAAAACCTGAAGGTGACCTTCGACTAGGACGCGCGCGAGATCGTCTTGATGGCTCGCAGGTTGGCCTCGCGCTGACGTAGGCGGCGAGTGCGCTTCCAGCGTTCAAGCATCAGCGATGCGGCCCAGAACAGGACGACAACCACAGCCATCGCCGCCTGGATCGCCGCCACCACGAAGAACGCCGCCTCGATTCCGTATCCGTTGCGGCGCAGGCCGAGCGCAAACAGACCCGCCGCGAATCCGAGCACTGGACGGATCGCCCACGAGTCGGGCAGGAGCCGTCGGTCCGCGAGCAGCAGGCCCGCGACGAACCAGGTCGGTCCGCTGTCGAGCTGGAAGAGCGGGTCCCAGTGGAACATATAGATGACGACACCGGCGCCGAGGAGAAACGCAACCAGCACCGCAAGGCTCATACGCCTGGCGTACGCGAGCCAGGCCACCGACACCGCCACCGCCAGCAGGGAAGTTGCGAAGACCGGTCCGGGCACGTTGCCCACATAGAGGCGGATCGGATCGATCGGCGCGGATGCCGGGCTGAAGAACTGATGCCACGTGGCGATCGGTTCGCCGAACGCAGCGCCGTTCGCGGGGTTGATATAAGCGAACGGCAATCCCCGCGTGACGATCGCGATGCCGGCGTACGCGAGCAGCCCCGACTGCGCCCTGATCGCGGGCATGAAACGCACGCGCAACACATCCAGGACGACCGCGAGCACCGCGACTTCCGACGCGATCACGATTCCGGCGCCCGCACCGATCAGCGCGACCCCGAAGACAGATGCAATCAGCGGGCTGAAAACGGACGGACGAAATTGGCGCCGCCAGAACCAGTTGCCGATGAGCACCGCGACGCTGCCGACGACTACTGCGACTCCCAGCATCTGTGCGGCAGGAGTCTTGAAAATGATCAGCCCCGCCACCACCGGTGGCAATAGAGCAAGCCCCGTGACCAGATCGTCGGGGAGTGATGCAGGTTTGAAGGCGGCTCTGTCGAGCCAGGCCCCTAGGCGAGCCAGCACCCTGGGATTGTAGGCAAAGAGCCCATCACATCACCTGCGCAGGGAGGTCTTCGAACGGCGGCCTTGGGTGATAATCGGCAAGCTCGTGTCGCTTCCAAGCCGACGTCTCGCTGCGACCGCAGTAGCGCTCTGGATGATGATGATCGCATCGACGATCGTTCTCGCGGATGCGCTTCCTGACTCGACGTGGGTTGAGCTCAGCGCGATTCCCCACCAGGGCCGCACGCCGCTGTTCGCCCTCGCGGTCGATCCCTCGAACAACCAGGTGGTGCTGGCGGGTACGTCTGACGGGTCTGTGCTGCGAAGCACGAACGGCGCCAAAACGTGGTCGGTCGTGCACGCTGGGAAGTCGGCGGTGATCGACATCACGTACAGCCCGACCACGGCGGGCCTGGTCATTGCGGGCACGCGTGGCGATGGTGGACTCGTAAGTCGTGACGCCGGAAGAACGTGGACTGCGGCGAGCGGGCTTGAAGGCCGCACGGTCAACGTCTTCGCGTTTTCATTGACCACGATCGCCGCCGGAACCGATCACGGTGTCTACGTGAGCTCCGATGGAACGGCCTGGGCGGCGACAACCTTTTCCAGCCGCAGTATCGACGCTCTCGCTGTCGAGGCCATTCACGCGCCGGTGCGACTCGTCGCCGGGAGCGACGTCGCGGTCTCGGGCAGCGGTCTGAACCTCTACCAGAGCCTCGATGGAGGAGCTTCGTGGGCAACGCTGCTCCCCTCGATCGCCGGCAGCACCGTCGTGAAGCTCTCGGCCGGTCCTCTTCCGCCCACGTCGAACGTGCGACCGCTGCTCGTCGGCACGAACACCGGGCTCTTTTCCTCCAGCGACAATGGCGCGACCTTCGATGCACTCAGCGGAGGAGCGCTGCTGCCGGCGACCGACTACACGCAGGTCGCCTTCATCACGGACCATTTCGACCGGTTCTACGCGGCGAGTGACGGCGGCGGATC
>DASYZS010000034.1:0-16911 GCA_035945895.1 Candidatus Dormiibacterota bacterium | reverse complement strand
GTTCCACCCGGCGCTCCGACGCAAATGCGCAGGCGCGAGTCATCGAAAACCATCGTCGGCACCATGCGAGTCACGCGTGTCTTGCCCGCCTCGATCGAGCCCGGCCGTCCGGGCCGCGGGTCGAAGCAGTTCATGTAGTCGTTGTAGCCGAAGCCGAGCCCTGGGGTCACGACGCCAGAAGACGACCCGAGCGTGTGCGTCAGCGACACCGCGTTGCCCGCGTCGTCCACCACGCACACGTGGGTCGTGTCCGCGCGATCGGCGACCAGCTCACGGTCCATGGCCTCGACGAGCAATCGCGCTGACTCCGTTGACGGCCAGCCAAAAGCGTGAAGGTCGAAGCGCTCGAGAAAGCTCAGCATCTGCAGCAGCACGAAACCGCCCGCGGGCGGCCCGGCACACGCCACCGAAAGCCCGCGATACGTGCCTCGCATCGGCTCCGTCACGTTGACTCGATACGCGGCCAGGTCGTCACGCGTGACGAACCCGCCGTTGGAAGCAAAGTCTGCGGCGATCTCCGAGGCGATCGAGCCGCGATAGAACTCCTCCGGTCCGCCTGCAGCTAGACGCGAGAGCGTCCGCGCAAGGTCGGCCTGCACCATCAGCTCACCTATCGAATACAGCCTGCCGTCGTGCGTGTAAATCGCCCGCGCGGCAGGCGTCGTCTGGATGCGTGCAACGTTCGGCACCACGTCCGGCCCGTAGTCGGTGGTCCAGTACCCGTGCATGAAGCCGCTCACTGGAAAGCCGTCGCGCGCGATGCGGATCGCGGGCGCCAACGTGTCCGGCCACGAGATCGAGCCGTAGCGCGTAAGCGCCTCAAAAAGCCCGGCCACCGTGCCCGGCACGCACACCGACTGGTACCCGACGTCGTTCACCCAACCCTCGAGCACGTAGCCGTAGCGGTCCGCGGCCTCGCGTATGAACAGGCCCGACCACATTTCCTCGCGGACGCCCGAGCCCGCCACGGGGTAGAACTCGAGCAGCGCGTCGCCGGTCTCGGCACCGTGGAACAGCAGAGCCCCGCCGCCCCCGATGCCGCACATCTGCGGGTCGATCACGCCCTGCACGAACGCGCAGGTCACGGCCGCATCGACCGCGTTGCCGCCGCGGCGCATCACTTCGAGCCCGATCTCCGCCGCCTGCGGCTGCGGGCAGACGATCATGGCCACGCTCCCAAACTTAACCAAAAGCAAGAGCCCCACGCCAAGACCGTTAGATCGAGCACGGTGAGACGGGGGTCGCGGGGCCAGTCTCTCGTCGAGACGGCCATAACGCTGCCGGTCGTACTTCTCCTTGCGCTGGGGGTGACCGACATCGGCCGGGCCTTCTACTACCGCGAGGCCGTGACCAATTCCGTCCGCCAGGCGCTGCGCATGGCGGTGTCGTCTTACCAGCACGGTGCAGCGGACACCGCATGCGCCAGCACCAGCAGCGGTCCGGTTGCCGTGACGCTCTCCTCGAACGTGACGCCCGCCGCCGGGATCATCGCGACCATCGCCAACCAGGCCGCGCTCGAGAGTTCGAGGGACGGCACTCCCAACGGTTCGGCCATCGCCGGCTCGCTGATCCAGGTGACGTTTCATTGCCTCAACGGAGCCGCGATCACCAACTCGACGGGCAACGGCAACGGGCCTTCCGATGCGGGTTCCGACTCGATCACGGTGACGATCACCAAGCAGATGTCGGTCATCACGCCAATGCTTTGGCCATTGACCGGGACGAGCTTCCCGATTCAGGTCACCTCTTCGCAAAGGGTCGAGTACTGATGAACACGCACAAGAAGGGACAGGCCCTCGTCGAGTTCGCGCTCACCTTCCCCGTGCTGTTCGTCATCCTCATGCTCGGCCTCGACCTCTTCCGCGTGGACTGGGTCACGTCCACTGTCGCCGAGGCCGCGCGTCAGGCTGCGCGGCAGGCTGTTGCCAACGAGGTGACCGTGGACAACGCGTTCGGCGCTCCCACTGGCACCTGTTCGGGGACCACCTTGACGCCGGCGGCCAACGGCTCGGGCTGCCTTACCGACAACCGCATCGACGAGACGGTCGATGCGGTGATGGGCGCCTACAGCCGCAGCTCCACTTTCGTCGAGGCAGCGCCCTCCGCCTGCCCGACCCCGTCAGCCGGCACCACCGAAGTTTGCGTGTGGCCGGGCGAGCAAGGCGGCGCAGGAACCTACGCCGACTGCGCGACAGCGCGCAGCTCGCTGGGGCGAGACCCCGCTCCCGGTGACCTCGGTTCGCGCCTCGCCGAGTATTCCAACCCGCAGTACAAGGGCTGCTTCGAGGTCGTGGTCACCGTGATCTATCGGTACGACAGCATCGTGCCGTTCCTCGGCACGCTGACTCCGAACCTTCTGCGCATCCAGTCGTCCACAACGATGCTCGCGGAGTACTGAACGATGACCAAACAGCGACGCAGAGAACAGAGCGGTCAGGCGGTAGTGATCGTGGTCGCGATCATCGTCGCGCTCACGGTGCTCGGCGTCATGGTCTTTGACGCCGGCCTCGCGATGTCCGACCGGCGCAACCTGCAGGCGTACGCCGACGCCTCGGCGCTGGCCGGCGCGCGCTCCTTCGCCCCGGGCCAGAACCAGGCCCACTGGGTGGCGATGGAGTACCTAACCGGCCCGCTTGGATTCAGCCTTCCGGTCCCCGGCTGCGCCGGACCTGCCAACTGCGCCACAGGGACCTACACGCTCGGCGGCTACAACGTCACCCTTGCCGACTCGTGGCGTGTCAACGGCATCTTCAATTACCCGAGCGTGCTCGACGTGGTCATCTCGCATCGCCAGCCGAGCATCCTGGCGCGCATGGTGGGCTTTTCGACGTTGACGTCAGCCGCCTCGGCGCGGGCATCCAATCCCGGACCGCAGTTCAACGGCGCGAACTACGCGGTCGCGGCCGTCAACGGTGACGCATTGATCAACGGTGGTGGCGCCGCGTTCCAGACCGTGACAGGTCCGGTGTACGCCTATGGATCGTTCGGCGCGAACAACGGCCCGCACGCGACCGGCGTGCCTTCGGTCCAGACCGGGTTCGACGGCCAGTCATGCAACGCCCCCAACCACGTCGACAACGGTGGCGCGACCAACTCGCTCGACTACACGACCACCGACAGCAACCCGATGACGCAGAACTCCAACGTGGCGCCGCCGTCGCAGTACGAAAACGCCTCGCCGATCGCGCCCAACGTCGTCTACACCTCCGCCGCCGCCGCGCAGGACGGCGCCGGCAACTGGATGCCCGGCATCTACAACGGTTTCGCCCCCAGTGGCGGAAAGATGGATCCCGGCGTCTACAAGATCATCAACGCATCGAGCATGGCGCTCGGCAGCGTCACCAACGCCATCCCCGCACCGGGAGGCTCCGGATATTCCGATCCGACCGGTGCGGTGGCCATCGTGATCGATGGATCAGACTCCGGCCTCGACATCACTCAGGCGCAGCTCAACGGGCTCGATGACCTCTACGGGGCGGGCTACACAGGCAAGCGCGATCCCCTGGGCACGCACAACTTCGTGATCTGGGGCGGCGGCTCGAACCCGTACACGGCGGGCATCACCATCGGCCCAGGCGCCACCACCGACATGAGCGGCATCATCTATCTGCCCAAGAGCCCGTACGTCAGCGACGGAAACTCGAGCCCGTCGTTCACGGGCTCCCTGATCGTGAAGAGCATGACCGTGGAGGGCGGCGGCAATGGCCAGCAGGTCTTCAAGTGGGTTTGCGGGCTCAACGCCGTGGCTGGCCAACCCTACGACGGAGGATTGATCCGCTAGCCGGGCAGCTCGATCGTGAACGTGCTCCCCGCGCCGCGCGCGGTCTTGACGCGAATCGTCCCGCCGTGCCGCTCCACCACCCGCCGCGCGATCGCGAGCCCCAGGCCGCTGCCCGAATCGCTGCGCTGAAAGCGCTCGAAAAGCTGGGGCAGGCGCGACTCCTCGATGCCAGGTCCTCTGTCAGCGACCGTGATCTCAGGTCCGTCGGACCCTCGATCGACGCGCAGCCGGACCTCCGCGCCGCGCGGGCTCACGCGCACGGCGTTGTCGACCAGGTTCGCCACCGCCTCCCGCAGCAGGTCCTTGTCGGCGCTGACTCGGGGATGCGACCCGACCTCGGTCACCAGGTCGACCCCTGACGTCGAGGCCTGCGCCGTGTACGCGTGCACGACATCGGCTGTGAGCTCCGCCAGGTCGATCAGCTCCCTCCGAAGCGGCACGTCCTCGTCCGCGTGGGCCAGCGACCGCAAACGCGCGAGCATGCGCTTCATCCGCTCCGCCTCGGCCACGCTGTCATCGACGGCATCTCCTGCCGACCCGCCCCGATTGGCGCGGCGCAGGATCGCAAGGTTGGTCATGATCGTCGCCAGCGGCGTGGCCACCTGGTGCGAGACGTCGGTGAGGAAGCGACGCTGCGCGGCCAGGACGCCGGCGATCTGCTCGTTGGCTCTCGTCTGAGCCTCGATCGCTCGGTTCATGCGATAGATCATCGGGAGCACCACCAGCGGCAGCGGCGCGGCGATCGGCGCTTCGACGGCCAGCACCGCGATGCTCACCGCGCACGCGCCGAGCGTGAGCAGGGCCGGCCACGTCGACGACGCGGCTCGGCGAAGCAGGAACAGGTAGGGCTGCCGGCTGTGGATCGCCGCGGGCAAGGCAGCCAGCAGCAGATTGACACACAGATAAAGGAATGCGGCCGTGACCATCCGCACGGCAGTCATCGAGTCGATCTCAGTCCGGCTGGTCGTCACCAGCGACGCCAGGGCCGCCGCCACCAACGTGTTCCCGGCGTTGAACAGGGCCTCGGGCCAGGTCCGTCCGGCGCCCCGGTTTCCCGCCAGCACGCTCAGCCCGGCCGTGGCAGGGCCGATGCCCGGCGGCAGGAGCAGCACGGCGACCAGGCACGGCAGCGCGCCGAGGTTGATCTTCTGCTCCGGCCCGATCTTGACGGGGAACCGCTCCGCCAGAACGACGCCGGCCAGGCACCCAGGAAGGAGCAGCCACCGCCACGGCTGGGCCACGGTAAAGCCGCCCAACGCAGCGGCGAGGGCAGCTGCTGCCACCCCGGCCACCGGGACACTGACGATGACCACCCGCAGCGGCCCGCGAAGCGCGCTGAAGGTGGGGGTCTGGATGCTCAGCTGACCGGCACGTGCAGGTACAGCGTCACCACGCCCGACCCGTCCGCCTGTGCGCTGACCCCGAAACGGTTCACCGACGACACGACGTGGGACTGGACTGGCACGGTCACGTAGACCGTGATCAAGGTTCCACCGTTGACGTCCGGCGAGGTCACCGCCTGGTCCTGGATCTGGCTCTTCAGGTGCTGCGAACCCGGAGGCAGGAACACCTGCGTGCTGACCGTCAGGTTCTGCCCTCCCGGCGAGACGACCCCGACCGGCGGGTCGGATATGCACCACGAGATGTTGGCCGACGCACCGATCGACCCCGCCACCAGCATCCCCACCGCGGCCGCCAGCCCGACCACCACGCTCCTCGCCAACTTCATCGCTTCCCTGTTCACTCCTCGTTCGCGCTGAACCTGTAGCCCAGGCCGCGCACTGTGTGTATCAGCCTCGAACCCCCATCCTGCTCCAGCTTTTGCCGGATCCGCGAAATGTGCACCTCGAGAGAGTTGGACTCCGGCCCGGTCGTCACCGCCCACACGGCCTCGGCCAGCTGGGCGTAGGTCACGAGCTGACCGGCGTTGCGCATGAGCGCGGCCAGGATCCGAAACTCGATGCCGGTCAGGCCGAGCGGCTTCCCTCCGCGCGTCGCGCGGCCTTCAGTCAGGTCGACGACCACGTCGGCGGAAGTCAGCCTCGACCCACCCTTGCCGCGATGGCGTCGGATGACGGCCTCCACCCGTGCCATCAGCTCGCCAAGCTCGAACGGCTTGGCCACGTAGTCGTCGGCTCCGAGCTTGAGGCCGGCAATGCGGTCGCTCACCGAAGACTTGGCGGAGATGCCGACGAGGGCTGCGTCGGTCTCGGCCCGGAACGTCTCGAACAGCTCTGGACCGTCGTTGTCCGGGAGCATGACGTCGAGCAGGACCACGTCCGGGTTCCACTGCCGGACGAGCTCGAGACCGCGCCCGGCGGAGTCAACCGCCCGTACGGTGTAGCCTTCCTCTCCCAGCCCGGTTGCCACCGCACGGGCCAGGCGCCGGTCGTCCTCGACCAGGGCGACCTTCCACTTGATGCTCATGCCCCGATCGAATTCTGCCATGGAACCGGCTGAACCAAGGGCTCGTTAGGAGTAACTCGTGAGCTCGAGTTCCCGTTCGAGTCAGGCGTGGGCGTAGCGCGCCGGCTGGCGCTTGCCGTGGCCGTGGTCGCCGCCCTCGCTGGACCCAGCGCCGCGACTCTGTGGTTCGACACACCCGACGTCTCCGACATTCAGCAGCGCCTCGAGTCGATCACCGCCGCTCGTGGCATCCCCCTCCTGAGCGAGGGCCAGGTGCCGAAGATGCTCGCCGAGGCCGTGGTGGCAACCGAAGACGAGCGTTTCTACGAACACCACGGCATCGACTCCATCGGGCTGGGCCGCGCGGTGCTGTACGACGTCGTCAACGTCTGCGCCTGCCAGGGCGGGTCGACCATCACCGAGCAGCTGGTGAAGGACGTCTACCTCGGCGGCTCAGATCTCGGCCGCAACAAGATCCGCGACATGACCCTGGCTCTCAAGGCCGAGCAGCTCCTGACCAAGTCGCGGATCATGGCCGACTACCTGAGCGAGATCACGACGGGTTTCGGGATCTACGGCGTGACGAAGGCCGCATGCACCTACTTCCACGCGCCGCTGCAGGGCCTGACCCTGGGCCAGTACGCGCTGCTCGCCGGGGTGACGCAGTCGCCGTCGAACTACGACCCGACCATCAACCCTGGTCTTGCCCAGGAGCGCCGCTCCGAGGTCCTCGCGCAGATGGTCGCCAATCGCTTCGTCACGGCCGCCGCCGCCCAGGCGGCGAACGCCGAGCCGGTGCTGGCTCCGGGCCCTGACCGCCCCGGCTGCTGAACGAGCGGCCAAGTCTCACCAACCTCGGATAGTCCGGACTATCCGGACATCTCGCGCACCAAACCCCGCGATAGTCCGGACTAACGCGCGTCTTCGGCCCTACCCCGACCACGCCATCGGCGAGGTCGCATCGAACCCGTCGCTGGTCGTCACCTGCACAGCCTTGACCGGCGGAGGCGGAGGCGGAAGCGAGGGCGACGGCAGCGGCCCGTTGTGCGGACCCCCGGGCGTTGGCGGCGGCACCGGCGTCGGCGGCGGCGGGGTATAGGCCTCCTTGGGCAGCCACCACAGCTGGAACGGCCCGTCGGCGACCGCCGGCGCGAGAAAAGCGATCCCCGATCCATCGGGCGCCCACGTCGGCTGCGCGACCAGCTGGTCGGTGACCACGCTCGTGCGTGGACCCAGGCTCGACCCGTTCCAGCTCGCCATCGTCAGGTACGACACCTGCTTCTGGTACGTGCACACCATCGCGAGCTCATGACCGTCTGGTGAAAGCGACGGCGTCCGGCAGTCCTCGCCGGGCGTGGTCAGCTCACGTCCATAAGAACCCGCGCGGTTCGTGAACCACAACATCCCGACTAGCCTGGTCGGCTGGCTGGCGTCGTAGTTGTCCGCGTAGTCGTACTTCGTATAGATCACGCCGCCGGGGACCGGGATCGGCTGCTGGTCGCCGCCCGAGTAGTACCCGCCGTCCGTCCACGCACGCGCCTGACGGATGTTCCCGCCAATCGGCATCGAGTAGACGGCCGGGCTCACGTCGTAACAGCCGTCGCACTTCAGGCCGTCGTACGTCATCCACAACGTGCCCCCGTCCGCGCTCAGTCGCGGATAGAAGGACCAGTGGTTCAGGCTGGGGTCGAGCATTCCGCGGGAATACTGGTTGTTGGTCACCTGTCGCACCGGTGTGCCGAATGCATTCATGACGTAGACATCCGACCAGTAACCGTTGTGCTTGACCACGAGCAAGGTGCCGTCAGGATTCAGCGAGGGTTGCATCCAGCCCGCTTCGGGGGTGAGCTGGTGGAACCTCCCGGCGCTCAGGCTGTAGATCGCCCCCGACTGCGCGAGATACAGGGTTCCCGGAAGCACGAGCTTGTGCGTGCGCACGGTCGCGACCGTCGGTTTCTGCGCCGGCACGGCGACCTTCGACTGCCGCGACCCGAGATAGATGTAGCTCGTCGTGCCGACGACCACCATCACGATTGCGAGGACGGCGGCGAGGATAAAGCGCGAGATCATGGGAAGTACGTGTGCACCAGCGGCAGGATCAAGCTCCAGTTCGCGACCAGGTAGGTCTGGGGGCAGCCGCAGCCGTGCGTGTAGGGGTTGGGCAGGATGATCTGCAGGATGTTGTCCAGGTTGTCAAAGGTCGCCGCGACGGGTAGGAGTGAAGCGACCTTCGACAGGCCCATGCTGGTCTTGAGCTCACCACCGAGGGCCTGCGAGATCGCGGGCAAGTCTTCAGGCGCGAGCTGCTTCGCTTTCTGCCTTATCGCGATCAGCACCTGCTGCTGACGCTGCGACCGCCCGATGTCGCTCTGGAGGTCGCCGTGGCGCGAGCGCACGTACTGCATGGCGTGCAGGCCGTCCAGGTGCTGCGGACCGGCGAGCACGGCCACGCGGGCATAGTCGTACGGGTAGGTGCTGTAGATGTCCTGGGGGTAGTAGTCGTCGAAAACGGGATTGCTGGTGACGACATCGATCCCACCGATCGCATCGATCAGCTTCACCAGTCCAAGAAGCCCGATCCAGATGAAGTCGTCGATGTGCACGCCGAAGTCTTGCTCCACAGTCGCGACCGCGGCTCCGGCGCCACCGTACGAGTAGGCGCCGTCGATCTTGCCCGAACCTCCGGTAGAGAGGTGCACCAGGAGGTCGCGTGGGATCGACAGCATCGTGACCTGCTTGGTCGAGGGCACTACCCGCACCAGGATCATCGACTGGGTCAGGACGTGATCAGAGCTGAACTTGGAGTCGTCGTCAGAGCCGAGCAGCAGGACAGTGAACGCACCCGGGATGGGCGCGGCCGTAGCCGACGGCGTGCTCGAGGGCAAAGCGGATGCGCTGGGTGAGGGCGTGACCTGGACGACCTGGCCCGTCGATTCGATGGCGAGCTTCGCGGCGGGAATGAAATACGCGATGCCGCCCGCCGCCGCCGACATGACGACGGCAAGCACGACGATGAAGCTGGTGCGTAAGGGATGCAGCCGCCGGCGTGATGCTCTGACGCGGTGCCCCGGTCGAAAGCCGAAAGGCACGGGGCAGCATTCTACGCCCGGACTCTGTGCACGGGTGTAAGTGAGTTGTTAAGGACTTAATGATGTCCGAGCGCGATCTGGGCAGCCTTCACGACGAGAAGCACGACGGCTACTCCCAGGTAAGCCTGCATCGCCAGGATCGCGATGCGCCGGCCAATCGACCATTTGGCAGACTGCAAGAGAGCCAGGGCAGGCATTCGCCAGTTGGCCTTGTCCTGCGCCGACATCTGGGGCGGCCGCGTCGGGCTGCGCAATATCAAGATCGCCGCCGCGATCATTGCCAGAACCAAAAGCACGGTCAGCACGGTCACCAGCTTCGTCACGTCGATCGACGTGAATATGGTCGAGATGATGAGGATGAGGGACAGCTCCAGGAGCACGCTCACGATGGCGGTGGCCACGATGTTGAGCCACGGCTTATTGATCCACGGCCCCAGGACCTCTGTGTCGTTGCACAGCAGCACGAGGAACACCGAAGCACTCGGCAGCAGGATTCCGGCGAGAGCCTGAACCGCCACCGTGATCAGGCTCGCCAGGTAGTCGTTCGCGACCAGCACCAACGCCGCCGCGACCAGCACCATGCCCGAGTAGGTGCCGTAAAACAGCTTGGCATCGCGAAACCCGCGATGCAGTGAATGGCGCAAACCGAAGACGTCGCCGAACGCGTATGAGGTCGCGAGCGTGACCGCGGACGCTCCGACGATCGAGGCGTCAAATAGCAGCACGGCGTAGATCGCGCCGAGCAGGTAGCTGTTGTGGCTGTGGAATCCAGTTGCCACGGACAGCGCATCGGAGAAGTTCCCGAACTCCTTGGTGCCGGTGAAAACCGCGGCGGTGGCCATGATGACCGCCGACGCGCCGATCACGACGACGACGGAGCCCAACACCGTGTCCGCCTTCTCGTACGCAAACCATCGAGGTGTGATGCGCTTGTCGATCACGTTGGATTGCTGGAAGAAGAGCTGCCAGGGAGCCACGGTCGTGCCGACGATCGCGATGATCAACAGCGCCGCCGTCGAGGTCAGGCCGCCCTGTATGCCCGGGACGAGGAAGCCTTTGGTGGCGGCGATCGGATCGGGGTGAGCGATCACCGCCAGCGGAATGACCAGCAGGCTCACGGCCAGGAAGACGAACATCGCCCGCTCCCAACGTCGGAAGTTGCCGGTGGCGGTGATCCCGATCAGCATCCCCGCCGCCAGCGGCACGACGAGCCAGCGCGACAGCCCGAAGTACTCGGACGACTGCTTGATGCCGACGAACTCTGTCGCGATCGTCAGGAAATTGAGGACAAAGAGGTCTCCCACCGAGAACGCCGCCCAGAACCGACCGAACCTCTCCTTGATGAGCCTGGCGTGTCCGACGCCGGTCACCGCGCCGAGCCGGACGACCATCTCCTGGTTGACGATCAGGACCGGAATCAGCAGAAGGAGCGTCCACAGCAGCGAGTAGCCGAAGTCCTGTCCCGCCTGGGAATAGGTGGTTACACCGCCGGCGTCGTTGTCGCCGACCATGACGATGAGGCCAGGCCCGAGGATCGCAAGGAAGGTCAGGAGCCGGCGCCGCCATGTCCGGCGCGGCAAGACGTCACTGACCCGAATCGTGCCAAACGCGCCGTGGATGTCGCCGGTGTGCATCTCGTCGAGCACAGCCGACGTTGGCTTCAAGCGCGAGTCGTTGCGATTCGGCTCGCGCTCAGACATGTGGGTCTATACGCCGGTCGACGCCTCGATTCGCGCGCGCCAGTCGTCGGGCACGAGCGCTTCGATGACATCGTCGGAGGAGATTGCGCCGATGAGGTTGCCGTCCGAGTCCGTGACACCGAGAGCGGTCAGGTTGTAGTCGGCCATCATCAGCGTGACGTCGGAGATGTCTGCGTTCCCGTGGACGGTGCACGTGGTGAGGTCGAGCTCCTCGACCTTGCGGCTGCGTTCACTGCGCAGGAGGTCTCCCACTGACGCGCTGCCGAGGTAGCGGCCGTCCTGGTCGGTCACGAAGACAGTCGTGAGCAGCTGGCGGGGTGCCTTGTCGTCGATGCGCACGGCTTCGAGCGCCATGTCGACCGTCGACCCTCCCATCACCCATACGTAGTCGGGGCTCATCATTCCGCCGGCGGCGCTCGGGTGGTACTGGAGCAGCTTGCGCAGCTTGTGCTGCTGGCTCGGCGACATCATGTCGAACACCGGCTTGCGACGGTCCTGGTCCAGGTCGCTGAGTAGGTCGGCGGCGTCGTCCGGCGCCATCCCCTCGAGGATGCGGGCCGCTTCCTCGTTGGACTTGGACTTGATGAACTCGACCTGGTGCTCAGCGTCGAGCTCCTCGAAGACGTCGGCGGTGAGCGCCGGCTCGCTCTCGATGGCCTCGATGATCTCCTGGCCCTCCTCGTGGGAGGCGCCCTCGACGATGTCCGCTATCTGGGCCGGATGGAGCCGGCGCAGGCGCTGCAGCGGCAGGCGCAGCTTGGCCGTGGGAACATGGGCCACGAAAGGCTGCACATCCTTCCAGTCGAGGACGGCATGCCGCCGCAGGTCAGGTCGCCCGCGCCGCGGGACGAGCCTCCGCAGCATCGCCTGGGGACTGCGGTCGATGCCTGCGAGGTACCAGCCCTGGTCGCTCGGGCCTAACACGAGGTCGTGGGCCTGCACGATGCGGCCCTTGTTCACGTCCATGACGTGGCGGCCGAGCACATCGGACGCGAGAAGGACTTCGCCGGGGCGTCGCTGAAAGGCTTCGGTCCGGATGGTGTGGGTGTTCAGCCGCACCCCGCTCGGCTCCATGCGATCGATGAGGTCCTTGCCGATGAACACGTCCTGCGCGCCGACGCGAACCTTCAAGCCCGTGATCGGCGGGTAAGTCCCCTCGCTCAGCTTGACGATGAAGTCCTCGACTCGGCCCACCTCCGTGCCCACCGGGTTGAGCACCGGTGCCCGCAGCATCTGGGTGACCATCAACCGCCGTTTCTCGCGGTGCCGCTTCTCCACCGTGGCCGCTGCGTGACCCTTGTTGTCGCTCATCTATCCCCTTTCCCCCTTGGTTGGCCTCATTATGCCGAGGGATGCCGAGCCGGGTTCAGACGTACCGCGAGGAGCTGCGGAACCTCAAGGACTGGGAGCCTTACCTCAGGAAAAACTCGGGGCTACCCGGCCCGCGCGCCAACCTCGAGCTGGTTGCCGCGGTCGTGGAGGAGGGCGATCCCGACCGCCTGTGGAAGCTGAGCGCCTCCAAAGACGAATACCTGGCGCTGTGCGGGACCGCCGGTCTCGGTCGGATCGCGCTGCTCGAGCCGGACACCGTCATGTCGTGGCTGCGCGAGCTGGCCTCCGATCCACGCTGGCGCGTTCGCGAGGGCGTGGCCATGGCTCTGCAAAGGATCGGCAGGGAGAACATGCCCATGCTGCTCGCCCAGATGACGACCTGGGCTTACGCCGACCCTTATGTGCAGCGCGCGGTGGTCGCTGGCCTTTGCGAGCCCGCGATCCTCAACAGCAACGAGGAAACGGTCGAGGTCCTGGAGATCCTCGACCGGATCACGAGCTCAATGGCCGCGACCAAGGACCGGAGCGGTGATGGATTCCGCGTGCTCCGCCAGGCGCTCGGCTACGGCTGGAGCGTGGCCGCCGCGGCGGCGCCGCAGAACGCTCTTCCTTATATAGAGAAGTGGTTGCGCGCGCCGGACAAGGACGTCGCTTGGGTCATGAAGTCGAACCTGTCGAAGTCACGCATGACGCCGATTCGCCTGGCGCTCGAAGAGGAGGCTAAACCCGCTCGAAGATCACGACCGGGATCTCGCGCGAGGTGAGCGCCTGCTGGCGCTCGTAATAATCGATCAGCTTCGCCACCTCCGCCCGTTCGGCTCGCTCAGCGACTCGTGCCTTCACTGAGAATTTCTCCGTACCGATCTCGACCGTCGCCACCGGATTGGCCTCCAGGTTGTGGAACCACTGTGGATTGGTGGCCGCAGCGTTGTTGGAGGCGATGGCGGCGTAACGATCGCCATATGGGCGCCAACCGATGACCACCGTGCGTTCGGCGAACGACTTCGCACCGGTTGTCGTCAGCAGCATCGGTTTGGATCCGGCCAGAGGACCAGAGACGATCTGCCCGCCGTTGGCCCTGATTTCGGCAATCAACTGCTCGTTGAATGCCTTCATGTCCTGTGGAATCTGCGGCCGCTGGGGGTCGCTCGACATGCTCATAACGGTAGAGCGCAGAGCCGGCTTGCGCCGGCTCCGTTCTAGCTGTTGGCGATGTCGGCTGCGTCCTGGTCGATCCGCCCGCCGATTCGAATCACCTGGTCGATTCCCGAGTTGATGCCGGCCTGATCGCCGTGCGCCACTGCTAGCCTCATGCGCAGCAGCACCGCGTCCGCCGCTGCGAGGTCACCCTGCAGTTTTGAGTCCTTGGCGCCGAGCGACTGTGGCGCCGCGTCACGGACCAGCATTCCCGCGATCATCGCGAAGTAGACGGCCATCTCATCGAACATCTGGAGGCAGGGCGCACCGCCATTCGTGACGCAGCTCTTGGCCTGGCTGCTGACGAGAATGGTGCACGTCGTAAGGCACAGGTCGAGCTCGTGCTTCTGAATCGCAACGATGTTCTTGTAGCCGGTCGCCCGCACCTCCTGCGATTGAAGGATCAGCGGGACCACCGTACCCGTCCAATCGGCGCCGTAGACGGCGACCACATAGTCCGAGGCCATCGCGGGTTTGTCTCCCGCGGCGGCATCAGCCTCCAGCTGGTTGAGGCCCGACAGGCTCTGCGCCAGGTGCTGGCGCAGTTCAGCATCGATGATGATGAAGCGGCTGGGCGTCCGCGCCGCTTTCACGTCGTTCATCCACTTCTGGAGGAGGGGGATCGACCTCGCGGCAGACTTCTCCTCGCCTTCCACAATGCCCCCCTTGGCCACGGACCACCATTTGCTCTGGCTCGTGCCTCGGCACTGGTTCGCGACGATCGCCAGGAACCACGGGCGCAAGCTCGAACCTTCCCGCAGGTTGCCGAGCCGGCGCCAGGCTTTGAACGCGGCCTCCTGGACCGCGTCCTCCGCCTCGGTCGAGTCGTGCAGCAGGCCATAGGCCACCCGGAACGCCGATTGGTAGTGCGGTCGGAGAAGCTCCGCGAAGGCCGCCCCGTCGCCGCGCCTGGCGGCCTGGATGAGCTCGGCCTCGGAGTGAGAGAACAGCGTCCCGTGCATCACGACTCGCCCTATATAGGCCTTCGGCGGTCGTTCTGCCTCAGGAATCTTTGAGCTAAGTCAGGGCTTTGGCCATGTTGATGTTGGTCGCGACGTAGCCGAGCTTCTCGTACAGGGGACGCGCGGCGGTGTTGTGGCCGAAGACGTGCAACCTGATCGTTTCGGCGCCCATCTCCTTCGCTTCCTCCTCGAGCTTCTTCATGGCCGCCTCGGCGAAGCCTTGCCGCCGAAACTCGGGTTTGATCTCGATGTCGTAGACGAAGACGTGGGGTCGTGGCGCCTTGATGAAGTGGATCCACAGGACCCCGACGGGCTGACGATCGTTCGACCGCGTGATCATCCAAAGCCTGTGGTCAGGGGTGCCCCGGCCCTGCGGCAGCAGCCGGGCGTACTCGTCGCGGCTCTTCTGTACTGACTCGTCTTCCGACCAACGACCGCTCACGACGTGCTCATGGGCATAACCCACGATCGCGTCTGAGAGCCAGGAGTCGTACTGCGCCTGCGTCATGGGCTCGAGGCCGATCTCGTCCATGCCGTGCCTTACAGCTTCCGGACCGTGTCTCCGACCCGAACGACGCCCGACTTCACGACCCGGGTATTGATACCCCGCAGGTTCAGCGCGATGCCCTCGGGTGAGTTGACAAGGATTCGAGCGGCCCGGCCGTACCGCGCCGCAAATTTCTCGCACCCGAGGTGCGGATGGTCGCTGACCTCGATGACCGCCTCGCCGATGGAAAGACGCGTACCCGGCGGGATGTTCTCGGTGCTCAGGTCGAAATCGACATAGAGCTGGTCACCGGCGAGCGCCCATCGCGACCGATCGCCCGCGACCAGCTGCGTCGCCCGGACGTTCATCACGGTGACCTGCGACGTGACGTTCGGCTTGCTGCCCCGGCTCCACCGGTCGGCGACAACACCTTTGTCGATGTCGAGCTCGGCCTGCGCAAGCGCGACGCGCTCGTCCACGGCCGGGCGCGCAACGATCATCGCCAGGACGCCGGCGTCCTTCGGCGCTTCGCGGACATTCTCGAGCCCGGACATCAGGCGCTCGAGCGCGAACGGGTCGACCTCGACTTCCACTACGTCAGACATGATCGGGCAGAAATTATCTCCAATTTCCCGCCAGGGCCGGCGGTCGCGGGATTCCACCGTCGTAATTAGCCGCGAGTGCCGGCACTCGCGGCACTCCGCAGGCGGCCCCGAGCCTCCAAAAGCGCCCCGCGAGGGATTCGAACCCCCGACCCTCTGCTTAGAAGGCAGATGCTCTATCCACTGAGCTAGCGGGGCGTGTTACGCATTCGCGAGAATACCTGCAAGGGGTGGCCGACAAAACCAACGCCGCGCTAGGCGAGCTCAAGGAGATCCTGGCCGAGGTCACGGACCTCAACCGCGCCGCGGCGGTCCTCGAGTGGGACCAGGAAACCTACATGCCGCCCGGCGGCGTCAATGCCCGCGCCGAGCAGCTCTCGACCCTCCTCAGCCTCGCCCACGTGAAGCTGGCAAGCGAGAGAGTCGGCAAGCTGCTGGAGCAGCTGGAAACAGAGCTCAAGGCCAAGCCCTTCGACTCCGACGAAGCCAGCCTCGTCAGGGTCACGAGGCGCGACTACGACGAAGCGGTCAAGATCCCGGCCGATCTCGTCGCCGAGATCGCGCGCGCCGGAAGCGTCGCCCGCCCGGCCTGGGAGAAAGCCCGCCGCGACGACAGGTTCGAGATCTTCGCGCCCTACCTCGAGAAGAACGTCGAGCTCAACAGGCGCGTCGCCGACGCGCTCGGCTACGAGGATCGCCCCTACGACGCTCTGATCAACCGCACAGAGCCGGGCATGACCACCGCGCAGCTAGAGACGATCTTCGCGGAGCTCAAGCGCGCGATCGTTCCGCTCGTGGCCGACATCGCGCGTCACGCCGACGCGGTCGACGACCGGGTGCTGTACCGCCAGTACGACCCCGACCTCCAGCTCGCCTATGCGGTCGACGTCGTCAGGCGCCTGGGCTACGACCTCGACAAAGGCCGCCAGGACCTCTCGACCCACCCGTTCTCGACGACGTTCGGTCCGGGCGACGCCCGCATCACCACGCGTGTCTCGCGCGACTTCTTCAATATGTGCCTCTTCGGCTCGATCCACGAGGCCGGTCACGGGATGTACGACCAGGGCTTCGGCGACAACCTCGATCGGACGCCGATGTGGGGCGCGTCATCGCCTGGCGTTCACGAATCGCAATCGCGGATGTGGGAGAACGTGGTCGGACGCAGCCTGCCTTTCTGGCGCCACTTCTTCCCGAGCCTGCAGGCGACCTTCCCCGAGCCGCTGAAAGGTGTCGACGCTGAGGCCTTCTACGGTGCCGTCAACCGCTCCTACCCCTCCTTGATCCGCGTCGAGGCGGACGAGGTCACGTACAACATGCACATCCTTCTGCGCTTCGAGCTGGAGAACGAGCTGCTC
>DASYZS010000033.1:0-3314 GCA_035945895.1 Candidatus Dormiibacterota bacterium | reverse complement strand
AGGATTTCCTTACTTTCTGTAGCCGGAGATGGGGCTTTTGCGCCAAGCTATGGGGCTACAGCCGAATTCAACGTAGCAACCCCAGAGGAAAAAACTCCCCATGTCGATCGCCCGAGAAATCGAAGACATCGCCCGAGACCTCATCAAGCACCAGCACGACCATCCGCCGGTGCGTGACCTCAACCGCGAGATCGAGCGCCGTCAGAACTTCGCCGACCGCGTCTCGGACGACTTCGCTCGGCTCGTGGGCAGCTGGGCGTTCATCCTCGTGCAGGTCGGGATCATGGTCGTCTGGGTTGGGCTCAACGCCCTCAACCTGATCCACCCCTGGGACCACTACCCCTTCCTCTTCCTCAACTTCATCCTCAGCCTCGAGGCGGCGCTGTGGGTTTCAGTCGTCTTGATGGCGCTGAATCGCCTGGCCGACCGCGACCGGCTGCGCGCGCAGCACGACTTCGAGCTCAACGTCAAGTCGGAGGAAGAGCTCAAGGCTTTGATGAATCACCTGATGCACCAGGACGAGATCCTGCTGCAGATCGTCAACCGGCTCGACCGCGGCGACCGCGAGATGAAGCGCCTCGCGCGGCGGCTCGAGCAGGTGATCGAGGCGAGCAACGGCCAGACCGCGGCGAAACCTGCCGACGTGCAGCGTCCGTCGATCAACATCCCGGCGCCCTAATCCCGGGATAGAGCCAGGATTCGCGAGCCGAGCTCGCGGGTGACCGCGACGATCATGTCCGCGTCTTTCTCGGTCGTGCGCCAGTTGACTATCGCGGGGCGGAACGCGACCTTGCCGTCGTACTCGGTCGTGCCGAAAAAGACCCTGCCATCCTCGAGGATCATGGCTCCGAGCTTTCGATTCAGCTCATCGAGGTCGGCCTCGGGAACGCGCTCCGGACGGAACCGAAAGCAGATGATGTTGAGAGGCACCTCGGCCAGTCGCTCGAGGTCCAGCGCCGCATCGACCTGCCCGGCGACGCGCTGCGCAAGCGCGAGGTGCCTCTCGACCATCGCGCGGTAACCGTCGCGTCCGTAGGCACGCAAGGTCGCCCACACCGGGATCGCGCGGGCACGCCGCGACATCTCCGGCCCGAGATTGCCGAAGACCGCGCGCTCCACCTTCTCGGTGCCGAGGTAGGCGGCCGTGGCCGTGAAGGCCACCCGATGGAGGTCCGCATCGCGGACGAATGCGAAGCCGGTGTCGTAGGGCGCGTTCATCCATTTGTGGCCGTCGACCGCGACCGAGTCGACGAGGTCAAGACCGTCGACCAGATGACGCGTCTTCGGCGACAGCGCGGCATAGAGCCCAAACGCGCCGTCGACATGCAGCCATGCATGGTGGCGATGCGCCAGCGCTGCCATTTCGCGGAGCGGATCGAACTCGCCAGTGTTCACGTCACCCGCGGTCGCCACGACGATCGCGGGCCGGCCATCGAGAGCCTTCAGCGCCGCCTCCAACCGATCGAGGTCGAGGCGGCCCGAGCCGTCTGCGGCAAGGATTTGTGGACGTCGCCGCCCCAGACCCACCGTGCCGAGCGCCTTCACTGCACTGGCGTGCAGATAGCCGCTCGCCAGCACGGCTGGGGCCGGTAGGCCCGCGAAGCCATCGAGGTCGATGTCGACGCCTTGCTCGAGTCCCCACCAACGACGAGCGGAGGCAAGTCCGACGAGGTTTCCCGTGGTGGCGGCGGTGGTCATGACCCCGCTCCAATCCGGCGGGAGCCCGAACAGCTCCTTCATCCAGCTCAGGACAACCTGCTCCATGCGCGCCGCGAGTGGAGAGCTGACCCAGTTGTAGGCAACCTGGTTGATGGCCGACGTGAGCCAATCGGCGCCGAGTGCCGCCGGGGTCACGCCGCCCATCACGAAATGGAAGAAACGCGGACCGGTGGAGCGGGTTGCGCCCTCGCCGGCAATCGCGGTGAGCTCTTCGAGCGCCCGCATCGACCCGATGCCGGCTTGGGGCAACGACCCGTCGATCTCGGGTTGCCCCTTTGGCTTGACCATCGCGTTGTCGACGCCGGCGAGGTACGCCTGGGCCTCGCGCTCGATGAGCCGGAGAGCGTCCACGAGTCTGTCGTGGTCGGCGATCGGGTCAGGCATTCGCGACACGGTACACCGCGTACTCACCGTCGTCGTAGACGAGCGTGCCGTGGGAGTCCCAGTACGAGCGGTTGGCGCCGAGGGGGATCTCCTGCGGGCCGATCATCACGTAGTCGACACCGTACTTGTGCACCAGGTCCATTGCGTTGGGGAGGCCGTCCAGGATGCTCTTGTCGTCATCTGACTTCTGGACGTAGTCGCCGAGGCCATACGTCCACAACCACGCCGGGTATCCGACGAGCTCCCTCCGGCCCGCGAGCGTCGGGATCGGGCTGTTGTGGTCGTTGGCCACGACAAACAGTGCGTCGGGGCTCGTGTTGGTCCGGGCCCACTGGGCCACGCGCAGGCCGTTCGCGTCGGTGAACTGCACGCTGTTCAGGTTGAAATCCGACGCGCGGTAGAGATCGAGCGCTCCGGAGAGGCACAGCAGGATCAACGCCGCGACCGCTATCGCCGCCTGGAGACGCCCGGCCCCAAGCAGGTGCGCCAGCACCCCACCCACGACGATGCTGCCCAGGAGCGCCCAGTACACGAAGAACTTCGTGTTGTCCCAGATCCAGGGCTGGAGAACGATCAGGTTGGGGACCACGAACCACAGCCACATGGGCGCAAACCAGCGCGGCCACGCGGTGGCCAACCAACGCGTCAGGAACTGGCCGGCGATCAGGAGCGGCAGCAGCAGTGATGTGTTCCAGATCCAGAACCACGCGAAGTCGAATGGGAACAGCCACACGTATTTCTGCCAGTCCGTGTAGGAGAGCCACCCGACCTGGATGCAGTACCCGCCGATCGAGGCCATGTTCGAGCAGTTGGCCGTGTTCTGCGGCGGCCACATCCAGACGAGGATGGGAATGCCGATCACGAGCGCGGGGATGAAGTAGCCGAGCCATTCGCGCCGGCGGTTCACGAGGGCCCAGAAAAACGCGAGCGCGACGACGGTGCCGTAGGCGTGCACGTGAAAGACAGGCATCACCCCTGCGACCAGGCCGGCGAAAACAAAGCCGCCCCACTCGAGCTTCTCGCGCACGGCAATCCACAGCAACACCAAAACGATCAGGGCGAGGCTGAACCCGAACAGCGTGGAGCGCTGGGGCACGAGGTACGCGAGCACAGGGTTGAGCCACTGGAGGTTGATGTCGCGGTCCAGCGTGGTCTCGAAGGGAAGGTGATTCAGAACCGACAAACCGTGGCTCTGGACGGCGCTGAACAGG
>DASYZS010000032.1:0-38035 GCA_035945895.1 Candidatus Dormiibacterota bacterium | reverse complement strand
GTCCAGCGGAATGCCGTCGAGCAGGATCTCCATGTCCTCCAGCGAGTCGATGGCGACGCCGACCTTGCCCACCTCCCCATTGGCCATGGGGTCGTCGGAGTCGTAACCGATCTGCGTCGGTAGATCGAAGGCGATCGACAGCCCGGTCTGGCCGTGGTCGAGCAGGAATCGATACCGCTCGTTCGACTCCTTGGCCGTGCCGAATCCGGCGTACTGGCGCATCGTCCAGAGGCGGCCGCGGTACATGTCCCGGTGGATTCCGCGGGTGAAGGGAAACGTGCCCGGCAGTGGTTCCTCGGCCCGGCGGTCCTCGACCGAGTAGACGGGCTTCAGCGGCAAGCCTGAGTCGCTTTCGATCTCCTTCATGCTTCGACGAACTCGGTCAACACTCCGCCCACGCTCTTGGGGTGGATGAATGCGATGGGGACGCCGTGCATCCCGATGCGTGGGACCGCGTCGATCAGCTCCATTCCGGCGGCGCGGGCGTCGGCCAGAGCTCGCACGACGTCCGGCACCGCGTAGGCCACGTGGTGCAGGCCAGGTCCGCGTTTGGCGAGGAACTTGCCGATGGTTGAGTCGTCGCGGAGCGACGCGAGCAGCTCGATCTCCGCATCGCCCATCGCGAGAAACGCCGCGGCGAGGCCGTCATGTTCGTTGGCGGCCCGATGGGTCACCCGGGCGCCGAACACGTTCCGATACATTTCGACCGCGGCGTCGAGGTCGTCGACCGCCACGCCGACGTGGTGAAGTCTCACTTCTCGTACCTGTACCAGCCTTCGCCGGTCTTGCGACCCAATCTGCCCGCCTTGACCTTGGCTTCGAGCTGGGGCGAGGGCTTGTAGCGCTCGTCGCCCGTGACGTTGTACATGTGCAGGCGCGCGTTGTAGGTGACGTCTAGTCCGCTGAAGTCACCCAGCCGAAACGGTCCCATCGGCCAGTTGAGACCCTTCTCGACCGCGACGTCGATGTCCTCGAAAGACGCGATGCCCGCGTCGAGCAGGCGATAAGCCTCCTGCGTCGCCGCGTGGAGGATGCGGTTGACGATGAAGCCATCGATCTCTTTGTTGATCACGACCGGCGTGCGCTCCATCTCTCGGGCGAGCTCGGTGGCTCGCGCGACCGTGTCGTCTGACGTGCGCGGTCCGCGCACGATCTCGACCAGGTCCATCACCAGCACCGGGTAGAAGAAGTGCATGTTGAGACACCGTTCAGGATGCGCGCTGTCGGCCGCAATCTCGCTGATCCCCATCGTCGACGAGTTGCTGGCGAGCACCGCTTGGGCGGGCGCCATCGCATCGAGCTGGTGGAAGATTGAGCGCTTCAGGTCGAGGTTTTCGAACACCGCCTCGATCACGAACTCGACCTCGCGAACCGCATCACCGAGGTCGGTCGTCATCCGGACGCGATTCAGCGCCGAGTCGGCGTCTTCGCGAGGCAGGCGGCCCTTTTCGACCCGACGCGCGAGGTGGCCCTGGTTCGACTCGCGGGCCTTGTGCAGTTGGGCTGCGTCCTGGTCGTGAAGCGCGACCTCGATTCCGTTCAGGGCCGCCTGCTGCGCGATCTGCGCGCCCATGCTCCCCGCGCCGACCACGGCGATTCTCATCGCACAGAAAAGATTCGGGTCACGGAGTTGAGGGTCGCGATGTTGCCGAGCATGCCCTCGATCCGCAGCTTGCCCTGCAGCAGCTTCGCGGCGACTCCACGTCCAACCTCGTCGTAGTACACGGGCATCCCGAACAGCCCAATGCGCAGGTTGCTGAGGTTCATGACGGTCTCGGCATCTGTGCGGATGGTGAGGTCACGCTTGGGCTTCAGGCCGTTGGAGACCGCCAGCGCGCCCCCCTGGAAGTCCAGCGTCACTCCTTCGTCGATGTCGGTCACCCAGATGCCAACCCGCGCCTTCAGCTCATCGAAGTCTTTGCGCCTAGCCTCGCTGTTGGCGACGTTGGCATCGATGAGGCCGCCGAGCATGGAGGCAAATGCGCTGGGCTCGGAGTCGGTATAGCTGACCGTTTCTTCTTTCTTTACTTTTCGTCGGGCCATTCGACCGGCACCCGGGTCGTGCACTCGGTCATCTCTTGCGACGCCTTTGTGTACCTGACGATCGTCGGCAGGTCGCCCTTCAGCTTGAGCTTGCCCTGCAAGATCCCCTTCGTGGCGTCGAGCTCTTTGGTCGCCACTTGCTTCCAGCGCGAGTACGCCGCGGAGATGACGAAGTTGCACGCCTGCGCGTCGGCCGCGGTGCCGACCTTGATCGAGCGCGCTGATCCATCGAAGAGGTCCATCACGACACCCTTCGCTTCGGGGAAGTTCTTCTCAGGCTCGGCCTCGATCACGAGCCCGACGGTCCATTTCCAGCCTTTCGCGGCGGCTTTGTAGATGCTCGACCGGTTGACTTCGTCCTCGAACTGCTGCGCCCACTCGTCAGAGAAAGCCTTGACCGCCAAATTCAATCCTCCTTGCTTCGAGAACGATAGCTATCCGACGAGGTCGCCGAGGGCGACCCGACCACGACGGAGGACTCTGCAGTAAACGCCGAAGAACTCGTCGTGGCGCTCGACCAGGACGCGAAGCAGCTCGGGCGTGGCCACGGTGGTGTCGGGGTCCATGGTGATCACCTTGCACCGCTCGCAGCGCTCGGTGACCTCGAGCTCCGCCTCGCCTGCGCGAATAGTGCGGCCCACCCAGCTCAGCTCTTCCTCCGGTTCGAGCCCGTCGACGTAGAGGTTGGCTCTGAAGCGCCGGTGGTCGATGGGCATCCCCGCCTCGACGGCGAACGACTCGACGGAAGCCATGTTGACGATCAGGACGTGGGCGGCGTCGAAGTTCTCACCTGGCAGCTCGCGGAGGGTGACCACGCGCTTCGATTCCTCGAGCACCTGCCGGAACGCGCCGTCTAGACCGACGTCGGCGCCGCGTGGGTCCGTAACCGTGAGCGTGCCGTCTAAAAGCCTGGCCCTGTAGGTCATCAGTGGCGCGTGCTGCTTGATGTTGAACCACTTGCCATCGCGCTCGGGCGTGTTGTCGATCAGAGCCCAGCGACGGTCACCCTCGAGACCGCGGTCGGTGATAGTGCACGATTCGAGGCGCTCGCCGGCCATCGACTTCACCGGATATCTCCAGATCTCGACGACCGATGCCACGGCGCGAGAGAAGTTTTTAGGCCTCGAGCGTGAAGCGGACCGTGCTCGCCCCGATCGCGATCGAGTCGCCGTCCGCGAGCTGGCGCTCGATCACGGGCTCGCCGTTGACCAGGGTGCCGTTGGTGCTGCCCAGGTCGCTGATCCAGAACGCTCCGTTGCGGACCTCGATGCGCCCATGGTGGCCGGAGGTTGCAGGGTCACCGACGACGACGTCGTTGTCGGGAGCGCGGCCGATGCTGATCATCTGGCTCGGAAGGGCCACGATCCTTCCTGCGAATGGACCCGACTCGAAGGTGAGCAGTGCCGCGTAAGTGGAACCGGATGCCACCTCCTCGGGCGGCATCGCCTGCAGCGAAACGGTCTCCTTGGAGACGGCGTTCGGGTCTGTTTGCTGCCAGGCCGGAATGAGCGACGTCGCCTCTTCGAAGGAGCTCGGGCCGTCCGGCGCCCCGTTCTCGGGGGGCGCTCCTGCTACGGCGTGCGGCCAGGCCACCATGGTCGACGCGATCTTGGCGTCGGGCTCGGCGGCAGCTTGCGCCAGCTCCGGTTCCGGTTCAAACGTGGCGGGCTCGTCGAAGGCGGAGATGACCGGCTCGGTATGAGCCAAGACGGCGGGCTCTGGCTCAGGTGTGAGCTCGGGCGTCACCTCGGGCTCCGGCTTCGGCTCGGGCTCGGGAGTGACCTCGGCAACCGGTTCGGCCTCGGCAACCGGTTCGGCCTCGACCACGTGCTCCACCTCGGCGGCGAACGGGACTTCGGGCGCGACCTCCTCGACCGCCGGCACAGGTTCTGGCTCTGCGCCAAGCGAGGGCAGGTCGGGCAGCGCCTCGGGCTCGACGATCGGGGCTGGGGCGGTAGCGAATTCCGACACGACCGGCTGAAGGACCTCTCGCTCCTCGGGGGTCGGCGCAGGCTCAAAGGCCGGCACCACCTCGATGGGCGCAGTCGGCTCCTCGACCGGTTTTGTATCTGGCATGGCGATGGTCTTGGCCCACTCGCGGGGCGCCTCAGCCGGCGACTCGAGCACCTGCGTTTCCAGCTCGGGCTCCGGCCGCTCCGAGGCCGCGGTGCCCAGGTACTTCTCGTACCAGCCCGCGATGCGCTTCAACCGCTCCACGCGGCGGTCGGGCCTTCCGTTGCGCGACAGGTCATGGGATTCCTCGGGAAACCGGACGAGCTCGACCGTCTTGCCGAGCAACCGCAGCGCGCCGAACATCTCCTCCGATTGCGACATCGCGCACCGCAGGTCCATTTCGCCCGCGGTCAGGAGCAACGGGGTGCGCACGTTCTGGACGTAGCGGATGGGAGAACGCCGCCACAGCTCGTCCAGGTCGGGCCACGGCGGCGGGCCTAGCTGGAGCACGCCCCAAAGCACGATGTCGTGCTGGGAGTACTCGCTGACCAGGTTGGAGATCGACCGCATCGCCACTGCCGCGGCGAACCTGTCGCTCTGGCCGACGATCCAGTTCGTCATGTAGCCGCCGTAAGACCCACCACCCACTCCAAGACGCTTTGGGTCGATGTAACCGGTCAGCTCGATCAGCTGGTCGACAGAGCTCATCAGGTCGAGGTAGTCCTTGCCGCCCCAATCCCGCACGACGCTGCGGCGGAACGTCTCGCCGTAGCCATCGGACCCGCGAGGGTTCATGTAAAAGACGACAAAGCCCATTCCCGCCAGCACCTGCAGCTCGTGGAAGAAGCTCCACCCGTACTGCGCGTGCGGGCCCCCGTGTATCTCCAGCACCGCCGGGTACAGACGCCCGGGATCGTGGTCGGGCGGCTTCAACACCCAACCCTCGAGCTTCCAGCCATCGGGCGCGGTGAAGTAATGCTGCTCGGGCTCTGCGACGTAGCGGTCACGCAGCCAGGGGTTGAGGTCAGTGACCTTGGCCTCGGCCCCGTGCATGACCATGTAAAGGTCCCCTGGTCCGCTCGGGTCGGAGGCGCAGAACGCCAGCACTCCCGACGCGACGTCGAAGTCGTAGATGCGCCGGCGCCCGCCCGCCTCCTCACGCACGTTGCCCTCGAGGTCGACCGACTGGATCGAGGTGATTCCTGGGCCGGCGGCCGGGAAGTAGATCCTGTCGCCTTCCGCCGACCACTTGATCCGGGTCGAGTGGCCGGAGCGCATGTCGTTGATCACGCTGTCGTTGACCCCGAGGTCGAGCTTCGCGGTGAGGCAGCGCGGACCGCCGCCGCTCAGCGGCACGACCCAGAGTCGCTCGAGCAGACCGACGTCCAGCCCGTTCGGTGCGATGAAAGCGATGTTGTCGCCCTTGGGAGACCAGGTCGGCGTGCTGAGATAGAACCCGCCGCCGAGGCGAACGAGGTTAGCGTCCAGGTCGACCATGTAGAGATTCAGCTCGCGCTGGAGGTCCGCGCCGGGCTCGGCGTTGCCGGCGACGACCATGCGGGTGCCGTCCGGGGACCAGTCGTAGTCGGTGACGTCCCACGCGCCGCTGGTCAGCTGCTTCTGGTCGCCGCCTGCGGCCGAGACGACAAAGAGATGGTGATAGCGGCCGTCGACATAGCCGCGACCGTCGTGCTTGTAGTCGAGCCGCCGCACGACCCGAGCGATGGGGGCGCGGCGCAGCTGATCACGGACTTCGGCCGGGCGTGGGTCGTCGACCACGGTATCGGGATCGCCGACCACCGAGCCCAGGAATGCGATCGAGTTGCCGTCGGGCGCCCAGCGCGCAAGCCCGACGCCTTCCGGCACCGCGCTGACCTGCACCGCGCCGCCGCTTCCGGTCGCATCGACGACGAAGAGCTGGTCGACCGGCCCGACCTTGCTCAGAAAGGCGATCTTGCGGCCGTCGGGGGACCACTCCGGGGAGTGATCTCGTAGCGCGCCGCCTGCCGGTTGAACAGGCTCGGGATCGACGAGGCGACGGACGACGATGCGGCTGCGCGTCTGCCTCGCGTTGGCGTCCGCCCACACGACCTGGTACGCGACACGCTCGCCGTCATCGGTCAGGCGAACGTGGTCGATCCAGCGGAATCGATAGAGGTCTTCGGGGCCTAGCGGGGCAGCCATGCCGTCCCGCGGATGCTACCAGCCGAAGCCGACCTTGATCGTCTCACCTGTACCAACCTGCAGTAACCAAATCGATATCTTCGGGTGGTACAACCTGTCGCAGTGACTCGCAAACAGGCGGCATGGCACGGTTTCGGCTGGGGATGCGTCGCCGGCCTGGCGCTGGTCGCTCTCATGTATCTCGCCAACGCCTTCCTGGGCCTTCGCCCGCTGCCGCAGCTTCTCAACGAGCCTCTGCTCTCTTTGATGCCCGGCTTCGTGTTCGGCTTCCTCATCGACACGCTGCAGCACGCGGGAAAGGTCGTCGAGGAGCTTGGCCTGATCGTGGCCATGATCATCGCCCTGGGCGTGCTGGGCGCAGCCGCGTCGGTGGCAAGCCTTAGATGGAAATCGCAGTACCTGCCATTTGCGTTTGCGGCGGTGGGATGGATCGTGGTCGTCGCGGTGCTGCTCCCCGTAGGGGGCGCGGGGTTGCTCGGGCTGAACGACGGATTCGCGACGCCCCTGATTTGGGCCGTGCTCTTCTCCATCTACGCCGTCGTGCTGCAGTTCGGCGAGCAGCCGGCTCCGGGGGTGGACGCCGGGCGGAGGCGGCTCCTCACTCGGCTCCCGCTCAGCATCGCCGGATTCAGCGTCCTGGCGCTCGCCTACCGGCTTGGGCCGGATTGGTATTCGGCGATCTTCAAAGCGCCGGGCAGCGCACTGACCGGCATCTCCGCAAACATCACTCCGGTCGAGGACTTCTACGTGGTCTCGAAGAACTTCTCCGATCCTGTCGTCGACGGTCAAGCGTGGAAGCTGAGCGTCGGAGGCATGGTCGACCACTCGATGACTCTGACCCTCGCCGACCTCCGCGCGCTGCCGCCGGTCACACAATACGTGACCCTCGAGTGCATCAGCAACGACATCGGCGGTCCGCAAATCAGCACCGGCAATTTCACCGGAGTCTCCCTTCGGGACCTTGTGGGATCGGCGTCGCCACAAGGCCAGGCGTCTTGGGTCTCGTTTCACGCTCGGGACGGCTACGCGGAGAGCCTGCAGCTCAGTCTTGTCCAGAGCTCACCCGAGATCCTGGTCGCGTATCAGCTGGACGGCGCGGACCTGCCTGTGGCGCACGGCTACCCGGCGCGAATCCTCATACCGGGTCACTACGGGATGAAGGGGCCGAAGTGGCTCGACAGCATCCAGCTCACGAATCACGAGACCGGCGGGTACTGGGAGCAGCAGGGCTGGGACCACAACGCGGTGGTCAAGACCATGTCGCGCATCGACGTGCCGCATGACGGTGACATCGTCAAGCTGGGAGCGCTGGAGATCGGCGGCGTGGCGTTCGCGGGCAAGCGAGGAATCGGCAAGGTCGAGTACTCGACGGACGGCGGCGGAACGTGGATGGAGGCTCCGTTCGATGCGCCGCTGTCACCGCTGACGTGGGTCATCTGGCGGTCTACATGGACGCCGTCACATGAAGGCGCATATCGACTCCTGGTCCGCGCGACCGACGGCTCAGGCAACATCCAGTCAGGAGTGTCGGCCCCGAGCTATCCCGACGGTTCCACCGGCTACCATGCGATTCAGGTGAACGTCAGCCGCTAGCGCGCTTTAGAAGCTCCTCCAGGATCTCCTTCTCGTGCGTGATGGACACGAAGTGGCCCTCGCCGTGCCAGGTGCGCAGGTCGACGTTCTTCAGCTTCGCGACCACGCGACGAGCGGCCGACAGTGGAGCGTTTTTGTCGTCGTCGCCGTGCCACCACGTCACCGACGTTTCGATGACGGATGGATCGAAATCCCACTTGTTGTGCATGGCAAACGACTCATCGGTCCATCCTTCCGCACCCTGACGCATCGCCTCGGCGGTGTTCTCAGCCGACATCTTCAGCCACTCGGGTTTGGCCATGATCACGCGATCCGACTCAGGCGCGTCGCTCAGGACTCCGCTCATGCCCTCGTCGCTGAGCAGTCGCTTTCGCACCTTGACGAGGAACTCGTAAAGGGACTGCCATCCCTGCTCCGCCCGCGCGTAGGCTTCGGCATTGACGCCGACCAACTGCTTGATCTCGTCGGGTTCGAGCGGCGTGCCGCCGACGAGCACGCTGATCGCTGTTACGCGGTCAGGGTGACGCGCGGCCAGCGCCAGCACGTGGGGGCTGCCGCCGCTGGTCCCGGTTGCGGGCACCCGGTCAAGTCCATGGAAGTCGAGCAGCTCGGCGTAGTCGTCCGCGATGTCGGCGATGCCTCGACCCGGCTTGCGGGTCGAGCCGCCGTATCCGGGACGGTCGGCCATCAGGTACCGCAGGCCAAGCTCGCTGGGCACATCCCGGCTGGCGTTGTACTGCTTCCGAGACCCCGGAGTTCCCTGAATGCGAAGAATCGGTGTGGCGTCGGGTTCGCCCCACCAACGCCACGCCAGCTCGCGGCCATCGCGCAACCTAAGGACGCCGTCCTCGTAGACGCGTCCCTCGTCGGTTTTCTGCAGCTGCTTCCTGCGGGCAGAGCCCGGTAAGGACGCGCTTCGCGCGGCTCTTGAATTCATTTCAGTGCCCATGCGGACTTCAACGTGTCCCATGCCATCCGGAACGCACCCTCCTTGCGAATCATCCTCACGATGTTCTTCTGCTTGTCCCACTTCGACGTGCCGTCGACGCGGAAGAATTCATCGAGAGCTCGGTCTGCGACCTGCGGATACCTGGTCAACAGCTGCGGGTTGTGCTCGAGGAGCGGGACTGCTTTGTCGTATTTCTTCATGTCGGCCATCACCCAGGAGGCGTCGAGCTTGCCTCGATACTCGACCAGGCGGCGCTCGGAGAAGTCGCCGATCTCCTTGCAGTGGATGACGGTGTCGCCGGCAAGCTTGCCCGACCACATCGCCAGGTTCGACCCTTCGCGATGGACGGGGTTCGAGAGCATGGCCGCGTCACCGCATACGAGATAGCCCGGCCCGTACACCTTCGGAATGCCGCGGTAGCCGCCCTCGGGAATGAGGTGCGCCAGATACTCGATGGTCTCCGCGCCGCGCAGCAGTGGCTTGATAGCGGGGTGATTCTTGAAGTGCTCCATCAGGTCGTTGGGCGTGCGCAACGTCTGGTTGAATTCGCTCAACAGCGCTCCGCCGCCGACCGACAGCGTGTCCTGGTTGGTGTAGATGAACATGAATCCGGACATCCCCATCGTCGAGTCGCCGAAGCACTCGACGGTGCAGCCCTCGCCTGACTCGCAGTTGAAGCGCTCTTCGATCAGGCCGCGGTCGAGCTGCATGATCTCTTTCACCGCCATCGCGACTTCGTCGGGCCGCAGCTTGCGGCGCAGGGGCTTGCCGGTGATGCGCGTGTTCTCGAGCAGGCCCGTGCCAAGACCGATGCCTTCGCAAACGATCGTCACCTCGGCGTAAAGGTCGTCGCCGCGGCCAGTGCCTACGCCGACGACGCGGTCGTTCTTGACGATGAGGCGGTCGACGACCGTCTCCGGCACGACCAGCGCTCCGGCCTTTTCCGCCTGCTCCGCGAACCACGGATCGAATCGCGCGCGCAGCACCGAGTAGGAATGTGGGTGCTCCCGGTTGCGCAGGTTCTTGTAGTCGAGGCCGATCGCAGCCTCGGGCGTCATCAGCCATCGCCGCTCCTCGATGATCGGGCGCTCGAGCGGAGCCTGCTTCCAGGCGTCGCCTACGATCTTCTCGAGGTAGTAGTTGTAGAGGATGCCGCCCATGACGTTTTTCGAACCGGGCTTGACGCCGCGCTCGAGGAGCGCCACCTGGAGTCCCGCCTTGGCCATCGTGATGGCGGCTGCGGTGCCGGCCGGCCCCGCACCGACCACGACCGCATCGAACTTCTCCTCGTCAGCCACGCACTGACATTGAAACTCATTGGGCTGACCGGCGGCGCGGGCTCGGGGAAGTCCACCGTCGCTGCGATGTTTCGAGATCTGGGCGCGGTCATCGTCGACGCAGACGAGGCCACCCACGCCGTCTATTCACCGGGCACCAGGGGTTTTGACGAGATCGTCGAGGCGTTCGGCGCTGAATACGTGCGTGATGGAGAGGTCGACCGCAAGAAACTCGGTGAGCTCGTCTTCCACGATGCGGCGGCGAGACAGCGCCTCAACGCGATCGTGCATCCCCTCGTGCGTGAGTGGATGGCAGAGCGAACTGTCGAGGCCGCGGAGGGCGGCGCTGACGTGATCATGCAGGACGTGCCGCTGCTCTTCGAAAACGGGCTGCAAGGTCTCTACTCCGCCACCGTCCTCGTTTACGCGCCGCGCGACCTGCAGCTGCGGCGTCTCGTGGGTCGGGGCGTTCCCCGTGAACGAGCCGAGGGAATGCTTGCGGCGCAGATGCCGATCGACGAGAAGCGCAGGCTTGCCGATTTCGTCATCGACAACGGCGGCTCGACAGAACGCACGCGTCGGGAGGTCGAAGAGGTCTGGACTAAAGTCCGAACTCTTTGAGGATCTCCTCGGTGTGCTCACCGAGCCTAGGTGCATGCCCGCTCCCCACCAACAGCTTCCGTGCCTTCACCTGCGGATGCGCGGCGGCCTCGTCGAGGTCGAGGACAGGCTCGCAGCACACGTCGAGCCCGCTCAGCGTTTGCTCCCACTCGTCGCGGCTCTGCGACCTGAAGACCTCTTCGACCCGTTTATGGGCCGCCGCGTCTTCTAAGAACTGCGCCTCCACGAGATCCGGCCTGGCGATCGTTTCGCACAGCACCTTCCAGAATTTCGGCTCGAGGGCCGCGACGCTGTAGAAGCGGCCGTCGCTGCACTCGTACACGCGATAGCACGGGTAGCGGCCCGTGAGGCGTCCGTCGCCACGACGCACGCGCTCGCCGGCAAAGACAAGCGAGAGGAATCCAACCGCGCCATCAGTCATCGAGACGTCGATCCAGCGACCGTCGGCGCCGCGCTGGACGCCTACGAGCGCAGCGAGAATCTCCACCGCGGGCTCCAGCCCACCGCCCCCGATGTCTGCCACCTGCACCGAGAGCGGCACCGGCGGGCCGTCACGTTCGCCATTGAGCCCGAGCGCGCCCGCGATCGCCATGTAGTTGAGGTCGTGGCCGGCGCGCGAGGCCATCGGGCCGTCCTGACCGTATCCGGTGATCGAACACATGACGAGCCGGCGATTGCGTTCGTGCAGCACGTCCCAGCCCAGACCGAGCCGCTGCATCACACCTGGTCGATTGCCCTCGACCAGGACGTTTGACGCTTCCACCAGCCGGAGCAGGACGTCCTTGCCGCGCTGCGTCTTGAGGTCGAGCTCGATGCTCCGCTTGTTGCGATTGATGGCCTCGAACTCAGCCCAGTCCATGCGCATGTAGTCGCCGACGCCGGGCTCCTCGACCTTGATCACGTCCGCGCCGAGCCTGGCCAGCAGCATCGTGCAGTACGCGCCGGGCAGGAGGCGCGTGAGGTCGAGGACTCGGATTCCCTCGAGCGCCCTTGGCGAAGCCACGATGGTGACCCTACTGCGTTAGAACGAGACTTGCGGCGGTCGGCCATGCGTTAATACGGCATGGAAGAGTCGGGTTCCAGCATGCGTCACAGCAACTCGCACCTCGGTGAGATGACCATCAAGGTCCCAGCGCCGTTCGCGGGGCTGTCGGACCTCGGCTTCACCGCCCAGTACCGCGCCCAGGTGTTCAATGAGCCGCAGCGCGACGTGCCCCTGGTGTTCGAAGGACCCGAGCCACCGATGCGCCGGTTGGCGGAGGTCCTGCATGAGCTGAGTGACGTCCGGACCACCAGCTACGCGTGGACCGATCCAGTGATGCTCAGCGACGAGGTTGTGATCTTCGCGTTTCGCGACCGCAGCGTGGGCGACGGAGGGGTCCTTTCCGACGGCGCGCGCATCGCCGGCCACGTGCTGAACCTAGTGCGGCCGGTCGTCTTCACCTTCCTTCGCGACTGCGCCGCGGTGGGGCACCTTCGCCTGTCCGATGTAATCGAGATGAAGATCAGCGCCGAGCGTGGACCGGTCGCGGAGTTTTCTCTCCCCCTGCACAGGATCGTGCAGCCCAACGGAGAGCGCCTGCTCTGGGGTCTAGCGAGCTGACGGGCTGGGCGAGGGCGACGTGCGCGCCGGGCTCGCGGTCTGGATGCTGCTCGAGCGGGCGCTGCTGGTGGTCCCGATCGTCGGCGAGGCGATCGTGCCCGGAGACACGTTGGCGAAGTAGAGCGCGAGCGGCACGACGATCATGCCCGCGATGACCGTGAGCACGAACGTCACCGCCCCCCACTCGCCGCGCAACGCACCCCAGTTCACGAGCCGGTAAGTCTACCGTCGACTAAAAGTCGTCGTCGGTCGAGGAGCCTTCCTCTTCCTTCTTCTTGCGCTGGTTCAGGAGCCGGAGGAAGTCCTGCGCCCTCGCGAGCGCCTTCCAACGCTCCGGGAAGAAGTCTTGAACCAGGATCTGGCGGTCCGGCTGCTGGTAGACGGTGACGCACCACTTGTTGAGGGTGCGCGAGACTTCGACCTCGAAGTCCTTCTCCGTGGTCTCATACCGAACAACTTTGTCGTCGTCGAATCTTCTTCGTCCTGGAACAGCCATAGGTAAATCACTCGGGTTGGGATACGGCTCATTGAGCGTATTCGAATTATAGGCCCCGCCTAGGCTCGGCCCGGGTGAACCTAGGACGAGGAGTCGACCAGCTCCCGGAGCAGCGGGGCAAGCTCCTCCCGCAGCCCTTCGCGGCGCATCGCCAGCATCAGGTTGGCCCGCAGGTAACCGGGAATCGTGCCGGTGTCGTAATAGTCGCCCTCGAACTCGACCCCGACCACTGGATGGTGGCCGATCGTGCGCTTGATGGCATCCACAAGCTGGATCTCGTTGCCGGCGCCCGGCTCTCCCCTGTCGAGCTCGGTGAACACCGCCGGCAGGAGCACGTACCGTCCCAGGGCGGCGAGCTCGGAAGGCGCGTCGGCGACCGACGGCTTCTCGACGATGTCCACAACCTCGTGAATCCCGCCTCTGGAGCCACGGGTGGCGATGATGCCGAAGCGGCTGACCTCGCTTCGAGGCACCTTCCTGACGGCCAGGACCGTCGCGCCCGTCTTCGCGTGAGCGTCGATCAGCTGTTTCAGCACGGGCCGGTCCTCGGAGAGGATCACGTCGTCGGCAAGCAGCACAGCGCACGGCTCGCCCTCGACCAGCAGCCTCGCGGTCCACACCGCGTGCCCGAGTCCCAGCGGCTCCTTCTGCTGGAGATAGGTGATGACGAGGCGATTGCTGAGGTCGTCGACCTCGGCAAGGATGTGAAGCAGGTCGCTGCGGCCTCGCATCTCGAGGTAGTGCTCGAGCTCGAGCGAGCGGTCGAAGTGGTCGACGATGGCGCGCTTGCCGCCGCCGGTCACCATGATCACCTGCTCGATGCCGCTGGCGATCGCCTCTTCGACCCCGTACTGGATCGTCGGCTTGTCGACGAGCGGGAGCATTTCTTTCGGCTGCGCCTTGGTGACCGGCAAAAAGCGCGTTCCCAGACCGGCGGCAGGAAATATCGCTTTGCGCACCGTCCCCCTCGTCATTGGGGACAATCTATCTCGTGGACACGCTGGCGGACATTCGTCCTGGAATCGAAGGACGCACGGAGCGCGTGGTCGAGGGGAACCTCCTGACCCATCACGTGGGCGGCAAGGGCACCTTCGCGACGCCGGCCATGATCGGGCTCATGGAATGGACGAGCCATCTTTCCATCGCACCCCTGCTGCCCGAGAACCACACGACCGTCGGCTACGAGGTGCACGTCCGGCATCTCGCACCCACCGCCCCTGGCAGCACCATCGTCGTGACTTCCAGGCTCGCCGAGGTCAAGGGCAACAAGCTGCTGTTCGAGGTCGAGTGCCGGGAGGGAGACAAGCTGCTCGGCTCGGGCATCCACAAGCGGGCCGTCGTGCCCGCCAACTTCTAGGAGCGCCATGTCCTATTGGCTCCTGGTCACGCGCTCCTTTCGCATCGCCTGGGACCACAAGTACCTGTGGCTTCTCGCGATCTTCTCGGGCGAGTCCGGTGGGAGCTTCAATTACTCACAGCGGACGACGAGGACGAGCTCTTCCAATCTCTCTGATGTTCAGCAGCAGTTCAGCACGTGGATCAGCAGCCACATTGTCCTGCTCGTCTCCATCGGTGTGGTCTGGCTCGTCCTGGTCGTCGCGTTCTTCATCCTTGCCGCGGTCTGCGAGGCAGCCACGATCCGCGGTTCGGCCGAGCACGACGCCGAGCGACCTTTCGGTCTTGGGTCGGCGTGGCGGACGGGCGTGCACCTCATGTGGGTCATGGTGCGGTTTCGGCTCCTGTTGGTGGCGCTGGGCCTCCCGCTGTTCTTGCTCGTCGGCGCCTGGCTGATCACGCTCCTCGCCGCCGTCGCCAACGGGAATGCCGGCGCCGCGGTGCCCTTGCTCCTCAGCGGACTGCTGCTGTTCGGGGTCGGGATCGTCTACGCCATCTACCTTTCGTTCCTCGGCCAGTTCGGCGCGCGCGCGGTCGTGCTCGAGGAGCGTATGGCGGCGCCGGCCGTCGCGCGCGCGCACCGGCTCCTCTTCAAGCGATTCGGGCGTGCCCTTCTCGTCTGGCTGGTCGCACTCGGAGTTTCGCTGGTCGTCGTCATCAGCCTGGGTATCGTCCTGGCTCCTTTCGCTGCAATCGCCGCGACGGCGATCGCGAGCGGCTCGGCGGCGAGCGTCGCCGCGGGCGTCCTTGTGGCAAGCGTCGTCGTGGTCGTTTTCATCCCGATCGCGGCGTACCTTGCAGCCCAGTCTTCGACCTACTGGACGCTGGCGTTTCGCAGGCTGGACCTCGACTACGCAGCGGCCCCGGTGGCGTACCCGGCCGTACCGCAGGCGTGAGCGACGAGCTCGACAGCGTCGCCCCACGCGAAAGCGCACGGAATCGGGCGCGCGACAAGAAGATCAGGGGCCCGAAGGTGATTGCGGAGAATCCGGGTCTGAAAAAGCTGGCGCTGCATCTGGCCCAGCGCCGAACCACTAAGAAGAAGAAAAAGACAGTACGCTGAGGCCGCTCAGTCCACGGATCTGATTGGGGGGTGAACCGATGAAGGCCTACGTCCTCATCAACGCGTCGCCGGGGCGTGCGCTGGAGGTTGCCAAGAAGATGGAAGGTGTGCAGGGGATCTCGGCGGCCGACGCCATCACCGGCGAGTACGACGTGATCGCTGTGTGCGAAGCGCCCGATGTCAACTCGATCGGCTCGCTGATCGTCGACAAGATTCAGAAGATCGACGGAGTCTTCAAGACGATCACCTGCCTTGCGGTGAAGTAGCCGCCGGAGCTTCCCCGAGCGCCGCGGCCACGTCGGGCAGGCGCGCCAGCCAGGGCGCCATCGCCGGCATCTCCTGCTCGAAGCTGCCGACGGACGGAGACCACGTCAATTCCCGCCGCGAGTAGGAGTCGTCGTAATAGTGCGGCTTGCCCAGAACGTCGATGGCATACAGACCAGGCCAGATCGCTCCACCCTGCGGGGTGAGGGTCTCGGCGGCCAGCGCACGGACATAGGCAAAGTCGTAGGGGACTGAGCCGACCGCCGCGGTGAAGCCCACCGACCGCATCGCTGAAACGATGTAGTCGCGCCAGGTGGCATCGAACCCGCCGACGAGGTAGCGATGCCCGGGCCGTCCCCGGTCTGAGGCCGCGAGGCATGCGCGACCGACGTCCTCGGCCGACACAAAGGTCTGCTTGGCCCTACCTCCACCCGGCAACCACAGCCGGCCCCGAACCGCCGCCGTGAGCAAGCGAGGAGTGATCCAGTCTTCTCCCTCGCCGAAAACCCTGGCCGGCCGTAAGACCACGACCTCGACGTCCCCTGCGCTTGCGAGAAGCCACTCCTCCTCATAGAGCTTCTCCTTCTCGAACGCGTGGACCGGCTTGACCCTCGACTTCTCGGTGACCCGCGAGAAATGGTCAGAACCGAAAACGTCCGCCGTGGAGATGTGAACGATGCGGCGGACTCGGGCGTCCTGGGCGGCCTGGACGACTCGCTGAAGCGGTCTCGGTGCTGAACGGCGGAAACGGAGACGGCGCCCAGGCGCGACGGTCTGAGCGGCGAAGACTACGACCTCAACCCCCACGATGGCGTCGGCCAGGGTCTCGTCGTCGGCGTCCGCATGGAGCTCGATGACCGGAACCTCCACGCTGAGGGCGCGGGAGACGTGCCTTCCGAGGAACTCGCCGGCTCCTATGACCAGGTGCAAAACTTTCGAATTCTATTTTCTGCGCCTGTTCAGCGCTGTCGCGATCGAGGCGCGGACCCTATCCACGACTGCGTTCACGCGCCGGCCCAGCTCCCACCAGGCGGGCAGGTCGGGAAGGATCTGCGGACCGATCGCGATCTCGATGCGCTTGAACGGGTAGAGCGCGTCCGTGCCTCGCACGGCCACGGGACAGATGGGCACGCCGGCGTTGAGCGCAAAGAACGCGATGCCGTTCTTCAGCGGTCGCAGGGCGCGACCGCGGGAGTAGCGGCCCTCCGGAAAGATCAGCAACACGCCCCCGCGCTCGAGCACCTGGTACACGGTGCGCAATCCCTGCTCGTCGAGCTCCCCCCGGTCGGGCGAGATCGGAAAAACGCCGATAAGCGGAAGCAAGCGCCGTTTCCAGGCGCGGTTGAAGACGGTCTGGCGCTTGGCCATGGTGTAGATCACAGGGCGATGCGGAAAGAACGGGATGATGAACGCCGGATCGAACCACGCCTGGTGGTTGGCGGCGATGATGTACGGCGGCTTCGGAATGTTCTCGAGCCCGCTGACAGTGATGCGGAAGAAGTGCGTGATGATCCAGCGCACGATCGCCCTGGCCCAGCGGTAAGTGCGGGGCGGCGCGCCCGGGTCGGCATGGACGAGCGGATCGAGCGGGCCCTCGACCAGCGCCCGATACTCGGGGCTGCGATAGCGCGGCTCTTCCGGCGGCGGGTTAGCGCTGGAGGAAGTGTTGGAGGACGCGGTTGAACTCCTCCGGGCGCTCCGACTGCGGGGTGTGGCCAGCGCCTTCGATGAGCGCCAGCTGACTGCTGCCGATCAACGACTGCGCCTTCTCGGCGTGAGCCACCGGAAAGAGCGGATCGTCGGCGCCCCATATGAGCTGTACCGGGATCTTCAGCTCGTTCAACCGCTCGCTTACGTCGTGATGCCCCCCGAAAAGTGCACGGGGGTTGACCAGCGAGCGGATGGTCGATAGGTAGGCATCGCGGAAACCGTCGACGGCGTACATCTCGCGCAGGTCCTCGAGGTATTCGTCGTCCATCACCCGCGTCAGGTCAGTGCTCACGCCCGCAGACCGACCCGCGAACCGACGCACCATGCTGGGCGATGCCCAGTGCAGCGCGTCGCGCGCAAATCGCATCGCGGCTTCACCCACTCTCGGCAGCGACACCAGGCCATAGGCGAACTGCGGGAAGCGCACCTGCGGGCGGCCAAGACCAAGCGTGTTCACCAGCACGAGCTTGCGCACGAGGGAAGGTCGGTCAAGCGCAACTTCAAGCGCCACCCTGCCGCCGAGCGAAGCGCCCACAACTACCGCGGACCCGATGCGGCGGTCGTCCATATAGCGCTCGATAAAGCGCGCGAAGTAGGGGATCGTGTAGCGCACGCGCGGCTTGTCGGTACGCCCGTAGCCGGGAAGGTCCGGCGCGAAAACCCGATGCTTGCGGGCCAGTTCCTCGAGGTTGAGTCGCCATTCCATGTAGCCCGACGACCCGAGGCCGTGGATGAATACCACGGGCGAGCCGTGCCCGCCGAAGGTGTGATGGACGCGCAGTCGCCCCAGCTCGATGTATCCGGAATGGAGGACCTTGGAGGCCCGGCGGGCGATCACTGCTGCGGAAGAATACGGACAGGGCTGGGCAATCCCGCGATTTCTTCGCCGCTGCGATAGCTCGAGGGTTCCTTTCCATTGATGACCGTCACCGCGCCGGGTCCGGCGGCGGCCCACCTCTCGGATCGCCACACGGCCGCGGTGCGCTCGTCGATCCCCAGCAGCGTCACGTCGGGGAGCTCACGGCGCGCGGACTCAATCCACTTGTGGCCGAAGCTGTCGAAATGGGGCAGGACGGCGGTGTGCGGAACAGCTCCGAGCGCGTCGTGCGGACGTCGCTGCGTGCGGTCCGGCCAGGTCGCGCGGATCAGGGTGTGGCTGCAGAGCGCCATTGCGCCAGCGGAGGAACCTGCGAGCGCGGCACCGTCGCGCCACGCCTCGAACATCGCCGTCCATACGCGTGAACCGGCGAGCACCTGCGCGACCAGACCGGGGTCTCCGCCTACGAGGTAGAAGAAGCCTCCCGCGCGCGCCATGCCGGCCAGCTCCTTGGAGTTCGCGTCGGTCCTTTTGAGGACGGGGAGCTCGTCGAGCTTGAGTCCGAGCTGGTCGAACCACTCGGTGGCATGTGCGACGGCCTGCTCGTGCCCCTGTCTCGCCGCGGCGGTCGGTACGACGAACGCCGGCCCAGGGCCTGCCCCCGAAGCAAGGATGCGGTCCTGCTCCTCGTTACCCCGCTTGAACTCGTCCCCTCCGTTCAAAACCAGCACCCCAACCATCGAACGTAGTATGTGGCGGTGTCTGACCCGGTCCGTGTCCGGATCGCGCCCAGCCCGACCGGCTTCGCTCATCTGGGCACGGCCAGCACCGCCCTTTACAACGTTCTCTTCGCGCGCCAGAACCAGGGCAAGTTCGTGCTGCGCATCGACGACACCGACGTCGAGCGCAACCGCCCCGAGTACGAGCTGCTCATCGACGAGAGCCTCCGCTGGCTCGGGCTCGACTGGGATGAGGGCCCGATTCGCCAATCCGAGCGGCTCGACATCTATAAGGAAGAAGCGGCCAGGCTGCTGCAGAGCGGCAAGGCTTACCGCTGCTACTGCACGGCCGAAGAGCTCGAGGCCGAGCGCAAGCAGGCGCAGCTCGAAAGACGCCCTTATCGCTACTCCCGCCGCTGCCTGACCAATCCGCCCGAGGGCAGAAGCGAATTTGCGGTCCGGTTCCATGTGCCGGGTGGCGAGGTGACGTTCACCGACATGGTCCGTGGCTCGATCAGCTTCGACTCCGACCTGATCGGCGATTTCATCATCGTCAAGTCGGACGGCTACCCGACCTACCAGTTCGCCAGCCCGGTGGACGACGCGCTGATGAAGATCACGCACGTCATTCGGGGCGAGGAGCATCTTTCCAACACGCCCTACCAGCTGATGCTCGTCGACGCGCTCGGATACGAGCGGCCGGCGGCCTACGCGCACATGCCGCTGATCCTCGCGCCCGACGGTGGAAAGCTGTCGAAGCGCAAGCACCCGGAGAGCAACCTGATGCTGTTTCGGGATCTCGGCTATCTACCAGAGGCGCTTATCAATTACCTAGCGCTTCTCGGATGGAACCCCGGCACAGAGCAGGAGATCTTCAACATCGACCAGCTGGTCGAGGCCTTCTCCTTCGACCGCGTGCAGCACGGAGGTGCACGCTTCGATTGGGAGAAGCTGAACTGGATCAACGGCGAGTACATCCGCAAGCTGAGTCTCGACGAGCTCGCGGAGCGCCTTCAGCCGTTTGTCTCGCAGGTCGACGAATCGACCCTTCGGCTCGCAGTGCCGGCACTCCAGACGCGCCTGCACAAGCTCGCCCAGGCGATCGACTACCTCGACTTCTTGTGGACCGATCCGACACCACCTGCCCTCGACGCCGACGCGGTGGAGCGCGTCCGATCCGCCATCGCAGCGGTCAAGGACGTGGCGTGGGACCCCGACGCGATCGAGGGAGCGCTGGAGGGCGCCGTGGCTAAATCCGGCGTCGGCAAAGGCAAGTTCTACACGCCGCTGCGGGACGTCCTCACGGGGAAGAAGGTCGCGCTCCCCATCCACTATTGCTTCGGGCTTCTTTCGAAGGAGGTCGCGCTCGCGCGCCTCGACCGCGCGACCCGAGTCACGGCGTAGTCAAGTGGGCGGCAAGCACTTGAGGATGTGACTTACTGAATGCCGCTAACGATCGTCATCGACCTCAATCCCAACATCCTCACGCTAGGCCCGCTCCTCATCACATGGCACGGCGTCTTCTCGGTGCTGGGGATCATCGCCGCCGCCCGGCTTGGCTTCTGGCTCCTGGGCAAAGACATTCCCGACCTGAAGGACACGGGAGACGGGCTGGCGTGGATGGTCGCGCTTGGCCTGGTGGGAGCCCGCGCCCTTTATGTCTGGGAGAACTGGCGGATCTTCGCCAACGGCCAGTGGCTGCGCGTGTTCGCGCTGACCGAAGGCGGCATAAGTCAGTGGGGCGGCCTTTTCGGCGCGATGGTCGGCATCTACGTCTGGTCACGCCGCACGCACTACTCGTTCTGGAAGATCGTCGACGCGGGTGGGCCGGCGACGATGATCGGGCTGGCCATCGGCCGCATTGGCGATGTAATCAACGGGGAGCACCACGGCTCGCCCACGACGCTGCCCTGGGGAGTGGAGTACGTCAACCAGTACACGCTGGGCCAGCCAGGAAAGATCGTGCATCCCGAGGTGGCCTACGAGATGGTGCTGTGCCTGGTGATCCTCGGCGCGCTGCTGCCGTTCCACCTGCGGCTCAAGCAGCGTCTTCCGGACGGAGTCGTCGGCCTGATCTATGTGGGGATCTACGCGATCGGTCGCTTCTGGCTCAGCTACTTCCGCCTGGACACGCAGATCGTGTTTGGCCTGCGCCAGGCTCAGATCGCGTCGCTGCTGATGGTTGCGTTTGCGCTCATCGCGATTCCGATTCTTTTCCGGCTAGCCGCAGCACGCGTTGCGCCAGCGCCGGCGATCGCGGGTCATGTCGAAAGTACACGTGAACCTGCTGATGAGTCGCCAGCGCCGCCTTCAGTTCGTCGATCCAGGCTCGCAAGGCAGCGCCGGCGTAGCGCCGCCTCAGTCGAAAGTACGCCATCGGTCCCAGAGCTACCAGCGGAGCCCGCGGCCACTTCTCCTCGTCCGTCACCACCAGCGCGCCGCCGTGCTCGCGGATCACCCGGTACACGTCGGCGTCGAACCACGACGGGTGCCGAAACTCGGCCGCCGCGGGTCGATCCAGGGCAGTCAGCAGAGAGTCCAGCAGATCCACATTCTTCTGACGGGTCGGTGGAAACTGCAGAAGAACCGGACCCAACTGCTCCCCCAGAATCCCAATCCGCCGGCTGAAGATCCGCGCCAGGCCGATCTTGTCGAACGCTTCGGCCGAGTAAGTCAGGCCGCGGTTGGCCTTCATGCAGAACCGGAAGTTCGGCGGCACCTCGCTCGCCCATTTCTCCAGCGTTCCGTCTGGCGGCGTGCGGTAGAAGCTGCCGTTCAGCTCGACGCCGTTGAGGCGCTCGGCGTAGAAGGGCAGCATCTTCGTCCCTGAGAGTGATGCCGGATAGAACTTGCCCTTCCAGGTTGTGTAGCTGAAGCCGGACGTCCCGGCGTAGAGCATCGACCTACGCCGAAATTTTCGCGCGCATCACGCGCTCGTGCAGCTGCCCGCATGCCGCATCTGCCTCGCGGCCGCGCGTGTCGCGAACCGTGACGTTGAGTCCCTGCGCCTCGACCTTCTGTCGAAAGTCTCGAATCGAGTTTCGATCTGGCGCCCTGTACGGGGTGTCGTCCACAGGGTTGAACGGGATCAGGTTGACGTGCGCGAGGCGACGCCGCAGGAGAAGGCCGAGCTCTTTGGCATCGCGCTCGGTGTCGTTGACGCCGGCCAGCATCACCCACTCGTAGCTCACGCGCCGTCCTGTCTTCTCGGCGTATGCCTGCGCCGCATCGACTAGCTCGTGGACGGGGTACTTGCGGTTGATCGGCACCAGGACGTCACGCAGCTCGTCGCGCGCAGCGTGCAGCGAGATGGCGAGGGTGACAGGGATCTTCTCCTCCGCGAGCTGCTCGATGCGCGGGATGAGACCGCTGGTCGAGACGACGATGCGGCGTGGGCTGATGCCGAGCAGCTCACGGTCCGCGACACGGCGCACCGACTCAACCACCGCAAGGTAGTTGGCCATCGGCTCGCCCATGCCCATGAACACGACGTGCGAAAGGCGACGGCCCTCGCCGCTGAGCAGGCGCTGGGCGTCGACTGCCTGCTCGACGATCTCGTGCGCCTTGAGGTTGCGGCCGAAAGGAAACTTGCCTGTGGCGCAGAAAGGACATCCCACGGGACATCCGGCCTGGGAGGAGATGCACAGCGTCGTCCGGTCGGAGTAGCGCATCACGACCGCCTCAACCGAATGGCCTCCCTCCAGCTCGTACAGCGTCTTGGTGGTCAACCCGTTGTCGGCCTCTGAGACGGCGATCGGGTTCAGCGACGTGACCTGAAAGTTCGCGGCCAGCGCTGCGCGGAGCGGCTTGGGAACGTCGCGCATGTCCCCGAACCTGCCGGCGCCGCGAGCGAGCCATGACCAGACCTGTTGACGCCGATACGCGGGTGCGTCGTGTTCCGCGAGCCAGCGCTCGAGCTCGGCCGCGGACAGGGAGAGGATCGGGGTCACGCGCCTACATTACCGACGGCTTCGTAGATCTCCCCGTCCTCGCGCACGACGCCGTCGTCGACCAGCTTCCTCAAGTGCGCGCGCAAAGTCATCTCGGCCGCGATACCCAGCTTCTCGTCGAGGTCGCCATACACCCTGTGGGTCAGCTCCGACGGCGATCCGGGCCTCCGCCTTATCTGCGCGAGGATCTGCGCCTCTCGCTCGAGGCGGTGATGCTTGTACTCCTCGATCTTCCCCATCGCGTCGGTCACCGGGCCCCAGTGGCCGGGAAAGAGGATGCGCGGCCGCAATGCCGCCAGCCGGTCAAGTGACCGGAGGTACGCCGCGACATCGCCCTCGGGGTAGGTGACCATCGAGCTGCCCTGGCCGAGGATCAGGTCGCCCGTGAAGACCGCGCCGTCATCCGCGAGCAGGAAGCAGAGGTGGTCTGCGCTGTGACCGGGGGTGTACAGCGCCGTTATGTGGAGGTTTCCGGCGTGCACGACGTCTCCGTCCGCCAGCTCGGGATGGCGGCGGACGGATGCTCGATGCGGTCTCGCAAATCTGTCCGCGAGCCCCAGGTGGTCGGCATGCGCGTGAGTGACCAGCACCACGCCGACGACCTTGCCCGCAAGCCGGCGCTCCACCGCCGCCAGGTGCGCATCGTCGTCCGGCCCCGGGTCGATGACGACTACAACCGGGCCGGCGTCCAGGATCCAGGTGTTGGTCCCCGGCCCGGTGTATGGCCCAGGGTTCGGGGCGACGACCCTGGTTACGTCCGTCAACGAGTCGTCAACGGGTGGGGTAGGCAGGCAGGTAGATGTCGGCACGGTCAGGCCCGCTCGCGTCGAGCCAGCCGTCGAGGTGCGTGTCCACGATCAGGCGGACCAGCGGCTCACCGAGCTCGGGTACCGGTGGCTGCCGGCGATCCCCGCTGGCGGCGATCCGCACCTTCCACCATGAGCCCGTGGGCTCGGCGGTGACGTTCAGCGGGTCCCCGAGCCAATCTCGCGTCCGGGTGAAGGCTTCGACGAGGACCGGCTCTGAGCCGATCACGGTCGCGTCAGCCGGGACGTCGCGCGACGCCGTGGGCAGAGCGAGATTGAGCACTGCTCCGAGCACGACCCCGCGGGCGCTGTCTTTGGGCTCGATTGCCGCCGCCTCCAGGCCGGCCGCCCGACGCCCCACCTCTTGCGCCTGCTCGAACACCGCCTCCATCAGCTCGGGCCTTCCAAACGCCGCCTGGCGGGCCGATTCCTGCAGTGCCAGCACCGACGAGCGCAGCTTGTGGCCAAGCCGGCCGAGCAGGTAATCGCGCTGTTCCGCCTCGAGGCGCTCGCCGATCTCGGCCGAGCGTCGGGCGAGCTTGAGTCCCGCCTCCGGCGCCCACCCGACCAACCGGCCGTTGAGGACAAGCGGCTTCCAGGGACCGCCAGGCGGCGGAAAATCCATGTCGGCCGGCCCGTGGCGGTGATGCTCGGGCACGGACTCCAACCCGCCCCCCACGCGGACCCAAAGTGGTCCGAAGTCCATGTTTGTCGTAACGGCTGCTACGTCTTAATCCTCGCAGGTACGGTGAACCTGAAAGTGGTGCCTCGCTTGTCGCTTGCGGCCACCCAGATGCGTCCGCCGAAGGAGCGCTCGACCACCAGCCGGCAGAGGTAAAGCCCGAGGCCAAGTCCACCCTGGGAGCGGCTGCGCCCCGCGGGGCCTGTCTTCTCGAACACGGTCTCGAGAATCGCCGCGGGCAGCCCGGGCCCATTGTCGGCAACCGAGATCTCGAGCCAGCCCCGCTGCACCTGCCGGGCGTCGACGTCCACGCGCCGGCCCGTGTACTCGAGGGCGTTGCCGATCAGGTTTGTGAGCACCTGCGCGAGATGGGCGGGTTCGCAAAACGCCTGAGGCAGACCTTCGGGAAGGTTCACCTGCACAGCCGCGGTCTTCTCCGCGTAGCGGTGACTCAGAACCGTCAGCACGCCGGTCAACGCCGAAGCGAGGTCTAAGGGCTCCGGCGTCGGCTCGAAGTGCCTGGTCTCGAGCTTGGCGATGATGAGCTGGCTCTCGACCAGGCTCAGCAGCCGGTCGGACGACTCGTACGCCTCCTGGAGCAACGAGCGCCGCCCGAGCGCATCGATCGTGTCTTCCCACTGCATGATGCCCGCGAGCGTGTTCTTCATCGCCGCGGCCGGACTCCGCACCTCGTGGCCGATGGCGCGCAGCATCAGGTCTTTCGCCTCGAGCGCCTGGCGCTGCGCGGTGACGTCCTCGTGCAGCGTCAGGACACCGGCCGGCTCGCCTTCGAGTCCAGGAATGACGACCCGACGCACGTGCACGGTGCGGTCGGGATCTTTCATCCGCAGCTCGAGCGTCCCGTCCGTCTCGCCGTCCTCGGCCGGGATGGCGCCGGCCGCGGAGTAGACCTCTTCTGGTTTTCGACCGGGCATCTCTGACGCCTGGAGGCTGTAGATCGACTCGATCTCGGGATTGGCATAGACGATGCGTCCGGCGGCGTCCTCGAGCATCACGCCCACGGGCGAGTGGCGAAGGATCGCGTTCATCATGCGGCGCTCGCGGTCGAGTGCGTCGACGAGCTCCAGCTGGCCGAGCATCACCGCCGCCTGGCCCGCGAGGACTGCCGCGAGCCGGCGCGTCTCCGCGCCGCCCGCCATCATCCGCGCGACCAGCAATCCGGCGAGCCGGCCTTCGACCTGGATCGGGATCGCAAACGCGTCCTGTGGCGCGCCGATCAAGTCGAGAAGGGCGCGCAACCGGCGAGTTCCGGCGGAGGACATGAGCGCACGCAGCAGCTGGGCGCTGTCGCTGACCGGGACGCGCGGCGCCGTCTCCCCATCGTCTGATCGCCGCACGAGCTCCCCCTCTTCGAGCAGCCAGAGCTCGCCCTGGGAGCCCGCAAGAGCGCGGCTGACGAGTCGCGCCATCTCGGCCCGTGCGCGGTCCGGCTCGGTGGGCGTGAGCTCCGCGAATGCGGCGACCGCCTCGAGCGTGTGGATGCGGCCGCGAGTCTCGGCGACGAGCCGCGCGTTTTCGATCGCCACCGCCGCGTGGCGTGCGAAGTCGAGGGCAGCTCCGCTGGGCTCGGCGACGAGGGTCGAGGCGTGCACTGCGCCGATGGCCCCGACCAGGCGGTCGGCGTACCAGAGGGGGATGAGGTTCCATGCGTAATCGTGGGACTTGCCGCTGACGATGCCCGCGGGCTCGGCGCGTTCGTCTGAGCTGAGCCCCGCCCAGCCGAGCACATCCTCGGCCGCCACGTCTCCGCTGCCGCGCGTCGCGGTGATGCGGCCCTCGGTGTCGAACGCCCAACACACCGCGCCGGCGCACTCGAGCATCGTCCGCGCCTGGTCCGCGATGTTGGCGACCACGCTCATCAGCTCGTGGCCGGCAAGCGCGGCCAGCTCCTGGATGCGGACCGACTGGGCGAGGGCCAGCTCGTTCGCGTGGTGGAGTCGCATCGTGCGCAGCGCGATGCCCACGACCGGCATCGCGGCCTCGAGCAGCTTGAGGTGGGTGGCCTGGAAGCGTGCGCCGTCGTTGCGCATGGCGACCAGTCCGGCCACGACGCGGTCCTCGTGCGTGATAGGTGCCCAGACCACGTGGCTCGGCGAGCGCGTGAAGATATAGCTCCCTATCGGGCCGCCGAGGTCGGCCGGCCTGTCGGAATCGACATCGACGACGCCTGCTCCCCCCTCCATCATTCGCCGGAAGAACGGGGCGGACTCGATCGGGACCGGGCCGATCGGGGTCGCGGTCTCGCCGCGCTGGGCGGCGAACCCGGCCACCTGGCCCGCCACGTCGACGTACGCCAGCACCGTGTGCGTTGAGCCGAGGTAATCGCCGACCACCGAGAACACTGCCTCAGCCAGCTGGCGTTCATCGGACGAAGCCGCCACGCCCATCTCCAGGACGTGAAGCGCTTCGAGCCTCGCGCGTTCTGTCTGGGCCTGGGCGAAGTGGTCGGCGTTGGCGAGCGCGAGGCTGACGTGAGCGGCCACGTCCTGCAGCAGCTTGACGTGCCCCTCGTCGAAGGCACCCTCGACGTAGGACTGGAGAGACATGAGGGCCGAGATGCCGTCGCCGCTCAACACCGGTACCCACACGAAAGACCTCGACACTCTTCGCCGGTCGGAAGGAGGACCGGAAACGAAGATCGCCGCGCCTTCACCCACCGTCCAGACCTCGCGCTCGAGCGCTTTGCTCTCGAAGCTGTGGGCTACCGGGTTCTTGCGGATCAGGACCGGCTTGCCGGTCTCGTAAGCCTCGCGGGAGAAACCTGTCACCGCCAGGGCGACCGGCGGCACGACCTCCTCGACGCCGCCGACGTACTGGTAGCCCTCAGCGACTGGCCCTTCGGCGCCCTGGGTGATGGTCGCGAGGATGAAGCCGTCGAAGTTGAGGTACGCGGCGAGCTCTTCGCGGAGCGTCCGCATGATCGACCATCGGTCGAGGCTGGAGGCCAGCCGACGGCCGATCGAGCTCACGATTTCCAGGCGCCGCCGGTGGTCCTCGATGGCCTCGTAGCTGCGCGCGTTGCGCATGGCGAGCGACACCTCGTCGGAAACGAGCTCCAGGAACGACGCCGTCGAATCTTCATAGGAGTAGGGGCGCGAGGCCTTGAGCGCGATCGCGCCGCGCGCCACGCCGCCTTCTTTGAGCGGCACCCAGAGCGCCGAGTGCGGGTTGTGGACGAGCCTAGGCTTGTTGGCGGCGGCCACGTCGCGAGCGGTCGCCGCGATGGGCGACTTGGCCGGAAGCCAGCGCATGCTTGGCTGCGCGTCGGCGGCGACGTACAGATACCGCGCCGCCTCACCAGCCTCAGGAAGCATCACGATCTCGAGCGAGTCGACCGGAAGAAGCTCGCGGACCGTGTCGTACAGGCCGGCCAGCACGCTCGTTTCGTCGAGGGTCGACGTCATCGCCCTGGCGATGGAGTTGAGGGCCTGGAGTCGTCGCGACTGGTTGCGGGTCAGCTCGTTCAGAGAGGCGTTGGCGAGCTGGACGCCGAGCCGTCGGTGGACGGCTTCCAGGAAATCGATCTCCACGGGCGGCACCCGGCGCCTGCGCGGCGAGTTGTAGATCACGCTCGCGATCAGCTCGCCCTGATGCATGACAGGCACCCAGATGGCAAGCCTGGTCTTCACGTTGACGCCCGGGCCCTTGCCTTTGACCAGTCGCTCCGACTCGAGCTGCAGCACGGTGGTCTTCGGGTTGGCGAAAGCCCGAGCGAAGAGGGACTCTCGAATGGGCCGGCGATAGGTGTCCTGGAGCACGCCGGCGTCGATCGGAAGGGAGTGGATCCATCCCTCCCGCTCGAGCACCTGGAGGTTGACCGCCAGGTAGCCGAATCGTGACGAGAGCCCGCGATACAGCACCTGGACGATGTCTGCCTCGGTGACGCAGGTGCTCAGCTCGTGAATGAGGGCGTTGGCGGAGGGAACCCTCTTGCCGTTGAGTCGAGAAGGGACCGTGCCCTGAATGGGCGTCGGCCGGTGGAGCAGTTGCGGCGCGCCCAGGTGGCTGGTGGTGCGTCGGGCGGAGGTGGCCATTGCCACGGATATACTGCGCCAAGCGTCGATGCCGTTTACACCGCCGAAACCGATTGCGCCGACGCCAGAGGACTTACGCGGGTCGACAGTGCTCGTCGTCGACGACGAACGGGCCTGGAGGGTGATCCTGGAGACCGACCTGAAGATGCTTGGCTACAAGGTATCGATGGCGGAGGACGCGGACCAGGCGCTGGTCCGAGCGCAGGCGGACAAACCTGAGGTTGCGATCATCGACCTGATGCTGCCCGAGCCGATGGACGGCTGGGGCCTTCTCAACGAGCTGCGGTTGCGCGGGCAGAAGGTGCCTGTGATCTTCTACACGGCATACCCCGTCTTCCCGTCGGGAACGGACGACCCGGACGTGGTCGGCTACATGAGCAAAGCAATCGACCGGGCAGACCTTTACGCCCTACTTCCGGTCGCGATCCGGCGCTCACGCGAGCGCCGGGACTCAGAGTCCTAGTTGTTTACCAGCCCAGCCAGCCGAAGTCACCGGAGTCGACCCACGTTGCTCCCGCTGCAACTGCCAGCGCGGCGAGCACAAGGATCGTGATGACCACACCCTGGACCTTGAATCTCCACGTCATCCCCAATCTACCCCTTTGTTTTTCCAATCCGTGCCAGGTCCGGCGCATAGTATGCCGGAACCACGGGTGAATTCGAGCCCTCAACCGTAGTCAATAATCGTTAAAAATAGTGTAGGTGACGGCTTGGAAACTCGAACCAGTCGATCCGGCATCGGAATCAGCGCGAAGCGCGAGGTGCGTCTACCGCCCCTTCCGCCGGGGCTCGAAGTCTATCGGCCGGCCGACGTCCTGGGATCGGCTGTGCTCGTCGTCGAAGACGAGGCCGCGATGCTTCAGCAGCTTCGGATCGACCTCCAGGACCTCGGTTACCGGCCTTCGGTAGCCGCCAGCGTTCCCGAAGCCCAAGACGTGCTCGAGCACGAGAGGGTCGCCGCGGTGCTGCTCGACCTCGTGCTGGACGAGCAGGAGGATTCGGGATTCGACCTGCTCACCTGGATCAGGCAGCATCACCCCGGCCTTCCGGTGATCGTCCTGTCGGCCGCGCAGGTGAACTCGGCTTCGATCCGCCGGGCGTACGAGCTGGGCGCCAGCTCCTACTTCGTCAAGGGCAACGTGCCGATGGCGCACATCTACTCCGACCTCGCCGCCCGGTTGGTGGAGCGAGGAACCGGCCGGCCGGGCACGTATCGATTCGGAAAGCTGGAGTTCGACCCCACACAGCGCGTCGTGAAGATGGACGGTCGTGACGTGCGCCTGACCCAACAGCAGGCTGCGCTGGTGCTCTTTCTGGCGCAGGGCTCGAAACCGGCCACCGCACGCGACCTCATCCAGGCCGGGCTCTTCCGTCACAACGCCGCGCACTCCACGGTGCACTCCGCGCTGCTGACGTTGCGCCGGCGACTCGACGAGCTCCAGCCCGGACTTGGGGCGACGTTCGTGCACGCATCGGCCCGCGGATACAGCCTCGTCGCGATTCATGACTGACGACCAGTCGACCACTCCGCTGCCGAGTAAGTCGGTGCTCGACGACGTCGTCGACCTCAGGCGGTACTTCCACAAGCATCCCGAGGTCAGCTTCAGCGAGCACGAAACGACGCGTTACCTGACGGAACGGCTGCGTGAGCTCGGCCTCGACCTGGAGGACTCTCCCACCGAGACGGGCGTCGTCGCGCTCCTCGACACCGGCCGCCCGGGCAAGACGGTGATGCTTCGCGCGGACATCGACGCGCTGCCGATCCACGAAGAGTCTGGGGTCGATTTTCATTCACGCATCGACGGCCGCATGCACGCTTGCGGGCACGACGCGCACATGGCGATCATGATCGGCGCCGTCCGCACGCTGATCGACCGCATCTGGGACGTCGGCGGCAAGTACCTCTTCGTCTTTCAACCCGCGGAAGAGATCGTCGAGGGCGCGAAGGCGATGATCGCGCGGGGCTTGCTCGACCAGCACCGTCCCGACTCGGTGATCGGACTACACATCGTGAGCTTCCTCGAATCGGGAACCGTGGTGGCGCGGCCTGGCCTGATGTGGTCCGGATCCGATGCCTTCGACATCAAGTTCTTGGGACCAGGCGGACACGGCGGGATGATGGGCCGGCGCGGCAACGTGCTCGCGGCGCAGGCGTTTTTCGTCGAGCGTCTGCACACGGTGGTCGAAGGGCTCGAGCACGAAGGCGTGCAGTGCCACGCCACCGTCGGCAACATCGTGGGCGACGGCGCGTGGAACATCGTGCCGCGCGGGGCCCTCGTGCAGGGCAGCGTGCGGACCTTCACGGACTCGCTTCGCGAGCAAGCGCTCGACCGGCTGCGCGACTTGCTGCGCGAGACCTCGAGCGAGTTCGAGGTCAAGACCTCGCTCGACCTTGTTCACGGCACCGTGCCCTTGATGAACGAACCCAACGTCACGCGGACGGTGCTCGACGTCGGCCGCGAGCTGATCGGCGACCAGGCGAGCGTGCTCGGGCGACCGCTGACGGTCAGCGACGACTTCGCCGAGTTCCTGACTCGAATTCCGGGGTGCTACTTCATGCTTGGCGCAAAACCAGACGGCGACACCACGCCGGCTCATCACTCCCCAACTTTCCGTATCGACGAGGCCGCATTGCCTGTCGGCGTCAAGGTCCTGGCGGGAGCGGCGTCCCGGCTAGCCGCCGAATAACCAGCTCCAATGCTGAATCTCATAGCCATCTTCGCCGGCCTTGTCGTGGGCCGGGTCACGGGTGGAAGCATCGCGAACCTGGCGCGGCTACAGTTCCGCTGGCCGTGGCTTCTCGTGGCCGCGGTCGTGCTCAGGTACGCGCTGATCATCAGTCCGCTGAATCGCGTCGAGGGTGCTCAGTACGTCTACGTGGTGTCGCTTGGGCTGATCGTGCTCTGGACGGTTTGGCACCTCAGGCTGCTTCCGGGCGTGTGGCTGGTCACCGCCGGCGGATTGCTCAACCTCGTGGTCGTGGTGGCCAACGGAGGTCGCATGCCGGTCGACCCGACCCTCGCCGGCACGATCCTCGTCCAGCGTGGACACGTGGGCCAATACACCCTGATGGGGCCTGACACGAATCTCGGGCTCCTCGGCGACTGGATCTCGCTGCGCCCGCTGCCAGAGGCGTACAGCCCGGGCGACCTTTTGATCTCGCTGGGCATCGCCGCGGTGATCTTGATCTCGCTCCGGAGGCCACGGGATACGGTGGTGGTTCCTTAGAACCCCACCCCGTATAGTGGTCTGACTTCCCGCCGTGATCATCTTCTGGATCCTCACGCTTTTCGTCGGCGCATCGGCATTTGCTTTTGCGCTGATCGGGCTCCAACTCGGCATCGTGTGGTCGCTCGTTTACGCCCTCGTCGTGATGCTGATCTGCCGCGGAGTCCTGTCGCTGTTCAAGCGGTGGCTCGTGCTCAGCGAGCGCATCGCTCCCGAGATCAACCCAGACGAGCGGACGATCGAGACGAATCGCGCTGCCTTCTGGCGCCGCATGGTGTGGCTCTTCGCCTTTGCCTTCGTCTATTTCGCGGGTGCTTTCCTCCTGTTCGGATTGGCACCCGCCGATGCCATCGTCGCCCTGCCCGCGCTCCTTGCCGTGGTCATCCCGCAGCTCTTCTACGTCCTGGCCCTGATGGTCGTGAACTTCATGTTGTTCTTCGGCGCTTTCCTCATCTACGGCTACATGGGGCGGACGTACATCAACCCCGGCGAGGCCAATTACGAGGTGAAGATCGAGGATGTGCGCGGTCAGAAGTCGGCGGTCGGTGAGATGCGCCGCATCCTCACGCTGATGGATCAGGGTCGCAATTACGTGCGTGCCGGTGGCAAGCGTGAGCGAGGCGTGCTCATGGTCGGGCCTCCAGGCACCGGCAAGACGATGCTGGCCAAGGGCATCGCTTCGTCGATGCACGTGCCGCTGATCGTCACGTCAGGTTCTTCGTTCCAGGGCATGTTCCTGGGCATGGACGCCCTCAACGTGTTCATGACCGTGCGTGCCGCGAAGAAGCGCGCAAAGCGCTGGGGTGGCTGCGTAATCTTCATCGACGAGTTCGATGCTCTGGGTTCGCGTCGCAGCGGCATGGGCGGCGCAGGCGGCATGGGCGGGATGGGAGGCATGTTCGGCGGCGGTCAGCTGGGCCTCAATACGCTCCTGGTCATGATGGATGGGGTCGACAACCCTGGACTGTTCAAGCGGATCTTCAGGCGCATGATCAACATCTCGCTCGACGGACTGTTCGTACCCAGAAAGATTGGGATGAATGGCTCCAGCGTCGCTCTGCGCGTTCCAGTCCTGCGCGCTCCTCGCTACAACATCCTCTTTGTCGGCGCCACGAACCGTCCGCAGGTGCTGGATGAGGCCGTCACCCGTCCTGGTCGTTTCGGCCGGCAGATCATCTTCCGGATGCCGACCAAAGAGGACCGCAAGGACATCGCCGACCTCTACCTGGCCAAAAAGAAGCACGACCCCGACCTGGACACGCCTACGAGGCGCGACGAGTTCGCTCGCGTCACGGACGGCTACTCGCCGGCGATGATCGAGCAGGTCCTCTCACTGGCGTTGATGTACGCGTTCGAGGACAACCGCGACGCATTCTCCTGGCGCGACATGCGCGAGGCGATGGGCAACATCGAGGCCGGCCTTGCGCACCCGATCGTGTACACCGAGCGCGAGAAGGTCGCGATCGCCCGGCACGAGCTCGGGCACGCGGTGGCGGCGCGCTACTTCCTGCCCGACGAGGTTTCGGTGCGCCTCTCGATCAAGGCGCGCACAGGGTCGCTCGGCCATCACCGGACAGTTGGCCGGGAGGAGGAGTTCAGCAAATTCCGCTCTCAGGCCGCAGGTGAGCTTCGCCACGGCCTCGGCGCCATCGCATCGGAGCGGGTCTTTTACGGCGAGAACTCGACCGGCGTCAGCCAGGACCTCGTCCAGTCGACCCAGCTCGCCGCGATGATGATCGGTGTCTGGGGCATGGGGCCTGATGCTCTTCCCCCGCACATGTCGCGACTGTCCGTGAGCATCGGCCAGTACCTCATCTCGGTGGCAGCGACGCTGGCCGACACTGAGCTCCAGGGTTCGAGTCCCGCTGGACGCGCACTCGGCGACCCGCGCTTGCGCCAGGCGGTGGCCCAGGTGCTGGGCTCCGCCTACATCGACGACTGGCGAGTCATGTACGTCAATAAGGAGGCCATCGATCTCGCCGCCGAGGCGTTGATGGCACAGGGCGAGCTCGTCGGCGACGAGATCGGCGGCCTGCTCGATTCAGTCGGACTCCGCGAGCCCGATGCGAGCGACCCCTACCCCGACGAGATTCCTCTGCCGCCCGTCATCGAGCCGCTGAAGATCGAGGCGGAAAGGTCGGCCTGAGAAGGCTTTTCGCATCGGTCGTCCTGGTGGTCAGCCTGGCGCTGATCCCGCGCGCCGCGATCGCCCAGGACACCAACGCGGGGCCGAATGCGCACCACGAGGCCGCGCGGATCGTCGCCGCCGAGGTCGCGATGCAGCAAGCGCTTGCCACCCTGACCACGCTGGCGGCAGAGAAACCGGCCGGACTTGCTGACACGATCCGCCGCGAGCTCGCTGTGGCGGCGGCCCAGTACCAGTTCCGCGAGGGAGCCCGCCAGGAAGAGCTGCGTTTGTACGAGCTCGCCGGCTACGCCGAGGTCCAGGTGGCGGTGGAGCCGCTTCTCCCAGCGGGCGTCCGCGGGTCGTTCGAAGCGTCGATCTCGGCGCTGCACTCGCTCTACATCCTTGCGGGCATCGACCAGTACTACCTCGTCAACGTCCACTTCACGCACCCGTACAGCGATGCGAAGCCGATCAGCGACCTTCGCTCCTACTACCAGGAGGCGCAGCGCCTCTACGGCGTCGACGCCAGCTACCTCGCGTCGATCAACTTCATCGAGAGCAACTTCGGGAGGGTCAACGGGCCATCCTCAGCTGGAGCGGTCGGGCCGATGCAGTTCCTCCCCAGCACCTGGGCGAACTGGGGCCAGGGCGGCAACGTCAACGATCCACACGACGCGATCCTGGCCGCGGCTCGCTACCTGGTGCACTACGGCGCGCCCTACAACATGCGGATCGCGATCTGGCACTACAACCTCGACTACGACTACGTCGACGCGGTGGAGTCATTCGCGCGCGCCTACCGCGCCAACCCGGCGTGGCTCGACCGGATGTACTACTGGAACACGACCGGCTGAGCGCTCGGCAGCGACCGTTAGAGTAAATACTCATGGATTAACTGCTGATCTTTTCAGCAGCCTCCAACTCACTTCCAGCCGATACCCCGGCCTCCATCGTCCCTACAGCGTATACTTCCTCGTAAGGACCCTCGCAGCGCGGCGCTTTACCCGCCGGCCGCGAGAGCCCCGAGGAGCTTACCCATGAGGGCCGTCAAGACAGCACCCGCCCGCGCCACCAACTCCGATCTGGCCAAGAGCTTCCGCTACTTCTGCAAGGCCTCCAACTACTCGCCGGCCACGGTGAAGATGTACACACGAGCCGTCGACCGCCTGATGCGCTTTCTGGCGCAGGACGACCTGTCGCTACGCATCCACGACGTCCGGCGGCCGCAGGTCGAGCAGCTGATCGCCGAGGAACTCGAGCACCATGCGCCTGCGACCGCCGCCGCCCTCCACCGCGGTCTACGCGCGTTCTTCAAGTGGGCAGAGACGGAGGGCGAGGTCGACCAATCGCCGATGCTCAAGGTCAGACCACCTCGCGTCCCGGAGCAGCCGGTCGCGGTGCTGACGGACGACCAGTTGCGAAAGCTCCTCGAGGCGTCTAGCGGCGCGAGCTTTGCTGACCGCCGCGACACCGCGCTCTTTCGCATTCTGCTCGACACCGGCGCCCGACGCTCCGAGGTCGCCCACTTGCGCCTAGATCCGGACGACCCGGCGAACAATGACGTCGACCTCGAGACGGGTCAGCTGCGCGTCATGGGCAAGGGCGGGCGCGAGCGCATCGTGCCCATCGGTCCGAAGACCGTGCGCGCCCTGGACCGCTACCTTCGTGCCCGCGCTGGGCACCGCGACGCGCGCCGGCGTGAGCTGTGGCTCGGCAAGTACGGGGTGATGACTGACGGCGGGCTCGGCCAGGTCTTGAAAAAGCGATGCCGCGACGCAGGCCTACCGAGCCTTCACCTGCACCAGTTCCGTCACACCTTCGCCGACCGCTGGCTCCTCGACGGCGGCCAAGAACAGGACCTCATGCGGCTGGCCGGCTGGCGCGACCCCGGCATGCTGCGGCGCTACGCCGCGAGCACCGGATCCACGCGCGCGATCGCTGCGCACCGGATCCACTCGCCCGGAGAGCGGCTGTGAAACCCGAGCAGTAGAAGCAGACTGGTCATTTGCTAACGATGTAGCTAAGATCCCGGACAACAACACATCCGCGGAAAGCCCGCGGGTGAGGAACCCGCTGCAGGCCGCCGGTCCTGCGTGACGAGCGGAGATCCAGAGATGGAAGCCGGACTCCATTTCTGGAGGTCGCCCCTTTGAAGGCCCAGAAACCCAAAGATCCGGTCAAGGTCGCTCTCGGTCGCATCGGCGCAATGAAGCTGCACGGCCTGCACGACGCCAAGGCGCTCACCGCGAACGCGCACTCAGGCTTCTTCAAAAAGTTTCGCGACCAGGCAGCTGCAGCCGCGGCTGCGCGAGGCGAGCAGGTCACCGACGAGGAACTCGACCGACGAGCCATCTATCTCCGCGCCTCGCATATGCAGCTGCTCGCCTACAACCGCGAGAAGGCCCGCAAGAAGAAGGCCGCGGCGAGCCGGGACAGCTCGAGCGGCCAAGCGCCGGAGGCATCTGCCAATGCAACCGACGCGGCCTGAAGCGTACCCGACCTCAGAGGCGGCCGCCGCCGGCCGGGCTTACGTCGAGGCGGTGATGGAACTGCGCGACCCAACTCGGCTCTCGCGGCGCCTGCCGGCGTTTATGCGCACGGTCCTGCCCGATGAGCTGCAGGCCGGTAGAGATCCCGCGGACGTCGGTGGCCTCACGCTGGCTGAACGGGACCAGGAGCGCTTCCGGATCCAGCTAGCGATCGCCCTCTACGACGGCCAGCCGCCGCCCTGGCTCATCTCTCGACTGCGCCACCTCGGGACCAGGTCGTCGACCGCGTACGGCCGGCCGCACCCGAGGCCTGCAATCCCTTGGGAGGACCTCGACAAGTGAAGCCTGAGTTCGTCTTCAACCGCGGCATCGCGCGCTGTGCGTGGCCCACCCCGGCGGTTGAGATGAAGTTCGACCTTCTCCGCCTCGACCGTCGCAGCGGAGAGTTGTCCGCAGAGCTGACCGTCATGAGCAAGGCCAACGGTCACGCCGGCCTGTTACACCGAGCGCGGCTCAACCTGGGCAGCACGCGCTCGCGCGGGGAGGTCGTGAACCACCTGGCGCGACGGCTCGACGGGCCCGACTGGTCCGACCTGCTCGAGGTCGCGAGCTGGAAGGTCATCGAGGCCTATCGCCAGGGTGCGCCCGCTTTCCTGCTCCGTGACGCTCAAGAGCCGCAGGCCGTCGGGTGGGCGTTGAAGCCGCTCGCCATAGCGCAGGACGCGGTGATCTTCTTCGGCGACGGCGGCGCGGTGAAGAGCTACACGATGCTCGCGCTCGCGGTCGCGCTGCAGCGCTTCTTGCCGATGGCCGAAGGCCTCGAGCCGGCCCGCGACTTCCGCGTCGCCTACTTGGACTTTGAGTGGACCGCGTGGCCACACCTACGCCGATTGCGAGCGCTGTGCGGACCTGGTCAGCTCCCGGAGATCCTCTACGTCCCATGCCAGTCGAGCGGTCCGCTGACGCACCAGGTGGAGCGACTGCAGCGAATCTTCGAGGAGCACCGGATCGAGTACGCGGTGATCGATTCCGTGGGCCTCGCCTGCGACGGACCGCCCGAAGAGGCTCAGTCCGCTATCGGTTTCTTTCAGGCGCTCGCGCGCCTCGAGGTAGGGAGCGCCCTGGTCGCCCACACGAGCAAGGACAGCGACACGATGAAGCCGTTCGGCTCGACCTACTGGCACAACTCAGCGCGCATGACCTGGTACGTCAAGCGGGTCCGGACGACGGGCACCAGCGCCATCGACGTCGGCCTCTACAACCGCAAGTACAACGACGGCGCGGTGCGCGCGGATCCGATCGGTCTTCACTTCGCGTTCGGCGATGGCTCGACCACGATCTCCAGGGTCGAGCTCGGTGCGGTTCATGCAGCTGTCGACGAGTCCGCAGCTCTCAAGCACCGACTTATCGCGGCTCGGCGTGCAGCCGGCACGTCCATGACCTACTTCCAGCTGGCGGTTGCGATCGGCCTCCCGGCTAACGACAGGTCAGCGGACACCGTCCGAAAGACGATCCGCCGGTCACCTGAAATTTTCGCCGTCGACGAGGGCGGTGGCGGTCGCGCCAACCTCGTCAATCTCGTCGAAAAGGGACCCGGACAACAACCCGGACGACCCCTTGCTGCGGGCGACCCGGACAAGGACCCCGGACACAACCCGGACACGGAGTCATCGGAAGAGGTGGCTGATGGCCCGGACTGAATTCAAAACTCGGCTCTCCACACGTGGAACCGGACAACCCGGACAGGACGGGGACAGGACATCAAGCGGTCCCTGTCGGAGGACCCGGACGGACAGAGGGGGGTCTTTAGACCCCCTCCGTGTCCGGTGTCCGGAGGACCTCGAAGAAATAGAGAGAGGGGGAGTGTCCGCCTTGCCCGCCGCGTGGCGTCCCATCTGCGTCATCCGGCGGCTGGGCCGCGGGAGGTCTTGCCGATCACTCCCCGGCCCGTCCGCCTCATCGACGAATCGGCCGGTCAGCCGGCAAAGGAGGTTTCTCTCATGGCAGACA
>DASYZS010000031.1:0-18672 GCA_035945895.1 Candidatus Dormiibacterota bacterium | reverse complement strand
ACGGTCACATCTGTGGACGATGCGGAACTGCCACCACCGCCTCCGCCACCGCCACAGGCCGCGAGCACGAACATCGCGCCGAGACCCAGCGCAACCACTCGCGAACTACGTCTCGCTAAGACCTCGGCCATCTACTGCTCTCCTCCCCAAAACCCGACCCTGGCCCTAGGGTCGAACAATGGCTGTCCTCCTGGTGCCTTCTTCCCGGTGACGACCGGGGCGAGAGTGCGCCGGCAACCAGGCTTACTCAGTCGAGACAGCGGGCCTAGACGAACGTTCGCCTAAGCGACGAGGCTATCGTATGCACGCCCCGGCAGGTTGTCAATTCTCGCGCTGTACAGCCGACTACACTCCCCGGGATGACCTCCTTGAATCCCCACGAAATCGGAGGCTTCGCCGAGATTTCGCGGGGACCCCTTAAGTTCCCCGACGGCTTCCTTTTCGGCGCGTCGATCTCCGCGTACCAGACCGAGGGGGGCAACACGAACACCGACTGGTGGTGGTGGGAACACGTCGACTCGACCCCCTGCCGCGAGCCGTCGGGCGACGCGTGCGACTTCTACCACCGCGGCCGGGACGACGTCGCGATGCTGGCTTCGTTCGGCCTGAACTCCTTCCGCTTCGGCGTGGAGTGGGCCAGAATCGAGCCCGCGGAAGGCGAGTTTTCTCGCGCGTCCCTTGCCCATTACCGCCGCCTGCTCGACGCCTGCCACCAGCACGGAGTGGTGCCGATGGTCACGTTCCACCACTTCACCAACCCGCGGTGGCTGCACGAGGAAGGCGGATTCGCGTCGCCCCGGTTTCCTGAGCTCTTCGAGCGGTACTGCGACCGGGTCGCCGCGGCGCTGGGGGATCGGATCGCATACGCCTGCACGATCAACGAGCCGCAGGGCCTGGGCTCCAGCGGATGGATGCTCGGGATCAATCCACCGGGGCATACGCACGACCGCGAGGGTGCGCAGATGGCCGTCGACAACCTGTTGGAGGCACACCGGCGCGGAGCCATCGCCATACGGTCCCGCGCCGGGATCCCGACCGGCGTGACCCTTGCGCTGCCTGACCTGCAGTACGAGGACGGCGCCCGGCCCGGCTCGAGCTCGCTGGAACAGGAGTCGGAGGTCAGCGACCGGTTTCTGGAGCTGGCTCGGGCCGACGACTTCGTCGGCGTCCAGACCTACACGCGCTTTCGCTTCGGGCCGGAAGGCTCGCGCAGCCCGGGCAGCGACTGGAGCGACGCCACGCGCGAGCTGGTCGAGACGGACGCGACCACGCAGATGGGCTACGAGTTCTACCCGCAGGCCCTCGGCGGCGCCATTCGTCGAGCGCACCGAAGCTGCCCCGGGGTGCCGATCCTGGTCACCGAAAGCGGCATCGCGACGGCGAACGACCACAAGCGGATCGCCTACATCGACATCGCGATGCGCGAGGTGCTCAAGTGCCTGTCCGATGGGATCGACGTCCGCAGCTACATGTACTGGTCGCTGCTCGACAACTTCGAGTGGTCGCTGGGCTACGCACCGACCTTCGGCCTCGTGGCGGTCGATCACGAGACTTTCGCGCGCCGGCCGCGGCCCAGCGCTTCGTGGCTCGGGGCCGTGGCGAGGGCGCGGGCTTTGAGCGATGATCGAGTGGCAGGAGGCCTGACCTGATCCGCCCGCCCGTCGAAAGCAACTCCGGCCTTGCCGCCGCGCTGCGTGGCGTGGTGGCCGACTTCCAGCACGTCTCGGGAGCGGACATCGTCTCCGTCTTCCTTTATGAAGAGTCGACCCACACCTACTACGCGCCGTTCGCCACAGGGCAGCCGCAGGAGAGCCTGCTCGACTCGCTGACCGACATGCACGAGCAGCTCGCCCGCTTCCTGTCGGACGAGCAGCAAGGCAAGGTTCCTGACCAGCTGGGCGTGCACCAGTACGGCTCGACGGTGTGGCTCACCGCGACGCGTCGGCCTCTCGTCGCTCGCAATGCGCCCGCGGAGATCGACTCGACGTTCATCCGCCGCTACCAGATCGTCTGCACCATCGGACTCCCGCTCATCGCCGGCGACCGTCTTCTCGGCCTGGTCTACCTCAACTACAGGAGCAAGGAGAAGGCGCCTGACGACGAGCGCCTGCGCGAGCTCGAGCGCAGGGCGGCCACCTCCGCCGGTCTCGTGCAGAACGCACTCGAGGAAGCGGAGCGCGCCGCGCTCGATGGCCTCAGCCGCCTGACCAGCCTGCTCACCATCTCGGTGGGCGACGCTCGGACCGACGCCAAAGAGCTGCGCCGGCTGCTCTCCATCGCGCTCGCCGACCTGCTGATGGCGAGCAACCTCGATGGCGCCGCGATCTACCAGTTCGGCCACCAACGCTCCCACCTCGAGCTGGTCACCGCGCATCTCCGGACGGCCGCGCCGATGCGGGTGGAACGCGGGGACTCGACGGCGTCGTGGGAGACAGAGCTGTCGCGCACAGTTGACGAAGCGACCGCTGAGTCAGACCTCCACCCCGTGGCGACCTACGCGCTGGGTAAACCAGAAGAGCCGCACGGGTACCTGGTGGTGCTGTCGCGCGACCGTCTGGCCACCGTGCGTCGAGCACCGTCCACCGACGAGATGCTCCAGGCCGGGGCGCAGCTGATCGGCGGTGCCCTCGCGTCGCAGCGGCTGATCGCCGAGCTCGAGAACAGCAATCGCCTACTGACAGCGCTGGGGGACATGACGGTCGAGATGCTCCGGCCGGGAGCGTCGCGGCACGAGGTCATCGACTCGGTGGTGGGCCACCTCACCGACTCCGATGTGCCGGAGTTCGACTTCAACTTCGCAACCGTCTATCTCCTGGACGAGACCGAGGATGGCGAGACGCTCGTGAAGATGGCGTCCGGGGCGGTGACGTCGGAACAGAAGGCGCCGCGGTGGACGACCACGGAAGAGGACCGCGTGCTGGCGCACGACGACGTGCTGGTTTTCGTCGCGAGGAGCTGGCAACCCGCGATCGTGGGTGCCTATCCATCGACCGACCGCTCGGACGTGATCGCGGGCGGAATGCCGGTGCCGTCCACGTGGGTCGAGGTTCCGATCGTCTACGGCAACGGCATGGTGCTCGGTACCGTGCTCGCGAGCCTGGTGGGCGCGGGGGAGCAGCGCAAGGACGGTGAGTCGCCGTTCACGCTTGCCGGCGAAGTCTTCGACCGCGGCGGACACAAGGACCTAATCCGGATCTTCGTGCCGTTCGGGAGCGACCAGTCGCGTCGCGCCACCGGTGTGCTCGAGGTCGGCTACCACCGCTCCGACCAGCGGCGCCCGGACTGGGGCCAGGTGCAGGCACTCCGCGCCGCCGCCGGCCAGCTCGCGGTCGCGGTGGAGACCGCCCGCCTGCACGAGGAAGCGCAGCGCCACGCCGACCAGCTCGCGCTGGTGGCGGACGTGAGCAAGGCGATCGCCAGCTCGATCGACCTCGACCAGACGCTCACGCTCGTGGCCCAGAACCTCGCGCGCCTGGTCGACGCGTCGCTGTGCCAGATCGCCCTCTATGAAGAGGATCGCGAGGGCTGGTACGGCGCCGCCGCGTCGGACCTCGAGGACGTCTGGCGCCGGCAGCACGGCGAGCGGACGGAGGGCTCCTTCCTTTTCGACGTGATGGATCGCGGCGAGCCCGTCGTCATCGAGGACGTCCCCGCCAGCTCCCAGGTCGCCCCTGCCTATACGCGCACCTTTGGGGCGCGCTCGCTCATGGCGCTGCCGCTGGTCGCCGACGAGCAGGCGATCGGCGCCGCGGTGCTGATCGAACGCGAGCGCAAGCGCCGCTTCAAGCCCGAGGAGGTTGCTCGCGCGCAGGCCCTGGCCGTGCAGGCGGCGGTTGCGATCAAGAACGCCAGGCTCCACGCGCTGGCCGAGGAGGAGCGCCACCTGCAGAAAGACTTCGTTCTCATCGGCTTTGGGCAGTGGGGACAGAAGGCGTATCAGCACCTGCTGACGCTCAAGCAGTTCTTCAACTTCCGCACTCACGTGGTCGAGCAGGACAACCCCGGCGCGCGCGACCGCCTTGGCGTGAAAGAAGAAGAGGTGCGCACGCACGGCGACTCGTTCTATTGGGACAGCCACGGGTCGCCTGCCTACGACCAGCTCGAACGTGAGCTGGAATCCAGCTCGTACGTCATTACCTACATCGCAACTCCGGCCGCGACGCACCTGCCGACGCTGCAGCGTTACTACGACCTGAGCGACGTGGTGCTGATCGAAAAGCCGCTGGGCGCGCCGCCGGACGAGTACCGAAAGTTCCTCGACGTCGCGCCGGGTGGCGTCGAGATCGTCGCCGCCGATCATTACTACTTCAAGCTCGAGGTCCGGCTCCTGGCGATGCTACTGACCGAAGAGCGAACGCTTCGCGACTTTCTCGACAACGTCGAAGAGATTCGCATCGAGATCCTCGAGGAGCAGCCCCTGACAGGCGCGGCGGCGGACATCGGCGTGATCGCTGACCTCATCCCCCACGCCTTCGCGATCATCTCGCTGCTCACGCCGATCGATCGCATCAACCTCGACCCGGAAACGCCTCTGCTGATCGGCCGGCACGAGGGCTTTACCGGACAGCGCGAGAGCTACGCCCGCATGAACGCGACGTTTGCGCACCAGGGCCGATCGGTGCGGCTCGTGATCGACGTCGGCAAAGGCGCCGAGAACGCGAAATGGATCAAGCTCAGCGGCGCCAAGCGCGCGACCGGTCGCAGCCCGAGCTACAAGTTCGACTTCGGCAAGGGCGAGGCGATAGACGGAACGCAGGCGACGGTGCGAGCGGCCGTCAGGCGCATTCGCGAGCCGGGCGTCCCCGACAACGCGCACCTGAACATGCTCCGGCACATCATCGAGAAGCGGCACCCGGCGGTCGGCATCCTCTCGATCCGAGAGGCGATCCGAGCCAATCAGCGCGTTCGTGACCTGGAGGCGATGGCCGTCGAGCTCCTGGCCCGCAACGAGTGGACGGCATACCCCCTCGGGTCCCGGCCGAACTTCGAAGGCTCGACCAGGACTTCGGCTCTCTCGGGCGCAAACTACCCGGCGCAATGATCTCGGCCGGGCCACTGATCTCGGAGCGCGTGATGCTGAAGCGCGACCGTTTCTTCGCCGTGTCCGCGCGCGATGGAGCCATTCGCGCGAGCGAGTTCGTGGGCGACGGGTTGTGGGACGGAGACACCAGGATCCTTTCCGGGCTTCGCGTCCTAGTCGATGGGGTGGAGCCGAGAGCGACCGGAGTCCAGGCCGACGACGCGGAGGCGACCTTCGAGGCCGCGGCCGGATCACTGCATCTGACGCGAACGCGATTCGTCGAGCAGGGCCTGCACGAGCGCATCACCGTCACCAATCCGACCCAGGCCGTGCTCGACGCGGTGCTCGAGGTCGAGGTGGAGTCGGACTTCGCCGCCATGCTCGGCGTCCGAGGCGCCATCAGCGAGCTCGCCCATCCCGCCTCCGTCGCCCCGATGCCGACCCTGGATGGAGTCCGTTTCACGAGAGACCAGAGGTCCACCCGCGTCGTCTCCTTTCCGCCGGGTTTGAAGCACCAGTTCCGCTTGCGCCCCGGAGAGGAGTTTTCGCTGCGCATCGATGCCGTGCCGGACTCTCAGGGGGGTGCACCCGTGGTCGATTTCGTGGCGGGCCTGGACGAGACGCGAGCGCTGTACGAGAGCTGGGCCGGCGAGTGCATGGCCATCCGGACAGACAACTCCACGCTCAACGAGCTGCTCGAACAGGCGACGGCAGACATACGGATGCTGATGAACCGCTACGACACCGGCATCTATCCCACCGGTGGGCTGCCCTGGTACGCGGTGCCGTTTGGGCGGGACACGCTCATCAGCTCGATGCTCCTTCTCCCGTTCAACCCCGAGATCGCCCGCGGCGTGCTGAGATACCAGGCCGCACACCAGGGCAAGCACCTCGACGAATCGACGCAGGAGGAGCCGGGCAAGATCCTGCACGAGGTGCGTAATGGTGAGGTCGTCGAGCGCGGACTCTGGCCGCACATCCTCTACACCACGGTCGACGCCACCGCACTGTTCATGTGCACGCTGACCGAGACCGAGCACTGGACCCACGACCGTGGGTTCGCCGACTCGATGTGGCCCGCGGCCGAGGCTGCTCTCGATTGGTGCCGGCGCTACGGCGACATCGACGGTGATGGCTACATCGAAGACCGCGGCATTCGCTACCGCAACGCGGTCTGGAAGGATTCGGGAGACTCGCTCACCAGCGTCGACGGGTCAGACGCGCTTAGGCCCTCCGTGCCGGTCGAGGTGCAGGGTTACCTCCATCGCGGCCTGGTCGGGATGTCGCGACGAAGGCCGGGGCTCAAAGAGCAGGCCGCGAGCCTCAAGTGGCGCTTCAATCGCGACTTCTGGATGCCGAAGGAAAAATATTTCGCTCAAGCCCTGGACGGTTCCAAGCGCCAGGTCAAGGCGATCACGTCGAATCCGGGCCACTGCCTGTGGATGCGCATCGTCGATCGACCCAAGGCAGCGCACGTGGCCAGTCGACTCGTGTCGCCAGAGCTTTTCTCCGGTTGGGGCGTCCGAACACTGTCGGACCGCGCGATCAACTACGACGCGTGCAGCTACCACAACGGATCGGTCTGGCCATTCGACACCGCGCTTGCGGTCGTCGGGCTGCGCCAGTACGGCTTCGCGGAAGAGGCAGAGCGCGTGGCCCGCGCGTTGATCGAGGCGTCGATCGACTTTCCGATGCGCCGGCCGCCCGAGCTGTTTTGCGGCGACGTGCGCGAGGTGGATGCTCGACCGCGGGAGTACTGGAACACGTGCACGCCGCAGCTCTGGTCGGCGGCGGCGATGTTCGCGTGTGTCTCGTCGATCCTCGGCCTGGAGGCCGACCCCCGGCGCAGGGCGCTGCGGATCACGCCGGTGAAAACCGCGTTGTGGAACCGCATCGAGGTGACCGGGATGCATTTCGCCGGTCAGCGCGTGGACTTCACGGTCGATGGCACCGAGGTCAAGGCATCAGGAGTCCAGGGAGGAATCCGGATCAGCTGAATTTCATAGGGGCGTTTTGCGCAAAACGTGCCTTTCGAGCGGCGGCATAGGGGCCTTTTGCGCGAAACGCGTCTATCGGGCGGCGGGAACCTGCGTTGGAGCGGGCTGCGGACGCCTGCGGCGCGGACGTTGCCGATGCGGAAGGTACGAGCGGTCGCCTACCCACTGTGCGGGCGGCGCCAGCAGGTACGTCGCCATCAGGTTGACCGCGGACGCGTACTTCGCCCGGTAGCGGCTGAACTTGTCCCAGGCCTCGTCTCCGTCATGCGCGGCGTATCCGGCGGCCTTCAGGCGAGCGATCGCCGCGTTGTACTCGGACCGCTCGATGATCGCGTTGGGCTCGACCTGGAGCCGGAAGACCCAGGAGAGATCCTCGACCAGGTGGTTGCCGACGGTGAACATCAATTTCGCGGCGCCCCTGGCCGGGTTGTCGGTCGAGCTCATGACGAGCGACGCCGCGTCCATGACTGCGCCGAAGGAGTTGATCCAGGCCTCGTTGTCGTGGCTCGAGCGGAAATAGACCAGAGCTGGATACGCAAGGTGGCTTTCCAGCACCATCGCGGCCCACTTGCGCCATTCGTCAAACGTCTCCTTGAGGGCGCCGTCCATGCTCGGGTCGGCGGCCGTCTCGAGCAGCTGCACGGCCGACGGCGGCGCGCCCGCGAGGGCGTCCAGGGCCACCACCGCTTCCTCGCGGGTCCGGAACGAGTTGTAGAGCTCGAAAAGCAGAGTGATCGCGAGCGCCGCCACGACCACGCCGGTCGCGCTCTCGATGATGATCACCAGGCGCGCCGCGCCATCCTGGGGCACGAAGTCACCGTAGGAGAGCGGCACGAGCGTGGTCGCCGACACGTAGAACGACTCAGGGAAGTTCACGAGCGCCGGCCGGAACTGGTCGGCGAGGCCGTCGATCACGAGACCGTAGCCCGTGACGAGCGCCAGCGCCCAGAGTAGGAAGAGGGTGAGCACGGCGATGGGTCCGAACGCCGCGAGCCTGGCCTCGCTCTTGTCCAGGCGCGCACCGCGATTGAACGCCCATTTCCAGACCCGCCACGTGGGCCGGATGACGGTTCGCGCCAGCCCAAACCTGCGGACGGACGGGCGCGGCAGCACGACGGACTGGAAGAGGTCGTAGAAAGTCACGCCCAGGAGGGCCAGGCCGACCACCATCTCGAGGGCGCCAACAGGTCCTGTCATCTACAGAGTGAACCTCGATTGGGCGGCGGTGTAATCCCTCTCGTCCCGTCGGAAGCTGTCGGCGTCGACTCCCAGCCGGCGTGAGACGTGGTAGGCGAGCCACTGGAGCGGCACGACGTTCACGATAGGCGCCAGGGCCTCGTCGAGGTCGGCGGCCGTATTGGAGGCCAGGACGGCGGCGCCGATGTCGCGCAGGGCCGCCTCCAGCTCCTGCATGCGTTGCCGCGAGCGGCCGGGCTGCGGGATCAACACGACGGCGGTGCCTGGCTGGATGCTGACCAGGGGTCCGTGGAGGATCCCTTCGACATCCTGGCCCTCGGCGCTCACCAGGTGGCTTGCCTCGCGCAGCTTCAACGCGCCCTCATAGGCGGTGGCGCGCGCTGGACCGCCGCCCACGAACAGAGTCACTGGACGGAACTCGACCTCGGCCGATTGCCGCGCCACCGCGTCGCCCTGGCCGACCGCAAGCTCCACCGCCCGTGGAAGGTCTGCGATCTGAGCTCGCCAACCCGGCCTGCCGAGCTCGCAAGTGATCTGCGCGATGCGCAGCATCGCCGCCGTGTGGCTCGCCGTGTGCACCGGCGACTTCTCCTGCGCGACTGTGGGCACGATGCCCTCGCCGTCGAGCGGTGAGCCCTCACCTGTGATCGCGATCCAGCGCGACGATCCGCCCGCGAAGCGCTCGAGCGCTTCCCGGCTGAAGCGCTTCGAGCCGCGGTGGCTGAGCATGATGAGCCCGTCGTCCGGCCGCATCGAAGGCGGGTAGTTCGCAAGCTCGAAGGCGCGGACCGCCCAAGCGTCGAAGCCCGCGCTGCGCAGCATGAACTGACCCGCCAGGGCGCCGTGGAAGCTCGTGCCGGTGCCGGCAAGGAAGATCCGCCCGGCGCCGCGCAACCGGCTCGCCGCGCGAGCCGCGGAATCGTCGGCCAGAAGCCGCCTCAGCTCGGCGGGCTGGCCCTCGAGCGTGGCCTTGAGATAGGACCCGGGCTTGTGCGCCTCAGGCACCCGGACCGGGCGAGGACATCGGGAGCTGGCCCTTGCGCTGAAGCATGTCCAGGATGTCGTGCTGCTGCTTCAGCATCTCGCGGCTCTGCTTGATGATCTCGAGCTGCTGGACGTTGATGGCGTGGAGCGTTGTCAGCGTCAGATGGTCGGCTTCCGCGCGCGCGTCCTGCGCCTCGCTGATCACGTTCTGGCCCACGATGATGATCGGCAGCAGGACGAGCTGCAGGAAGGTCTGGCTGATCAGGACGCTGACGGCGGTCCAGAAAGCGCTGTTGGTGATGACCGCGACCGCACCCCCGACCGCAATCAGGGTGAAGACATACGCGGCCCACATGGTGCCGACGCTCTTCGTGACGGTCACCGCCAGCGCGGTGTTCAGCCTCCCGATGGCGCCCCCGCCATGGACCTGGCCCGCGACTGATCGGGAAGTGATCAGCCTGGGCTTGTGCTCGGTGGGAGCGTCCTTGGCCTTCTGGTAATCGAGGCGGTGCTGCGGGCTCGAGATCCGGCGCTCGATCCTAGGCGGACGGGGCGGCTCTGCCATCTCGCGGCATAGTCTGATGCGAAAGGGCGCGTCGAGGATCGCGAATAGAACGATTCCGATCACCGTCGCCGCGAGGATGTACACGGGCCATGGCCCCAGGAGATCGAGCAGCGTGGCGCTCGGCGGTTTGGCGCGCAGGTAGAGGTAGTTCGCCTGCGTGATCGCATCGACGACGCCGACCAGAGCCGAGTACGCGATCGTCAGCGCTGCAACCCTCGCCACCGCCCACCGTCTCGGGTGGAGGCGCATGCCCACGACCAGCAGCACCGCGGCGGCCACAACTCCGCCGTGGGCGATGTAGTACTGGAAATACGGGTAGGACGGAAAGTGCTGCGGAAGGTCGGGCGTGAGGATCGCCTGCAGCGTGCCCGCCAGACCCCAGAAGTAAGTCACATCGACGAGGAGCTGATTGCGCGACCAGAGGGCGGCCGCAGCAATGAAAACCGCCACGTCGCAGAGCTGCAGCGGCAGCGACTGCGCGAGCTCAGCGCCAGGGACGCCGCCCGCGAAAAGGTACAGCCACCAGCTCACCTCGTCGATCACGATCACGACCGCAAACACCCTCAGCCACGGACCGGGAGACCGGCGTGCGGCGATGGTCGTGACGGCGGCACCTCCCGCGATGGCAAGAATCGCGAGCACATGCTCGGGCGCGAGCAGGCCGCTCACACGCACCCCGCTTGCGGATCGTCGCACTCGGGGGTGACGCCAAAACGGCGAAACCACGAGCGGCGCGGCGAGAACCAGCGATAGAGCGCCTCCTGCAGCGCCCGGACGGGAGGCACGTGGTACATGGCGGCCACGGCCGGCCAGATCCCGCCAAGCTCAGCGAGGACTCGATTGACTGCAGCCGCTCCTTCGAGCCGCCTACCGTCGCTGTCGATGCTCCATGCCGCGCGATCAGCTTCGCGACGCGTGATGCCGTAGCTCTCCAGCGCGCCACGCTTCTGATTGGCGATGACCAGCACACGGCCGGCCCGGTCGCGCCGGCGGAGCCAGCGCGCCCACCGCGTTCAAACACCTCAAGTGCCGTCGAAGAGCAGTACGACGCGCACGGTGTGGTCCGCTATGCGGACACTCTAAGCTTGCTCGCCTCCCATTCGGCCTCCGCCTCGCCGATAGGAGTCGAGGGTGGGCTGTTGCGGAAGGGCCAGATCTCCTCTGCAATCCTTCGCCAGTTGGCTGTGGCATTCAGGCTGCCCAGCACGGCGTAGAGGCCCAGGTTGATCCTCTGCATCACGACGTAGGCCCGCGGCACGTCTGAGTAAGGCGCCAGCGGGCCGCGGGCGTCGAAGAAACGACGCACGATGGCCGAGGCGTAGGCAGGGGTGATGGTCATGGGCGAGTCCTGCAGCACCGTGCCGTAGAACTGGCCGAACCGGTCGACCACCACCTCGGTGGGCACTGGCGCTCCCGCCTTCAGGAAGCCGGCACGCTCGAGCGCGGCTCGGAAAGCTTCGAAGTCCTTGTCGAAGACTAGGAAGCGGACGGCGTCGACCAGGGGCGCGAGGTCTTCTTCGGTGAACAGCTTGGTCAGCCCGAAGTCGAGGAAGGTGACGCGCCCGCCGCGGTGGAAGAGGTAGTTGCCGGGATGCGGGTCGCCGTTGAAGGCGTGCAGCCGGTACAGGCTGCGGAAGACAAAGCGGTGGATCGTCTCCGCGGCCAGGTCCTTCTCGTGCTGCGGCCACTCGAGCAGCTCCTCGAACGACGCGCCGGAAACCAGCTCGCTGGTCAGCACACGCGAGGTGCTCTGCTCGGCCAGCACGTGCGGCACCCGGACCACCGGATGACCGTCGTAGTAGCGCGCGAACATCTCCTGGCTTTCCGCCTCGCGGACGTAGTCGACCTCTTCCTGCAGCCGCTCGCCGAGCTCGTCGACGAGCGAGCGCACATCAAGCCCCGGGAACGCCGCCCCGACGACCCGCCGGAGGAGGCCGACGTTGCGCAGGTCGCTGGTGATGCTGCGCGCGATGCCCGGGTACTGCACCTTGACGGCGATGGCGCGCCCATCCTTCGTGATGGCACGGTGCACCTGGCCGATGGACGCGGCGGCGAACGGCAGCGGGTCCCACTCGGCGAAGACGTGATCCGGTGGAGCGCCGAGCTCTTCGGTGATCACCGAAGCGGCCAGGGCCGGGGTCATGGGCGGAGCCCTGTGCTGCAAGCGCGACATCGCCACGCGAAAGGTCAGCGGCATGTCCTCGTAGATGTAGCTCGCCATCTGGCCAAGCTTCATGAGCACGCCTTTCATGGACCCAAGCTCTTCGGCCACCTCGTCGGCGGAGCGGAAGGCGAGATCGTGGCGGAGCTCCTTGCGGCGCTCCACCGACGCAAAGATCAGGCGCGGGGAGCGGGCGACGTAGCGACCGCCGATGCGGAGCGCGAGCCTCGCCAGTGCCGCGCCGCGGCTGACGCGCGACTGGCGCATTGCGGTTGTGGCGGCCATCAGTTCCGCATCCTCAGCTCGATGCGCTGGCGCGCCTCGATCACGCCGGGCTCCACCTCGAACGCAAGGTCGAGGGCGCCGAGCAGCTGGCGGACGGGCTCGCGTTCCATCAGCTCGGCCGGGGGCGCATCGAATCCGTACATCCCGCGCGCCCAGTCGGGGAGAGTGCCGACCGCGACCTGGCCCAGGTCGCGCCACAGGTCGCGCAGGTCGCCGTCGAGGTCGGGTGGATCGAGGACGATGGCGATCGCCTCGCGCGCGGCCGGCGTGGCCTGGCGCAGCTCGACCGACTCGAGGTAGTTGCGCAGCTCCGGGACGGTGGTGGGCACGTCCTCGCGAGGCACGCCGACGATCTCGGCGAAGCGGACCATCTCCGCGACGTAGCGGTCGGCGGCCTCTCCATCGAGCGTGCGGCCGTAGCGCGACACGACCTCGACCACCGAGTCGACCATGGCCGCGTGCACCCAGAGCAAGAGCGCTGGGTCCTCGGCGCTGTAGGGCAGCCCGGTTTCGTGGTCGGTGCCCCTGACGTGCACGTGTATCTTGCGCACCCACTCCGCCGCGGCGAGGGCGGACCTGGTGTCGCCGAAGGTCGTGGTCAGCAGGTAGGTGTTGGTCGCGGCCAGGCGGCCGAACGGGTCCTTCTTCCAGTTGCTGTGCTGGGCGACCCCGGCCATCGCGAGCGGGTGGAGGGCCTGGACCATGAGGGAGCGGATGCCCGCGAGCGGAAAGCAGCGGTCGCGGTTGACGCGCCAGACCACGCTGCGTGGGCCGAACAAGCCGTCGTCGGCGGGATGTTCGGGAACGGCGCGAACGTAAGCGCGCGCCAGTGCTTCGAGTGGGCTGTGCCTCGCGGTTTCCACACCGCGAGGATACGGAGCGCCGCTACACGAGACCCCGCGATAGTCCGGACTATCCGAACATCTGGTGCGCGAAAACCCGCGTTAGTCCGGACTATCGCGGGTTGGGCGGCGGGCTGTTAGGCCAAGACTTCCTGCCGCTGGGAGAGGTGCTCGATCGCCTGGGAGCGGATCTCGGCGAACCCGCCGGCCAGGCCCTTGCGGAGGATCCGGGCGCAGGCCGCCGCCGAGTAGAGGCGCGGGACGAACACGAAGTCCGCACCTTCTTCGTAGAAGTGCAGGGCCTGGGGGATGTGCTCGGTCGTCAGCACCACCTTGGCGTTGGGCGCGTTGTTGTGCACGTTCTTCATCAGCCGCAGATTGCTCGTTCCCCGCAGCACGTCGTCGGTGATGCTCGACACGACGAGCTCGGCGTGCTCGACGCCCGCGTGGCGCAGCGTGTCCGAATGCGCAATGTCCCCGTAGACGACCTTGATGCCCTTCTTGCGCAGCTCGTGCATCACGTGCGGGTTGTAGTCGATCACCAGGATCTTCTGGACAAACTCCCGCGACTCTCCGACCGTGCCTTCGTGCTCAAACTCGTAGAGGATCGAGCTCGTGTCGCGGAAGAAGCCAAGAAAGATCACGGGCTTGTGCTCCTCAGCTGCTTCGCCTTCACGGTCGACGTCGAGGTCTTTGAGCCCGACGAACTTGAAGATCGAGGTGAGGACCTTCTGGATCGGATGGCTGAAGTTGATCATGTACGTCGAGGCCACCGACGTCACGGCGAACGTAACGATGACGATCGTCAGCACGTCCTGCTTGATCTGACCCATGGTCACGCCGAGAGAAGCGATCACGATCGAGAATTCGCTGACCTGGGCGAGGTTGATGGCCGGCACGATGCTCGTACGCAGGCCGAGCCGCAGCGCGTAGAGGATGGGAACGACCACGACGCGGCTGACGATCACGAATACGGAAGCGGCCAGGGCAAGCTCCAACGCGTAAAGGCTCGGGATCTGGATCTGCATGCCCAACGCGACGAAGAACAACGTGACGAAGAAATCGCGAATGCTGACCGTCTTGGCCACGACGTCGAGGCTGTAGGGGAACGTCGAGAGGCTTACTCCCGCGATCAGCGCGCCCATCTCGCGCGAAAGCCCGATCAGGCTCGCGGCGCCGGCGAGGAAGAAGCACCAGCCCAGGGACGAGACCAGCACCAGCTCCGGCGCCTTGGCCACGATCCGAAAGAGGTGGGGCAGCAAGTACTTGGCGATCGCGAATGCGCCCGCCACCAGCACCGCCCCGCGCCACAGAGAGCCGAGCAGAGGCACCAGGTTGGGGTTGAGCAGGTTTGGCTGCACAGCGAGCATCCCCACCGCCCACAAGTCCTGGATCACGAGCACGCCGAGGGTGATGCGGCCAGGAAGCGTGTCGAGCTCGAACTTGTCGTTGAGGATCTTGACCACCACCAGGGTGCTGGAGAGGCTCATGCACGCCGCCAGGTAGAGCAGCGCGTAGTCGTGGGAGCTGTTGCTGACTCCGAACAGAGAGAAGAAGGCGAAGCCCAGGGCCACGCAGATCGGGACTTGCAGCGCGCCGGTGAGAAGCACCGCCGTCCCGCCCGAGGCCATCTTGCGCAGGTCGATCTCGAGGCCGATGACGAACAGGAGCAGGATCAGCCCGATCTCGGCGACGGTCGCGATGCTCGCCTGGTCGGTGATGAACCTCAGGCCGATGTTCGGCCCGATGATCACGCCCGTCAGCAGGTAGGCGATGATCAGCGGCTGCTTGAATCGCCATGTCACCGCGGCGATCAGCGCGGCGGCGCCGACGGCGATGCCGATGCTCGACAGGAGGTCTGTCGGTACGTTCACCGGTGGACGATCTCGATGAGGCGGTCGATCACGTGTCCATCGGGCTGCAACGGCTCTTCGAGGTCGTCTTCGTGGTGGAGAAAGCGACCCATCCCGCGGCTGCGCGTGTTCTGGCCGAGGCGAGGACCATCGGGCCCGATGGGAAACAGGGCTACATGGACGCCTCTGTCCGCGACTCGAGCGGCGATGCCGCGCGTGAAGGAGGCGACCGCGGCCGCGCCCGCATCGTAGGCAATCGTGGTCGGCGTCTCCCCTGAGCTCACCGCGTTGACGATGTGCCCGGTCCCGCGCTCGACCATGTGAGGAAGGAACGCGAGCGTCGTGCGCACGGTGCCCAGCAGGTTGGTCTCGAGCATCCATTTCCAGTCGGACGCCTTGACCTGGTCGACAGGTCCTTGGAGGAACACCCCGGCCATGTTGACCAGGATGTCGACGTGGTCCATGGCCTTGATCGCATCGGCGGCGAGGGATCGCACGGACGAGTCGCTGCGCACGTCGGTGGGCAGGGCGAGCGCTGCGTCAGAGCTGCCGAGGTGGAGGAGCTCCTCGACTGTTCGCTCCAGGCGCTCTGCGTCGATGTCGGCGATCACCAGCCGCGCGCCCTGGTGCCCCAGCGCCCTGGCGGTGAACCGACCGAGGCCGCTGGCTCCGCCGACCACGACCGCCACCTTGCCGGTGAGCGCGCCCCGGTTGGCCTCGTCATGGGTCACAGCGCCGGACATTCTATTGACCGCGTCCGCGACTTCCGGCGATTTGTCGCGCTCAGATGCTCCGGAGGAAGGGGATCGGCGGGGCCAGGACGAAGTTGAGCTGGACCAGGACGAAAGCAGCGATGCTCAGGCGGGTGTCGACGATGCTGAGGAGCATCGCGATGAAGTACAGCGACTGGGCGCCGTAGATCCGTCGTCTGAAGAAGCGCGTGACCCCCTCCCTGTGCTCTTCGGGATACAGGCGAGCGCGAAGCCCGTACTCGGTGCCCGCGAGGAGCCCCAGTCCCAAGGCGAGGATGTTCAGCCAGTAGATCACCAGCGCCACCCGCGACCACGAGAAGCGGGCGAGAAGGGCGGTCGAAAAAGGAACCATGGTGACCGCCAGCAGGAACGCAAGTTGGATCCACGTGAACTGCCGGTTCACGCGGTCGGTCTTGCTCAGCTGCGTTTGCTGGCCGACCCAGAAGATGCCCAGCGTGAGGAAGCTCATGAAGTAGGTGACGATCGAGGGAACCAGGTCGCGAAGCTGGCGCAGTAGATCGCCTTCTGAATGAACGAGGTTCGCAGCTGGTATCCCGAGGCCGAGGACCAGCAGCGTCATGCCGACGGCGAAGATTCCGTCCGAGATAGCCTCTAGCCGTGTCCGGTTCGAGCCTGCGAACTCGTTGTAAGCCCGTGGGGCGCGGCCCTGGGGCGCGGCGCTCACGCCGGTAAGAATGGACTAGATTGCCCACTCCGACGAACGTCATCTTCTTCGAAACGCCCGCGCAGCTGAGGGCGTGGTTCGAGGCCAACCACGAGACCGCGCCAGAGCTCTGGGTCGGCTACCACCGCAAACGCACGGGCCTTGCGTCGATCACGTGGCAAGACCTCGTCGACCAGGAGCTGTGCTTCGGGTGGATCGACAGCGTGCGCTACTCGCTGGGCGACGAGCGGTCGGCACAGAGGGTGACGCCGCGACGCAAGGGCAGTGTCTGGAGCGCGGTCAACATCCGCCGCTTCGGTGAGCTGGAGAAGATGGGGCTCGTGCATTCCAGCGGACGCGCGGCGTTTGATCGCCGCGACGAGGCGCGCTCGCGCCTCTATTCATACGAAAACTGGCCGAAGGGACTGGACGAAGCAAGCGAGACCGAGTTTCGCAAGCACAGGGCCGCGTGGACCTTTTTCGAGGAGCAGCCGCCGTCTTACAAGAGGGTCGCGGCCTACCGGGTCCTGAGCGCGAAACGCGAAGAGACGAAAAAGCGCCGGCTTGAGCAGCTCATCGAGGCTTCCGGGAGGCGTGAGCGGCTGAACCAGTTGGTTTCGCCTTCGCGTCGTTCTCCGTCACGCGCGTCCTAACCAGATCCCGGATCTCGGCTTCGGGAAGCGGCTCGTCGAGCCGGAACTGATAAGTGCCCTTGCCCTTGACGTAGCGAGTCAGAGCGCTGCGCGTGTTGGTGTAGCCGGCGGGAAAGAGGCTGACATGATCTTTGAAGCCGGCGAAGTAGACGAGATGGCCCAGGTACCGGTAGTAGGGCATCTGGTAGCTGATGCGCTCTTCGGCGTTCGGCGCCTCTTCCTTGATGATCGCGCGCAGCCGGCGGAGATGGGCCTGTACCTCTTTGGGCGCGGCCGCGATGTATGCGTCGACGTCGTTCTTCACTTGCCGGACTTCATCTCCGCCTCGCGCTGCTTCACGCGAGACCTGACAAAGGTTCTGATCCTGGCCATCGGTAGCGGCTCTACGAGCGGAAATCGCAGCGTGGATCGCTCAGTCAGGTATTCCTCGAGCCCCTTCGCATCCCCTGCGGGGTAAAGCGCGATGTGCTTCTTCTGCGCAGCGAAATAGATGAGCCGTGACGCGAAGGTTCCGGGTTTCAGGCCGAGCTCATAGAAGGGAATGCCGTAACTCATCTTCTCGGTGGCCTTCGGCGCTTCCGCTCGAATCACCGCCCGCAGCTCACGTAGCCGAGGCTGCACCGCGGCCGGGGCGGCGGCGATGTAGGCGTCGACGTCAGCCGGCGACTTTTTTGTAATTGAGGTCGAAGTCGACCTTCCAGTGCCTGCCATCTTCTGACTTCTCCCATCGACCGGAGATAGTCCGGCCGTCCTCGCTGATCTTGCGGATGTAACGGTGTGATAGTCCGGACTATCGATGCTTTCAGTGGACGGGATGATGCGTTAGTCCGGACTATCGCGCAACCGTGAGTTACTTCCCGGCCTTCAGCTCCGTGAGCAGCTCCGACAATCGCTCCATCGACTCGTCCGCGCCGCGCTTCATGCCTGACGCGACCATGCCATCGCGATCCATGACCGACTGGAAGACGATCTGGGCCACCACGCGGGTCTTGTTGCCGACCGCCTCGAACGTCGCGGTCTGCAGCGCGACGTGACCGGGAACTCCTTCGAACTCGAACGTCTGGCAGATCCTCTCCGGCGCTGTCACGTCGTGTGTGACGCCGCGAAACGCGAACTCGGCGCCGTCGGGGTTCTTCTGCACCACGCGCCACTCGCCACCTTGGCGGATGTCGAACTTCTCGATCTTGTTCTCGTAGCCCCGCGGGCCCCACCACTTCGCGACAAGCTTCGGGTCCGTGTAGGCCTTGAAGACCAGCTCGCGAGGTGCGTCGAGCACGACGCTCGACACGATCTCCTGCTTGCCGGGCTCGATCGTGTAGTCAGTCTTGGGCATCGTCTTTTCCATTGTCTTGTCTCTCCTTCTCGGTCATTTCGTGAAGTACGTCCTCCAGGCGCTGAAAACTTTCGTCCCAGAACCTGCTGTAGTCCCCCACCCACTCCGAGGCCTCCTTGAGCCTCGCCGGCTCGAGGCGGCACGGCCGCCACTGGGCGTTGCGGCCCTGGGTGACCAGCCCCGCGCGCTGCAGCACTTTCAGGTGTTTGGAGATTCCGGGAAGGCTCAGGTCGAACGGTTTGGCCAGCTCCGTGACCGAGGCCTCCCCCTGGGCAAGACGCGCCAGGATCGCTCGCCGGGTGGGGTCGGCGAGGGCTGCAAACGTGACGCTCAGCTGATCAGTCGCCATATTTTTCCATCTGGCTA
>DASYZS010000030.1:0-12698 GCA_035945895.1 Candidatus Dormiibacterota bacterium | reverse complement strand
TCGAGCATCATGCCGGGCAAGGTGAACCCGGTCATCATCGAATCGCTGCTGATGGTGATCGCTCGTGTCTACGGCAACGACACCACCGTGCTGGTGAGCGGGCAGTCGGGCAGCTTCTTCGAGCTCAACGTGATGATGCCCGTGGCCGGAGTCGCGATCCTGGAATCGATCGCACTGCTGGCTGCGGCATCCCGCAACTTCTCGGAGCGATGCATCGAAGGTCTGCAGGCGACGGACCGCGGTCCGGAGCTGGTAGAGCGAAGTCCGATGCTCGCGACGGCGTTGAACCCGGTCATCGGCTACGACGAGGCTGCCAAGCTCGCCAAGGAATCGATCCGCACAGGCCGGTCGATCCGCCAGCTGGCGCGCGGTAAGGGCGTGAGCGAGCGCGAGCTGAACAAGGTGCTCGACCTGGGCAAGATGACGAAGCCAGGTCTGGAAGGTCCCGGCGGGGGCGGCTGACTAGCCGAAGTCGAGTGAGGCGCCTGGAGCACCCGCTCCTTCGATTCCGCCTCGCAGCGATCCTCCTCGCCGTCATCGTCGTCGTTGGCATCGCGGGCTACATGGTCATCGATGGTTGGAGCTTTCTCGACTCCTTCTACATGGTGATCATCACCATCAGCACTGTCGGCTACACGGAAATTCATCCTCAAGGCATCGCCGGGAGGATCTTCACGTCGGGTCTCATCGTTGTCGGCGTGGGCACGCTGCTCTACGGCTTCGGCGTATTTGCCGAGACGCTGACCGACAATGCAATCGGTAGGTACCGGAGGGAAAGACGGTTGCAGAGGGACCTCGACGCGCTGCACGACCATTTCATCATCTGTGGCTACGGACGGATCGGCACGCAGGTCGTCGCCGAGTTCGAGGACCACCGGGTTGCCTACGTGGTCATCGACCAGACCGACGAAGCGCTGGAGCGGGTCCGCGCCGAGGGGCGCCTCCACATCGAGGGTGACGCGTCGAAGGAAGAAGTGCTCAAGCAAGCCGGAATCGAGCGCGCCCGAGGCCTTATCTCGGCAGTCGATTCTGACGAGCGCGCCGTCTACATCGTGCTTGCGGCTCGCGCCCTCAACCCGAACCTGTACATCGTCGCCCGCGCTGGACGGCCAGACTCCATCCGCCGGCTCGAGCTTGCGGGCGCGACCCGCACGATCTCGCCCTACGTGATGGCGGGCCACCGCATGGCGGAGCTGGCGATCCGGCCGGCGATGGTGGATGTGCTCGACACGCTGCACCACGGTGAGGCGGGCATAGGGGTCGAGGAGATGGTGGTGGGTTCGCTTATCGCCGGCAAGACGCTCGAAGGCGCGGGCCTTCTCACGCCCGACGCTGCGAAGGTGCTCGCGGTGCGCAGGCGCGACGGAAATGTCAGCGTCAATCCGCCGGCGACGCTCTCGCTCGAGGCCGACGACCTCATCATCGCGCTCGGCACGGAGGACCAGCTCTTCGCCACCGCCGCAAAGCTGGGGTAGCGACGTGAAGACACTCGAGCGACGGCCTGAGCTCGTCGCGATGGCATCGGTGGGCGTGGGCATCTTGCTGGTCGCAGCCAAGCTCGTCGTCGGACTGCTGACCGGAAGCCTGGGCATCCTCAGCGAGGCCGGGCACTCGCTGTTCGACCTTGCGGCCAGCGTCTTCACGCTGTTCGCGGTCCGCACCGCCCGCAAGCCGGCGGATTCCGAGCACCCATATGGCCACGGCCGGACGGAGAACCTGGCCGCATTCGCGGAGGGAATGCTGCTTCTGGTGATTGCGTTCGGGATCGCCTTCGAGGCGATCCGCAGGTTGGTTGCCGGGGGTCCACCGGTCGACGCGACGACCTACGCGTTCGCGCTTCTGATTGGAACCATCCTGATCGAGTCCGGAAGGGCCGTTGTCATGCGCCGTGTCGGTCGCGCGATCTCGAGCGACGCCATGCTCGCCGACTCGACAGATCGCGTAGCCGACGTGCTCGCCAACGTCGGCGTGCTCGTTGGGCTGCTCGGGGTTCGGGCGGGACTGGTCTGGGCCGACGCGGTGGCGGCCCTGGTCGTGGCGGTGGTCATCGTTCGCGCGGCGGGACTCCTTACCTGGCGATCGGGCGACATCCTCATCGACCGCGCGCCGGCAGGGGCTGAGAAGACCCTTCGCGAGGCCATCCGCGGCGTCGATGGCGTGCGCGAGGTGCGCTCTGTTCGGGTGCGGCGGTCCGGGCCGAATCTCATCGGGGATGCCAGGATCGCAACCGGCCGGATGCTGTCGGTCGAGGCCGCGGGTGCGCTGGTTGAAGACGTCAAGAAGCGCGCGCGCTCGGTCCTTCCCACTCTCGACCTTGCGGTCTCGGTGGAAGGGCAGCAGCGTGAGGCAGACATAGTGGAGCGCGTGCACGCCGCCGCCGCCCGCAACGGAGGCGTCCGCGACCTGCACAACGTCACCGTCGAGCGCGAGGCCGATGGTTCGCTGCACCTGACGATGCACGCCAAGCTGCCCGGCGACCAGCAGCTCGCCACCGCGACCAGGACCAGCCGCGACCTGGAGCGGTCGATCAAGGCAGAGCTTCCGGAGGTCGGACGGATCGACATCCACCTCGAGCCGATCGAGCCCCAGGTCGTTCCGGGCGAGGACGTGACGGCCCGGCGGACCCAGCTCACGGCTCGCGTGCGCGAGGTCGTCGAGTCACACCCCGAGGTGAAGCGTCTCGTCGACGTCGAGCTCAGCGATCGCCGCGACAAGATCCACGCGCACGTCGTCGCCGAGCTGGCGGGTGAGATGACGCTGGAGCATGCGCACGAGGTGGAGAGTCAGCTCGAGGAGATGATCCTGCGCGAGATACCCGACGTGGACGAGGTGGTCACTCGCGTAACCGCATGAGACCTGGTCGGATCGAAGACCTTCCCCAGATCGTTGAGCTGTGGCGCCACGAGGTGGAGGTGGGCAGGCAGGACGCCGCACCGAACGTTGAGCGGGCGCAAGTCATGCTTGGGCGGCTCAATTGGGAGACGAGCTCACGGGTGGTCGAGCGCGACCGCGAGATCGATGGCTCCGCCTTGGTGATCGCACGCCCCGGACCGGATGGAGTCCTGGCCGACGTCTACGCCGCAGGCAGGGGGGACGCCTATTTCGAAGTGACGGGATGGGCGGTGCGTTTCGCGCGTGCCGCGGGCGCGTCGATCGTGCACGTCATGGCCGGCAAGGGCCATGGCGCTCGGCTCGAGGAGCTCGGCCTCAACGCCGTGCGGCCCTGGTGGCGGATGGACCGCAGCCTCAGTGGTGACCTGCCGAACATCGCCACAGTGCCCGGCTACGAGCTCGTCGACGGCAGTGGCGTCGCTGAGGGGACATGGGAGGAGACGTTCAACCGCTCTTTTGCTGACCACTGGCGGTTCGTGCCCCGCACTGAGCCGGAGATCGTCAGGGGAAAGGCGCCCGAGCTGTGCCTGATGGCGGTGACGGCGCCGGGCCGAAGGCCTGCCGCGATCGCGATCTCCGAGGTTGAGGAGTATCTGGCAGATCCTCGGCCGCAGCCGGTCGGGCTGGTCGGGTCCGTGGGAACGGTGCCGGAGCATCGCCGCCGCGGGCTGGCGGGCTGGCTCGTCGCGAGCGCGCTGCCCCGGCTCCGCGACGCGGGTGCGCGACACGCCTCGCTGTACGTCGACGGCCTGAACCCTACCCGCGCGTACGACGTCTACCGAAAACTTGGTTTTGAGGTGGCCTACGAGGCTGAGGTCTGGGAAGCTACGTCCCCGTGAAATCGTGGGCTGCCGTCGCCGGCGTGGTTCTCGTCGCGGCGATGGCTTGCGGGAACTCTCATCCCACCAGCGCCACCGGCGGGCAGCGACCCATCCCGAAGCCGCCGCCGACTCTTCGCAACGCCATCGCCCGTGCGACTGACCTCGGCCCTGCCGGCTTCGCGACGACGGTGAGCCTGGACTTCGCGCTGAAGAATCCGCGCCCTGATGGGGCGCTCATCGGCGACGCGGTTGCGGCCATCAACCGCGCCGGGCTCCGCTCTTCATGGCACGCGCCGTCGAGCCTGATCATCGCCGACGGGCCCGCCCCCGACGCCTCGGCGCTGCTCGGGGTCGACATCGAGAGCTACCGGATGCGGGACGGCACAGTGTTCTATGCGACGCCGCAAGTGCCTCGCCTGCCCGCACCGCTCGCCGCGGTGGCAACTGACGTCAGCGGCCTCGACAACTACCGGCGCGATCGGAGCTACGCCGTCCGCCCAGGCGGCCTGACGCCGGTGGACGTTCTGAGCTTCTACAACATCAAGCCCCTGCGGGACGCGGGCCTCGATGGGTCGGGCCAGACCATCGTGCTGCCCGAGATCGATGACATGCCGAACCTCAGCGACCTCGACAAGTTCGCTTCGAAGTTCGGCCTCCCGGCGTACGAGCCGATCCTCACCTTGAAACGCGATCCGAGCTGGGGCACGCCCGAGAAACCCGCCGGCGAGACGGTGCTCGACCTCGAGATCCTGCATTCCGTCGCGCCCGCGGCGAAGCTCGTCGTCTACTTGTCAGCCGCCGACTTCGGCCACACCGACCGGGCTTTCGACCAGATGGTGACCGACCACCTCGGCTCGATCATCTCCGAGAGCCTGGGCTCGTGCGAGGTCGACACCCCAGGCGGCGCGCGCAACACGTACGCGGCGATCCAGGACCGCGCGGTCGCGCTCGGTATGACGCATCTCGTCGCAAGCGGTGACAACGGCGCATACACCTGCGGCTTCGACCAGGACCCCGCTGCGAGCTTTCCCTCGACCCTTCCGAGCGTCACCGCCGTCGGAGGCACATCGGCGTTCGAGTCGGCGCAGGGAACGTATTTTCAGGAGTACGCGTGGGGCAGCCCGATCGACCAGAGCGGCGGGGGCGGAGGCGCAAGCCAGTTCTATGCAACGCCGGACTTTCAGCGGAACGAATCTCAGCCGGGGGCCCATGGCGAACGCCAGGTGCCTGACGTCTCGGCGGACGCGGACCCCTCGACCGGTTTCCACATCATCTTCCAGGGACGCGACGGCCAGGCCGGAGGTACTTCCGCGGCGACGCCGCTGTGGGCCGGGACGCTGGCGCTGATCGACCAGGACCTGAAGCAAAAGGGATTGCGCGAGATCGGTTTCGCGAACCCCGCGATCTACTGGATGGGCGAGAACGCGTCGAAGCTCAACCCGCGACCGTTCCACGACGTGACCGCCGGCAACAACCTCTTCTACGACGCGGGCAGCGGTTGGGATTTCGCGACCGGCTGGGGAAGCATGGACGCGGCGGCGCTCGACGCAGCGTGGGCCCGCTACATCAGGAGTGGCGGTTCGTGAGCGACCAGGACGAAGGACCGCCGCTGGTTACGTGCCCGCACTGCGAGTCGGTCGTGCCGGCAGGTGATTTCTGCGGTCACTGCGGCGCCCATCTGGTTTCCGACAGTCGGCGTCGCACGCACGCCTTCGCGGCGGCGCCGACTGAGCACGTGGCGCACGTGTCGATCATCACCACGCTCTTCCCGCATCTACCGCACCGTCGCGGCGCGCCGTTTCGTTTCGCGCTGATCGCGGGCGCCGCCGTCGTCCTTGTGCTCGCGGCTCTTCACCTCTTTGCACCAGCCACCGCGGCCGCGGTGTTCGTCCTTCCCGTCCTCTATCTCATGTATCTCTACGAGGTCGAGGTCTACGAGTCGGAGCCGTGGCTCGTGATCGGCGCGACGATGGTGGTGGGCGCGCTGCTCGGCTTTGGCGCTACATACCTGGTCGGTGGATCAGTGGCGACGCGGCTGCTGACGGGTGATCGAGGCAGCGCGTTCGTCCTTGGGGCGATCGTCGTTCCAGTCGTCGGCCAGGCGCTGATGCTCGTGGGGCCGCTGATCCTCTACGCGTTTCGCGACCGATTCCGCGAACCCCTCGACGGCCTGACCTTTGGCGCCGCCTCCGCGCTCGGGTTCACCCTCGCGAGCTCGCTGACTCAGTTCTGGCCCCTGCTCACCCAGCAGGCCCTCGTGGGAAGCGGCTCGACTGTGGACTGGGCGGCGCGGCTGGGGCGTGCAGCGCTGCTGGTGATGCTGATCAACGCTTGCACGACTGCGCTCGTCACGGCATCGATCTGGCTTCAGCGCTACGACCGCCGCAAGACCGGCCGTCCCTGGTGGTCGAGCGTGGCCGCGGCCGTGGTCGTCGCGTTTGGCGTCCAGCTGTTGCTTGGAGTCATCAGCTTCAGCGTTGGCGATCTCGCGCTGGACCTGGGCGTGCTGCTGGTTGCAGCCTTCGGGCTGCTCCTGTTCCTGCGGCTCGTGATCCACGACGCGCTGCTTGTCGAGGGAGCGGAGCACGAGATCGGCCCGGACTCTCAATGTCCTGAATGCCACCGCGTCGTGCCGACCATGGTGTTCTGCCCATCGTGCGGTGCGGCACGTTCGGCCGCCCCGAAAGGCAAGCCACGTGTGAGTGCGGTCTGATGGCATACCAGCAAGCGACCCGATACTGCGGTCGATGCGGCGCCCCGCTTCCACCGGGCGCGACGTTTTGCGGTCGGTGCGGGACGCCGGCCGCCCTGCAGGCGGCCGTTGCGCCGCCGATGTACCACTACCCGGCAGCGCCTTCGACCGCACGACCTTACCGGCTCGCGCCCGCCCTGATCGCGGGTGGCCTCGTGCTGATCCTCATCGTGGTCGCGGTCGTGGTGGGGGGAATCGCTGTGTCGCAGTTCGCGTCGGGGAGCCACTCGACCTGCACGTCGAACTGCTCACCGAAATTCGTGACGCCTCTAGCCGAAGAAGCGTCCTTCCGAAGCACGACATACAAGTTCCAGGTCAACTACTCATCGGCATGGACGGTCCGCTCCCAGGATGCGAACGGGGTGGTGCTCGGGACGAAGCTTGGATACGTGTCGATCGCCGGCTCGAACGGCAGCAACACCGCTCAGGCACTCCAGTCAGCGGTCTCCGCCCTGCCGTCGTCGCAGTTCCAGGACGTCACGGTCTTGGGCGCGCTGAAGGGCGCCCATATCGGAAACCAGGACGGTGTTGGAACCATTTACGCGGCGAACTTCGTCGGGCCAAACCAGACGGCGGCGAAGGTGCGGTTCGCGGTGATCGCCGCGAGCCGGCACGGTGTGACGGTCACGGTGTTCGCTTTGAATCCCGCCGATCCCAAGACCTACCCCAACGGCATACCCGAGGGCCAGGCCATCGACTACCTCTGCACGGAGTTCGTCTGGGGCTAGGAGGCCGCGGCGGTGCGGATCAGGTCCCAGGCCGCCCGAACGTCCTCCAGCATGGTGCGAAGGTTGCCGATGGCCATCCGCAACGCGTACGTCCCTCGGACGTCGGTATGCGAGATGAACGCAAGGCCGGATCGATTCACGGCGTCGTGAATGCGCTCGTTGTTCGCATCGGTTGAACGATGCCGGAACACCACGGTCGAAAAAGGCGAAGGCGCCAGAACCTCGAACGCGGGGTCGGTCTCGATCCAGCTGCGCAGCTCCTGCGCCATCTCGATGTGAGCGGCGATCCGGGCCCGCGCACCGTCGAGGCCGAACGCGCGGAGTACAAACCACAACTTCAGCGCCCTGAACCTCCGGCCCAGTGAAGCGCCGTAGTCCATCAGGTTGCGCACGCCCTCCGCGTCACTCTCCCGCAGATAGGCAGGGGTCAGGCTGAACGCTCGCTTCAGGAGGTATTCATGCCGGCAGTAGAGGATGCTGCAGTCGATCGGCGTGAAAAGCCACTTGTGCGGATTGATGACCACCGAGTCCGCACCCTCGCAGCCGTCAAGGACCCAGCGATGGCTCTGCAGCACCGCGGCGGCGCCGCCGTAGGCGGCGTCCACATGGAGCCACAGCTTCTCCTCGGCGCAGACGCGCGAGATTGCGGCGACCGGATCGATGGCCGTCACTGACGTGGTGCCCACCGTGGCGACCACGGCAAACGGATGGTGGCCGTCCTGCCGGTCGGCCCTGATCGCGTCTTCGAGAGCCGCCACATCCATCCGGAAGGCCGAGTCTGTGGGGACCTTGACGATGTTCTCCTGCCCGACCCCGAGCACGATGCCCGCCTTCTCGACCGAGGAGTGCGCCTCCTCGGACGTGTACATCCGCAGCCTGGCCCCCGACATCCCCTGACGGCGGATCTGCAGGTGTGGAACTGCCTCTCTGGCCGCCGCCAGCGCGTAGAGGGTGCTGGACGACGCCGTGTCGTTGATCACGCCCGCGAAGCCTTCGGGCAGGCCGACCGCCTGCCGTAGCCAATCGCAGGTGACCTCTTCGAGCTCGGTGGCCGCCGGCGACGTCTTCCACAACATGGCGTTGACGTTCAGGGCCGCGATCAGCAGCTCCGCGAGAATCCCCGGCGTCGAGCCGGTGATGCCGAAGTAGGCAAAGAATCGCGGATGGTTCCAGTGCGTTATGCCGGGGAGGATCAGGCGTTCGAAATCGTCGAGGATGCGGTCGAGGGCTTCGCCTTGCTCCGGAGGCACAGACGGCAGCGCGCGACGGATGTCTCCGGGTGCGACCGCCGGAAACACGGGCCGCTCCCGAATCTCGTCGAGGTAAACGGCAACCCATTCGACCGCTCGGTGCGCCGCGGCCCGGAAATCTGCGGTGTCGATGTCGCCGAGAGCGCGGCTACTGCTCGGGGATGTCAAAGCTGATCTCGTACATGCCGCCGCTCAGTTTTGCCTGGTGGATCCAGCCCATCTTGCGCAGGAGTCCAAGCATCTCGCTGTTCTCGGGCAGGACGATGAGCTGGAAGCTCTTGATCCCTTCCACCCTCGCGACGCGGGCCAGCTCGCCGAGCAGGACGCCGCCCAGTCCTCGCCGCTGGAACTCGTCGATGACGGCGAGCGCAACCTCCGCGACCTCGGTGTCGCGGGCGCGGTCGTAGCGGGCGACGCCGACAATTCTCTCCCTGCCATTGGGCCGGTGCGTAGTCGCCACGATCGCGAACCGATCGTGGTAGTCGACCACCGCGAGACGATGCGCGAGCGCGTCCGACATGCGCTTGATCGGGGAGAAGAACCGGAAGTACACCGTGCGCTCCGACATGCTCGCGACCGCCTCGTGGAGAAGCGGCTCGTCCTCGGGCACGATCGGGCGAAGCTGCAGCTTCGTCCCGTCCCTCAGCTCGATCGTCCTGGCGTCAAAAGCCGTGGAGACCACCGCCCTAAACGGTAACCTCCGCGCGTGATGCAGGCTTCCGTCCGCCGGCGCAACCTCGGCGTCGCGGCCGGCGGCGTGACCGCGGTGCTTTTTGCCGCCTTCGACCTCTACCAATGGGTGGCCGCGTATGCGGCGAACCACTTTCACAACGACTTCACTTTCTATTTCGCGGCCGCCCGAATCGGGCTGGCGCACGGCTGGTCCTCCATCTACGACCTGAACCTGCAGCAAGCGGAGTTGTCCGCCATCGGCTCCGGAATCACCGTCGCCGAGCTCGCGCGCTACATCAGCCCACCCCCCGTCGCCTGGCTGGCTACTCCCTTCACAGCCCCGCCCTATCCGATCGCTTACTGGGCGTGGAGCGCCATGCTCGTTGCAGCGCTCGTCCTGTGTTGGTTGTGGGCGGCGCCCAACGCGGGACGCCTTCGCGTCCTCTATCTATTTGCGGCTGTGGGCTGGCTGCCCGTGATCTATGGCCTGCAGCTGGGCCAGCCTGGGCTCATCGTGGCGGCCGGCGTCGCCGGCTCGTACGCGCTGCTGCGCACGAACCATCCATGGTGGGCGGGAGTCGCACTGGGCGTTCTGGTGCTCAAGCCGCAGCTCGCGTTCCTGCTTCCGCTCGCACTCCTCGCGGCGCGGCAAGATCGCGCGTTTGCCGGCAGCGTGGTCACGCTCGGCGCGCTGGCGGCACTATCCGCGGTGGCACTCGGGTCCCATGGAGTCAGCGCTTACCTGGACCGATTGAACTTTGCCGCGAACGTGCCCGTGAATCGTGAGCTGACCCTGGCGTACATAGTCGGCGACGCGGCGCGGCCAGTCCAGATCTTCATCGCCACCTGGACCATGCTGCTCGTCTATCGCCTCCGCCACGGGCGCATCGAGCTCGTCTACGCAACCGCACTGGTGGGAGGGATGCTGGCGAGCCCTTACATGCATCTCGACGACTTCGCCATGCTCGGCCTGGCCGGTTGGTTGGTGCTCCGATCGGGCCCTACCGGCTGGGCCTGGGTCTACGTCCTGGCCGGCGTTTTCGCCGTCGAGGGCGAGCCGTTCTGGGGCCCACTGCCGGTCCTGCTGCTCGAGCTGGGCGCTCTGGCCCTCATGACCCGTGTCGCCCTTCGCCTTCCGCAAATCGCCGAGCGCCCTCGCGAGCTTCCCCAGAGGCAATGACGGCGGCGCCTCCTCGATGCTCGTTTCGCGCCGCGTCATCGATGCTCATGGACCACTGCGCGAGCACGCTCTTCCGGTCCGCACGAAGGCCTGCCGAAGGGAATGCTGCGATCTCCCGGGCGACTCTCTGCGCATCCTCGAGCGCGCGTCCCGGTTCGGCGATGCGCTCGACGAGCCCGATGCGAAGCGCCTCATCGGCTTTCACGGGCCGGCCCGTCAGGATGAGCTCGAGCGCACGACCCTGGCCGACCATCCGCGGCAGTCGCACGGTGCCGAGGTCTATGAGCGGCACTCCGAACCGCCGGTTGAAGACCCCCAACGTGGCGCTGCTAGCGGCGATGCGGAAGTCGCACCACAGCGCCAGCTCGAGCCCTCCCGCGACCGCGTAGCCTTCGACCGCCGCCAGCACCGGCTTGCTGAGGTTCATTCGCGTCGGGCCCATGGGTCCGCGGTCCTCCGTGACGTAGCCCGACGGCTCGACCGCAAGCGCCTTCAGGTCGAAGCCGGCGCAGAAGTTGCCGCCCGACCCGGTGAGCACAGCGACCGCCAGCCGGTCGTCGGCGTCGAACTCGTTAAAGGCGTCGTAGAGCGCTCCGGCTGTCTTCGGATCGACCGCGTTGCGCACCTCGGACCGGTCGATGGTGACGGTGACGACCGCCCCATCGACCTCGTAACGAACCGTGGGCTTAGATCGCGCCTCGCTCGTGGTCGTCTTCCATGAACGGATAGCGGTGGTCGGTCGGCGGCGCGTACGTCTCTTTGATCACGCGCGGGCTGACCCAGCGGATCAGGTTCAAGAACGATCCGGCCTTGTCGTTGGTGCCGGATGCACGCGCCCCGCCAAAAGGCTGCAACCCGACGACGGCGCCAGTCGGTTTGTCGTTGATGTAGAAGTTGCCCGCAGCATTGACGAGCTTTTCTGAAGCGGTGCGAATGGCCTGGCGATCGCGCGCGAAAACCGCACCGGTCAACCCGTAGGGGCTGGTCCGGTCGCAGAGCTCGAGCGTCTCGTCGTACTTCCCGTCTGCGTACGGATACACGGTGAGGATGGGACCGAACAGCTCTTCGCGCATGAGCTTGAAGTTGGGGTCGGTCGTCTCGATCACGGTCGGCCGGATGAACCACCCGACCGAGTCGTCGCCCTTGCCGCCGGCGATGACTTTCGCGGTCTCTTGCTTCTTTGCGTAGTCGATGGCGCTCATGTGATTGCGGTATGCGCGCTCGTCGATGACCGCGCCCATGAAGTTGCGGAAGTCCGCCACGTCACCCTGCGGTATCGCTTCGACCAGATCCACCAGCTCGGAGCGCATCGCCTTCCACATCGACTGCGGGATGTAGGCCCGCGATGCGGCCGAGCACTTCTGTCCCTGGTACTCGAAGGCGCCGCGCACCAGCGCCGTGCGCAGAGCGTCGGTATCGGCCGAATCATGCGCGAGCACGAAGTCTTTGCCGCCAGTCTCACCGACGAGGCGCGGGTATGTTCGGTACCGCTCGATGTTCTGTCCGACCTCACGCCACATTCCCTGGAACACCTCGGTCGAGCCCGTGAAATGAACCCCGGCGAGCTCTTGGTGGCTCAGCACCTTGTTCGAGATCTCGGAAGCGCTGCCGCTGACCAGGTTGATGACGCCAGGCGGCATGCCCGCCTCGATGAGCACTTCCATCAGGAAGTGGCTCACCAGGAGTGTCTGCGTCGCGGGCTTGAACACGACGGTGTTGCCCATGAGCATTGGCGCCGTCGGCAGGTTGCCCGCGATCGAGGTGAAGTTGAAGGGGCTGACCGCGAAGATGAAGCCTTCGAGAGGGCGATATTCGAGTCGGTTCCACGCCGTCCCGTCGTTGAACGGTTGGTTGCGCAGCAGCTGGTCGCCGAAATACGCGTTGTAGCGCCAGAAGTCGATCGTCTCGCACGCGGCGTCGATCTCGGCCTGGTGCACCGTCTTGGATTGACCCAGCATCGTCGCCGCGTTGACCGTGTCCCGCCACGGGCCCGCAAGCAGCGAGGCGGCTCGCAGCAAGACTGCCGCGCGTTCCTGGTAGGAGGTCGCGGCCCACATCTTCCGCGCGGCCAGCGCGGCGTTGACGGCGTCGTCGATGTCTTTTGCACCACCAACGGCGTATTCCGCGATCGCGAGCTCGTGGCGGTGGGGCGAACGGATGTCCCCTCGCGACGCACCCCAGCGCCGCTCGCCACCGATGAGCATGGGAACTTCCGTCCGCGCGTCGGTCAGCTCAGCGAGGCGGGATTTGAGCGTCTTGCGATGCGGGTCGCCCGGCGCGTAGGAGCGGACCGCCTCGTTCGTCGGCTGGGGAACCTGGAAGTGTCCGTCGGCGGTCATGTGACTCCTCCGCTTGTTCGGTAGATCGCTTGCTTCGATGATGGCACGTAACCCGCGGCCGTAT
>DASYZS010000029.1:0-4320 GCA_035945895.1 Candidatus Dormiibacterota bacterium | reverse complement strand
CCTGACGCACTACCAGCCGCAAACGATCGACCTTTCTTCGACCTTCAAGGCGCCCGGCCACCCCCACCTGCTCGGCACCGACGAGCTCGGGCGCGACACGCTGACGCGCCTGATCTGGGGCGGCCGCGTGAGCCTGGGCATCGCGTTCCTCACGGTCGCGATGTCTCTCACGGTGGGAACCGGCGTCGGCATGGCCGCGGGCTACTTCGGCGGTTGGATCGACGACCTCTTGATGCGCTTTGTGGACATGGTGCTGGCCATCCCGGCCATCTTTCTTTTCATCCTCATGTCGATCCTTTTCCGACCCAACGCGGTCACGCTCGCGGCGATCATCGCGTCGGTCGGGTGGGGCAACGTGGCAAGACTGGTGCGCGGCGAGGTGCTTTCAGTGAAGGAGCGGGACTTCATCCTGGCAACCCGATCCATCGGCGCCAGGCCGATCCGCCTGATGATCCGGCACCTGCTTCCAAACGTGCTGCCTGTGCTCATCGTGGCGGCGAGCCTCGGCGTGGGCCAGATCATCCTGGTCGAGGCTGCCCTTGACTTCCTCGGTCTCGGGATTCAGCCACCTACGCCGAGCTGGGGCAACATGCTGACCAATGCCCAGACCTACTTCTTCCACTCGACCTATCTCGTCTACTTCCCGGGCATCATGATCTTCGTCACCGTTCTCTGTTCGAACGTCTTCGGCAATGCGGTCCGCGATGCATTCGATCCGCGGCTGAAGTCCTAGAAGAGTTGGCTCAGCCTCTCCTCGAAGTAAAAGACCTCCACACCGTCTTCAACACCAAGGACGGCACTGTCAAAGCCGTCGACGGTGTGTCGTTCGAGCTCAACCCTGGCGAGACGCTTGGCATCGTCGGAGAGTCGGGCTGCGGCAAGTCCGTGACCGCGCTCAGCATCATGCGGCTTCAGCGGCCAGGCAAAATCGTCAGCGGCAGCGTTCTCTTCAAAGGCCACGATCTCACCAAGAACACCGAGGAGGAGATGCGCGAGCTGCGCGGCAAGGAGATCGCGATGATCTTCCAGGACCCCATGACGTCGCTCAATCCCGTCTACCGGACGGGATGGCAGGTGGCAGAGCCGGTGCGGCTGCACCTCGGAATGGACGCGAAGAAGGCGATGGCATCGGCCGTGAACATGCTGAGTCGAGTGGGCATACCGTCTGCGGCGGAGCGCGCGCGAGACTACCCGCACCAGTTCTCGGGCGGGATGCGCCAGCGCGTGATGATCGCGATGGGTCTGACCACGACGCCCGAAGTGCTCATTGCCGACGAGCCGACCACAGCGCTCGACGTGACGATTCAGGCGCAGATCCTCGATCTGTTGCGGCATGTCAACAAAGAGTTCGGCACCGCGACGATGCTGATCACCCACAACCTCGGCGTCGTGGCGGGAATGTGCCAGCGCGTGATCGTCATGTATGCCGGCCGGATCGTAGAGGAAGGCCCAACGACTGACGTGTTCGCGCACCCCAGGCATCCGTACACGTGGTCTTTGCTGCGTTCCATCCCGCGCCTCGACGCCGAGCGGCACGAGCCGCTGAAGGCCATCGAGGGTCTGCCGCCCAACCTGATCGACCTGCCTGAAGGCTGTGCATTTCATCCGCGGTGCGCTTTCAAGGTCGAACGCTGCACGCGGGACACGCCGCGCCTGGCGCCGGTAGGCGACACGCAGCAGGCGGCTTGCTGGGTCACACAATCGGGGGCGGAGCTGAAAGGTGCCTGAGACCACCGTCAAGACGGCAGTCAAGCCGCTGACCCGAGCGTGGACGGCGGCCGATCCGCTCGTCTCCATCACCGACTTGAGGGTGTGGTTCCCCGTGGCGTCGGGAGTGCTCCAGCGCACGATCGGCCATGTGCACGCGGTCGACGGCGTGGACCTGGAGATCAAGACGGGTGAGACCCTTGGGCTCGTCGGAGAGTCTGGGTGCGGCAAGTCGACGCTTGGACGCACGGTCATCCGCCTGCTGAAGCCGACCGCCGGCAAGATCGAGTTCAAGGGAGAAGACATCACCAATCTCGGGGGAGAGCGGCTGCGGGCCCTGCGGCGAGACGTGGCGATGATCTTCCAGGACCCATACGCGTCGCTCGATCCGCGCCAGACTGTCGGCGACATCATCGGCGAGCCGATCGACGTTCACCACCTGGCGAAGGGCAAGGCGCGACAGGAACGAATCCGGGAGCTGCTCCGGGTCGTCGGACTCAACCCCCGGTACGCGGACCGCTATCCGCATGAGTTCTCCGGCGGCCAGCGCCAGAGGATCGGGATCGCGCGAGCTCTGGCCGTCGAGCCGAGCTTCATCGTGTGCGACGAGCCGATCTCTGCGCTCGACGTCTCGATCCAGGCGCAGATCATCAACCTGCTCGAGCGGCTGCAGTCGAAGTTCAACCTGACGTATCTCTTCATCGCCCACGACCTGTCGGTCGTGAAGCACATCTCCAACCGCATTGCCGTGATGTACCTCGGAAAGATCATGGAGATGTCGCCGGGGACACAGCTGTACAAGCGGCCGCGCCATCCGTACACGGGGTCCTTGCTGTCCGCCATTCCGATTCCTGACCCCGTGGTCGAGATGCGACGCGAGCGCACCATCATCCAGGGCGACGTCGCGTCGCCGGTCAATCCTCCGAGCGGATGCCGGTTTCGCACGCGCTGCCCGCGCGCGAAAGAACATTGCGCCGAGGAGATTCCGCCACTCGAGTCGTTCGGGGACGAGCACCTGGCGGCCTGCTTCTATCCGCTCGACTAAAGACCCAACTCATCGAGTGCCGGCGCTCGCGGGTAAACAAAGTAGATTGAGGCGGTGATCGGGGAGAGGGAGGCGCTGGCTCGCGACCTTGTCGCCGCCTCCTACCTGAAGGGCGATTTCGTCCTTCGCTCGGGCAAGAGATCCAACCGCTACTTCGACAAGTTCCTTTTCGAGACCGATCCGCAGCTCCTGAAGCGGATCGGCGCGCACCTGGCGCCGCTGGTCCCCAGAGAAACGCAGCGGCTGGCCGCGCCCGAGCTTGGCGCGGTGCTTCTGGGCGGCGCGGTGTCGATGGAGACAGGCTTTCCGCTCATGCTCGTGCGCAAGGAACCGAAGGGCTACGGCACCGGCAAGCAGCTCGAGGGTCGCTTCGCACCGGGCGAGCGTGTGACCGTCATCGAGGACGTCGTCACCACGGGCGGTGATTCGCTGCGCTCGATCCAGGCGCTGCGTGACGCGGGCCTCGACGTCATCCACCTCGTGGTTGTGCTCGATCGCGGTGAGGGTGGGGAAGAGAACATCCGCGAGGCCCGCATTCCGTACTCACCCCTGTTCCGGATTCACGACCTCGTCCTTGACTGAGCTGCTGATCCGCGGCGGCACGGTCTACACCAATGACGGTCCGCGGGTCGCCGATGTGCTGATCAACGACGGAGTGATCACGAAGGTCGAGCCCCAACTCGAGCCGAAGGGCAAGATCGTCGACGCGAGAGGCAGGTACGTGTTGCCGGGCGCCGTCGACGTGCACGTCCACAGCCGGGACCCGGGCTTTCCCGAGAAGGAGGATTTCGGGACGCTCACCGCCGCCGCGGCCGCGGGCGGCGTCACCGTCGTGCTGGACATGCCCAACACGGTGCCGGCCGTGGACAGCGCCGGCGTCCTCGAGGCCAAGGCCGCCCTGGCCCGAAGCCGGGCGCTGGTCGACTTCGGCCTGTGGGGCCTCATCCGTTCGAGCTCCACGCCCGAGCGGCTGGAGGGACTGGCGGCGGCGGGCGCGGTCGGCTTCAAGGCCTACCTCGCGTACTCCTTCAGCCTGAGCCGCAAGCAGATCATCAGCTCGCTCGACGCCGACGACCCCGACGTCGAGCCCCCGGCCGACTATGGAACGCTTGCGCGCCTGGCGCCCACCATCGCGCGCCTGGGCCTGCCCCTGGCCATCCATGCGGAAGACCCGGCGATCCTGGCGGCGTTTCGCAGGCCGCTCCTCACGTACGAAGACCTGCTCGAGTCGCGGCCGCCGGAGGCGGAGGCCGTCGCGATCTCCGCAGCGGCCGCGGTGGCGCGGGACGCGGGCGCACACCTGCACGTTGCGCACCTGTCGAGCGCTCTGGGTCTCAGGGCGGCGGAAGACGCCATACAGAACGGCACCTCGCTGTCCCTCGAGACGTGTCCCCAATACCTCCTGCTCACGAACCGGGACTTCGAGCGGGTCGGCGCCGCCATGAAGGTGCTGCCACCAGTGCGCACGGAAGCCGACCGCGCCGCGCTCGTCGATGGCCTTCGACGCGGTGTGATCGGCATCGTGAGCACCGACCACGCCCCCCACACGGACGAGGAGAAGTCGCGCG
>DASYZS010000028.1:0-6978 GCA_035945895.1 Candidatus Dormiibacterota bacterium | reverse complement strand
TCGACGACGGAACCCTGAACTGGCGTCCGCTGCCCAAGGCCAACTCCCTGGCGGTGCTCGTCACGCACACGCTTGGTTCTGAGCTCGAGATGATGCGCTCGGTGCGCTCGGCGCCCACGCAGCGCGACCGCGAGTCAGAGTTTCACGTGGAGCTGGGGGCCCAGCGCCTGCTGGAGATGATCGACGCGGCCGACAAAGAGATGGCCGAGCTGGTCGCCGCCGCCACGGCCGCCGACCTCACGGAGCTTCGGCCGCGCGGCGACCGGCCGCCTCGCCCCGGGATCGAGTGGATGATCTCGAACTACGGTCACGCGCGCGAGCACCTCGCGCAGATGGAGTTGACGAAGCAGCTGTACGACTCGCGCACTTAGGGGAACCTTCCCGGTCCGGGTCTCAAGTTTCTGCCGGCAGAAACCGGTTACCTGACGGTGAGTCTCAAGTTTGTGCCGGCAGAAACCGCTTACCGGGTCCGTCAGGCTCCGCAGACGGGGCTGTTGACGAACCAGGGTAAGCAGAAGGTCGGGCCCGCCAGCGCCCACACCTCGAGCAGCGCGATCGCCACGAGCGACAGGACGAAGACCGTGCCCGTGATGACGTTGCGCCCGGGCACCGGCCACTTCTTCCAGCCCAGACGATGCGCCATGCGCGGGCCCATGATCTGGTCGAGGAACGGAAAGATGATCAGCAGGACGATCGCCACGGTGCCGATGACGATCGAGAAGACGAATTCATTGCCCAGCTTCAGGAACTGGAACAGGAACAGGAAATACCAGTCCGGTCGCGGGATGGTGACGGCGCGAGGATCGGCCGACGCCTCGAGCTGCAGGTTCTTTTGCAGAAATGCGGCGAGCAAACCGACCGTGACGAGCATGACGATCATGATCACGGGGTACGGCCAGAAGTGGTCCGGGAAGAACGGGTGCGTCTCGTCTTCTGGCATGTCGTCCGCGAGGTGGTGTCCAGGCTCGCCGAATATGAACTGAAACGCGGCGAGGGTCGCGATGATCGGGTAGAGGATGTGGTCGGGGCCGATCGGGAGCCGCTTGTACTCCGGCTCCAGCGCGTGGCCGCCGGCCGACTCGACTTCTACGATCTCGACCTCTCTGGGTGCGGCGACTGCGGCTCCAGGTCCTTCTTTCTCGATGTCTTGTTTGCTCACATTGGCTCCGATATACCGTGCGCTCGAATCAGCTTGAAGTGGATATACATCAACAGGACGATCAACGCCGGCAGAACGAACACGTGGAGCGTGAAGAAGCGCTGAAGGGTCGGCGGACCAACTACGGGGCCGCCCTGGAGAAGCTGCTTGATGAATTCGCTTACGGGTGCGATGGGGATGCCGGCCGTGATCTTGATCGTGACCTCTGTCGCGAAATACGCCTTGGTGTCCCAAGGGAGTAGGTACCCGGTCAGGGCAAGGGCGAGGATGATGATGAGCATCGTCACGCCGACGACCCAGTTCAGCTCTCGGGGGGCGCGATAGGAACCGGTCCAGTACACGCGGGCCATGTGGAGCAGGACCATGATGATCAGCAGATTCGCGCTCCAGAAATGGACCCCCCGGATCAGCCATCCGAGATAGACGTTGTTCTGGATGAACAGCACACTGCTGTAGGCCGGGGCCGGATTCCCGGACGCGTCGGGCACGTAGTAGAGCGCAAGCAGGATTCCGGTGAGGAGCTGGAAGAGGATGAGAACGAAGACCATCCCGCCGAAGCAGTAGTAAAAGGCGTTGGCGAAGTTGGGGACGCGCTGATAGAGCGCCTTGTCGACGTCCTCGGTGAACGGATAGCGTTGGTCGAGCCAATCGACGACCGCCACCTGGATGTCGCGCGGGTGAGGAATCGCCATCGTCTAGAACCCCAGGACGATCCCGTCGATCTGGATCTCGTTCGAGGTGTCGCCCTGCTTCCAGGTCAGGTGCGAGAGGGGGTTCTGCGCCGGCCCGCGCAGGACTGTTCCATCGAGGTGGAAGCGAGACCCGTGACACGGACAGTCGAAGGTCTTCGCGTCCTGGTTGAAGTTGATCGAGCACCCAAGGTGCGAGCAGTTCTGCGCGAACACCTGCACCTTGCCGCCCGACTTGGCGACGTAGCCGCCGAACGCCAGGTCACCGGGCGCGTTGTCGCCGCCGCCGTCGGCCATGATGAACGCCGAGTTGGGGCTGGTCGGCGCCGTGAATTTGGTGGCCGAGCCGTCCTGTAGCTGATCGATCGCAGTATCGAGCGAGATCGTCAGCGCCCCTTTCTTCTGCCCTTTCGGGGCGGCAGGCCACAAGAACGGGAGGATCGGAAGCACGGCCGCCGCCGCAAATGCGGTGAGAACGCTTGCCATCCACCAGCCGATGAAAGTTCGGCGGCTGAGTCGCCTCGGCGACGGAGCGTCTGCCATCCGGCTCAAATCTTAACGACTGGTGTAAGCAGGCAGGCCCACCGCGGCGCGAACTTCGCGCAGCGTTTGGCGAGCAACATCGCGAGCCTTCTCGCTGCCCTCGTCGAGGATCGAGTTGACGAGCTCCGGCGACAGCTCGGAGCGAGCTTCACGGAACGGGGCGAACCGTTCGATGATCCGCTCGGCGAGGATCTGCTTCTTTTCGTTGCACCCGATCTGAGCTTTGCGGCACAGGTCCCAGTAGTGCTGCCAGTCGTCGAAGAAGTACTTGTAGAACGCGCAGACGTTGCACTGCCGAGGGTGGCCCGGGTCGATCTTGCGCGGTCGCTTCACGTCCGTGACCATGCTGTGAACCTGCTTGCGGATCACCTCTGGATCGTCGGTGACGCCGACGATGTTGCCGACGGTCTTGGACATCCGCTGCTTGCCGTCGGTGCCTTTGACCAGAGGCGTCTGGGTGAGCAGGGCCTGGGGCTCGGGCAGCACTGGCGCGTAAGTCCGGTTGAACCTGCGAGCCACCTCGCGAACGAGCTCGATGTGGGCGAGCTGATCCTTGCCCACCGGGACACCAGTCCCCTTGACGATCAGGATGTCGGCGCCCTGGAGGACCGGATAGGAGAAGAGGCCGAGGTTCACGTTGTCCGGATGCTTCTTCGCCATCTCCTTGAATGTCGGCACGCGCTGCACCCAACTCAACGGCGTGACCATCGACAGCAGCAGGGTCAGCTCCGCAACTTCGGGCACCTTCGACTGGAGGTACAGCACGCTCCGCTTCGGATCGATACCCACCGCCAGGAGGTCCGCCGTCAGGTCGAAGACCTTGTCCTCGGCTTTGTGGCCGTCGGGCTCCGTCGTCAGCGCGTGGTAGTCCGCCACGAAGTAGAAGCACTCGTATTTGGACTGCAGATCGACCCAGTTCTGGGCGGCGCCGAGGTAGTTGCCGAGGTGGAAACGGCCAGTCGGCCGCATGCCACTGAGGATTCGAACTCGATCTGCCATCGTGTCGATGGAGTCTAACCCGGCCTACGATTTGAACCAGTTGTCAGCCAGCGACTCAGCACCAACGGCGCCCGCGTCCAGTCTCGGGCTCGGCTCGCGAGCACTTCGGAACTCGACTCTTGTGCTCACCGCAAAGGTGATCGCGCGCCTGATCGCGCTCGTCACGGTCCTCTACATGATCCGCAAGCTCGGCAATCAGCACTACGGGGTCTTCACCGCGCTGGTCAACCTGACGGCCATATCGAGCGTCGTCCTCGACCTCGGTTTCAACGTGCTCTTCGTCCGCGAGGGCGCCCGGCACCGCACCGAGATCCAGCGCTACCTGCGCAACGTCATGTCGGCGCGGCTGGTGCTCTCGGTGGCCGCGCTTTTGCTCCTCGCGGCCCTGGTGTACCCGATAGGCCTGGGCGACCTCATCGCTCCCGCGTTCGTGCTCATGGTCCTGACTTCGTACTCGACGCTGCTGCGCAACGGCCTATACGCGGTGCAGGAGCTTGGCTTCGAGGCCATCGCGGTGATTCTCGAAAGCGTCTTGCTCCTCGCTCTGATCGTCTATGGCGGCCGGACCAACCAGGGTGTCGCCTATTACGTCTGGGCTTACGCCGCACAGTACGGGTTCGACTGCGTCTACTTCTCGATAGTGCTCGCGGCCAAGCGAATCGCCGTCATCGGCTTGAGCTTCGAGGCGCCTCTGCTTCGCGAGTGGTTCTGGAAAGGGCTTCCGTTCGCGCTGACGTTCGTCCTCACGATCCTCTATTTCCGGATCGATCAGCCGCTCGTCCTTCTCTTCCATGGGCGTGTGGACGCGTCCTACTACGCAGCCGCGTACAAGCCGATCGAGTCGTTGCTTTTCATCCCGATCACGTTTCTGTCGGTCGTTTTCCCGGTGCTGTCGGTCTATTTCCGCGAGCGTCCGGGGGAGATGCTCGACGCGCTGAATCGCTTCTACAAGGCGCTCCTGCTGATGGGTTGGCCCGCAAGCGTGGGCATATTCGTGCTCGCGGGGCCGCTCGCGCCGCTGCTTTTCGGACCCACCGGTTTCGGACCTTCGGAGACGCCGCTGAAGATCCTTGCCCTCGCCCTCGGCATGGCCTTCACCAACAATGTCTTCATCGGCGCGCTCAGCGCGTCCGACCGGCAGTCGTCATTTTCCTGGGCCGCTGGTTGGAGCCTCCTGGCGAACGTCGCCCTGAACCTCGCCCTGATCCCACCTTTCAGTTATGTCGGCGCGAGCTGGGCGACCGTAGCGACGGAGCTCGTGCTCGGCATCAGCGGCTGGATCCTGACCGCCCGTCATGTCGGTCGCGTGCAGGTGCTGGGAGTCAGCTGGCGCGTAATCCTCGCCGGCCTGGTGATGGGCGTCGCGATCTATCCCCTTTCCAACCTGCACGGATACGCAGTGTTGATTCCCATCGCGGCCGGCGCCGTCGTCTACGGAGTCGCGATCCTCCTGCTCCGCGCAGTCAGCGGCGACGAGATCGCATGGGCGCGACGCGCACTCGCGGAGGCGCGGTGAATACGCCGTCCAGGCAGCTGTTTCTCAAACCCCGCGGCGCCACCGCGCCCGTGCCCTGGGAAGAGATCGCGGTGGACGCGCCCGAGGTCGGCGAGAAGACCAGGCTCGAAGATGCCCAGTTTGTGGCGCTCGACGTGGAGACCACGGGCAACGCCCCCTTCCTCGTCCTGGAGATTGGGGCCGAGCGCTTCACGCTCAACCAGACGTTGTCCTTTTTCGACACGCTCGTCGACTGCCGCGCTCCGATCAATCCGTACGCGCGCAAGCGTCATCACATCGACCGCTCCATGCTCATCGGTGCGCCCGAGTTCAAGGATGCACGGCGTGGGTTCCTGAGGTTCGCGTACGGCGCCGTGCTGGTCGAGCACAGCCACGATGCGTTCGATACGTGGCTCGTGGGCCGCGGACTCGAGAATCCGCTCGAGCACCCCATCATCGACACCACGGCCCTCGCCCGCCTCGTCCTCGACCTACCCAAAGGGCAGACCCCAGGCCTCGCGCGCCTGGTGGAGGAGCTGGGGCTCGACGTGACGCCGGCGCATGCAGCGCTCGACGACGCCCGGGCGACGGCGATGGTGTTCCGGGCTTTGATCGTCCGGGCGCGAGAGAAGCTCGGCTGGCGGACGGTGGGCGACGTGCTGGCCGCGCTGCCGCGGCCGGTCATAGATCGAACGCCGGGGAGGACTGCTAGTCGAGGCCGAGGTTCAGCTGCTGCAGGCCCTCAGAGTCTGGGTGCTCGAGGCCGGACAGGCCAACCCCGATCAGCCGCACCGCCCGCGACTCCACGTGCGACTTCTCCAGCGCGGAACGCGCGGCGCGGAAGATCGTCTCGACGTCGTCGGTCGGGCTCGTCCGGCTCACCTGGCGGCTCACCAGCCTGAAGTCAGGAAGCTTGAGCTTCACGTAGACGGTGCGCGCTCGCACACCGTCCGTCTTGAGGCGCTCCGTCACGCGGTCCGTGAGGTCGCGCAGCGCGTGCTCGAGCTCGCCCCGGTCGCTCACGTCCGTCTCGAACGTGGTCTCGGCCGAGATGGTTTTCGCCGGCCTGCTCCCGTCGACTGGAGTGCGGTCGCGTCCCTGGGCAAGGCGCTGCAGGACCGCGCCGTTCGTGCCCATAGCCTGGACGAGTCGCTGCGTCTCGTAAGCAGCCAGCGCGCCGACGGTGCGCAGCCCCATGGCGTGCAGGCGCTCCTCGGTCTTGGGCCCAAGCCCGGGGATGACGCCGACAGGCAGCGGTGCCAGGAAGTCCGCCTCCGTGCCGGGCGGGACCAGGACGAGCCCATCGGGTTTGCGCGTGCCGCTGGCCACCTTCGCCACGAGCTTGGAGGTGGCTGCGCCAACCGAGGCCGTCAGTCCGACCTCGGTATGGACCTGGAACTTGATCCGTCGCGCGACCTCCTCGGGCGTGGCGGTTCCGTGACGGGTCCGCGCCGTGACGTCGATGTAGGCCTCGTCGAGGGCGATTCCCTCGACCAGCTCCGGTGACGTGAAGCGGCGGAAGATCTGATGGACAAGACGGCTCGCCTCGCGGTAGCGAGCTCCGTCAGGCGCCACCACCGTGAGCTGAGGACAGAGCTGCAAAGCCTCGTGAAGAGGCATCGCGGAGCGCACGCCGTAGGTTCGGGCCTCGTACGACGCGCCCATGATGACCGCGCGCCTGGACCGCCCGGCCACAGCCACGGGGACTCCACGAAGATTGGGATCGTCGCGTTGATGGACGGAGGTGTAGAACGCGTCGAGGTCGACGTGCAGGATTGTTCGCGGCCAGTTCTCGGGTCGTGCCATGGCGAGCTTGCGTTCGCCAGTCTGCCACAAGGCGTTGTGGCCCCATACCCCCTCGGGCCTAGAATCCGGTGGCGATGAAGGGCGTAATACTCGCCGGCGGCACCGGAAGCCGCCTCCATCCCCTGACGCGAATCACCAACAAGCACCTGCTGCCGATCTACGACCGGCCGATGATCAACTACGCCATCGAGGCCCTGGTCGGGGCCGGGGTGACCGAGATCATGCTGGTCACCGGCGGGACGCACGCCGGGGAGTTTCTCCGGCTGCTGGGCAATGGCCAGGAGTTC
>DASYZS010000027.1:0-5200 GCA_035945895.1 Candidatus Dormiibacterota bacterium | reverse complement strand
ATCTGCGGCATCTGCGACCTCGCCGGCGCCCTAGCGGCGGTCGAGGCCGGCGCCGACCTGATCGGGTTCCATTTCTGCACCTCCGACCGGCGGGTGACGCCCGAGGAGGCGAAGGCGGTGCTCGACGAGCTCGACGTGCGCCCAAAGATCGTCGGGGTCTTCATCGACCAGCCACCCGACGAGGTGCGGCAGATCGGCGACTTCCTCGACCTCGACCTGCTGCAGCTCCATGGATCGGAGCCGGCGGGGTTCGAGGTGGGCCGCCCGGTCATGAAAGTGTTCAAGGTCAGGGAGGGCACGATCCCCGGCGCCGACGCCTGGCCCGATCCGATCATGCTCGATTCGTGGTCGGCCGACCAGCGAGGCGGCACCGGCCGGACCTGGGACTGGGAGCTCGCGCGACCACTCATCGCCGAGCGCCAGGTGTTCATCGCAGGCGGCCTGGAACCGGGTAACGTGGGCAAGGTCGTGAGCGGATTCATGCCTTACGGCGTCGACGTTTCGAGTGGGGTCGAGTCGAGCGTGCGCGTCAAGGATCCGGAGAAGGTGCGCGCGTTCATCCGCGCGGTGCGCATCGCCGAAGCCCTGACATGAGCGTTCGCGCCGGGCTGACGCATCCCGTCGACGGGCGCTTCGGCGCCTTCGGCGGGCAGTACGTCCCGGAGACGCTGATGAGCGCATTGCACGAGCTCGAGGACATGTGGCACGAGGCCAAGGCCGACCCCCAGTTCCAGCTCGAGATGGCAGGCCATCGCCGGGCGTTCATCGGCCGCCCGACCCCGCTTTACGCGGCGACCCGGCTGAGCGAGCACTTCGGCGGCACGCACATCCACTTCAAGCGCGAGGACCTGTGTCACACCGGAGCGCACAAGCTGAACAACGCCGTGGGCCAAGCGCTGCTCGCGTTGCGGATGGGGAAGAAGCGGATCATCGCCGAGACGGGCGCGGGCCAGCACGGCGTGGCCACCGCCACCGTGTGCGCGCGATTTGGTCTCGAGTGCACGGTGTACATGGGCACCGAGGACATGCGTCGCCAGGCGATGAACGTGAGGCGCATGAAACTGCTGGGGGCGGAGGTCCGCGAGGTGACGAGCGGTTCCAAGACGCTCAAGGACGCGACCACCGAGGCGATCCGCGACTGGGTCACCAACGTGCGGACGACGCACTACATCATCGGATCCGTCGTCGGGCCCCATCCGTATCCCGAGATGGTGCGCGACCTCCAGCGCGTGATCGGCGACGAGGCCCGCGAGCAGTACCTCTCGCTCGACGGCAAGCTGCCCGACCTCGTGGTCGCGTGCGTCGGCGGAGGGTCGAACGCGATCGGAATCTTCACCGCCTTTCTGGATGACCGCGATGTCGCGCTGGTCGGCGTCGAAGCCGCGGGCAAAGGCATTCGCACCGGCGAGCACGCCGCCTCGCTGGTGGGCGGCCGGCCGGGTGTGCTGCACGGGTCGTACTCGTACGTGTTGCAGGACGGCGACGGCCAGATACTTCCGACCCATTCGATCAGCGCCGGGCTCGATTACCCAGGCGTCGGACCGGAGCACGCGTTCCTTCGCGACATCGAGCGCGTCGAGTACGTGGCGGTCACGGACAAGGAAGCGCTCGCGGCGTGCAAGCTGTGCACGCGCCTGGAAGGGATCATGCCCGCCCTCGAGCCGTCGCACGCGCTGCACCACGTCGGAGTCATAGCCAGAGAGCTTGGGCCTGGCGGCCGAATCCTTCTGTGCCTGTCCGGGCGCGGCGACAAGGACATGGATGCGATCGATGGAGGCTAAGACCGCGTCTCGACTCGAGACCGCGCTCAAGGCAGACGGCGACCTTAAGCTCGTCGGCTACATCATGGCCGGGCACCCGACGAAGAAGCGCTCGATCGACGTGGGCAAGAGGCTTGCCCAATCGGGGATCGCGGCGCTGGAGATCGGCATCCCGCACTCCGACCCGCTCGCCGACGGACCGGTCATTCAGCGAGCCGGCCAGGTGGCGCTGGAGCATGGAATGACCGTCGCGGGTGCCCTCGAGGTCGCGGCCGCGGTCGCGGCGGAGGGAATCCCCGTCGTGCTGATGACCTACATCAACCCCGTCCTTGCCTTCGACCCGCGCAAGTTCGCCGCCCAGGCGGCGCAGGCGGGGGTGGCGGGCGTCATCGTGCCGGACCTTCCGATCGAAGAAGCAGAACCCGTCGCGGGTTGGCTGCGCGCGGCGGGGCTCGACACGGTGTTCATGGTGGCGCCGACGACTCCGCCCGCCCGCATCGACGCCATCTGCTCGCACTCGAGCGGGTTCGTCTACTGCGTGACGGTGACGGGCATCACCGGTGTGCGCAAGGAGCTGCCGGAGGGCATCGCCGAGCTCCTGGCGGAGGTCAAGAAGCGCACGACCCTGCCGGTCGCGGCGGGCTTTGGGATCTCGCGCCAGGAGCACCTCAAGGCGTTGCGCGGCAAGCTGGACGCGGCGGTGGTGGGAAGCGCGATCGTGGACGAGATCGAGCGGGCCGGCGACGGTGTGTCTTTGGTGAGGGAGCTCCTGAAAGCCTGCGGGGCCGGCCGCTGATGCCGACGGATCTTCGGTGTCCATGCGGCCCGTCTGCATCGTTGCCTCCTGTGCGCGCTCGCGCACGCATCACAAATGCGCTTGCTCGCGTGCTCGTCGGCGCCTCCCATCCGGACCACCTGTCCACCGAATCTCTCGTCGGATCAGCGGAGGCCGGCCCCGCTTGCCGGTAAGGGGGATCCGGGGCGCAACGACGGCCGGAGCCAATACAGCCGAGGCGATCATGGAGGCCACCGAGGAGCTGCTGCGCGAGCTGGCCGACCTCAACGACCTCGACCCGACCGAGATCGGCGCCGCCTTCTTCACGACCACACCCGACCTGAACGCCGAGTTCCCTGCGCACGCGGTGCGGCGCCTCGGCTGGCTGGACGTCCCCATGCTCGGCGGGCACGACATCGCGGTGCGCCAGCCCAACCCGCGTGGCGTGGAAAGGTGCATCCGTATCCTGCTGCTCTACAACACCCCGCGGCCGCAGGCGGCGATGCGGTTCGCCTACCTACGCGGGGCGGAGGCGATCAGAGCGGACCTGGACAACCAGGGATCATTGAAGCCGTGATCATCGTCATGTCCCACCAGGCGACGCAGGGAGAGATCGACGCAGTCGTCGAGCGCGTCGAGGAGATCGGTCTCAAGGCCGAGCTCTCGCGCGGTGAGGAACGGACGCTGGTCGGCGTGATCGGCGGCAACGCGTTTGGGTTCCGGGACGCGTTCTCGCACCTGGGTGGCATCCAGGAGATCATCCCGATCACCAAGCCCTTCAAGCTCGCCAGTCGCGAGTTCCGCCGCAACGACACGATCGTCGACGTCGGCGGCGTGAAGATCGGCACCGAAGAGGTCGTGATCATGGCCGGCCCATGCTCGGTCGAGGGCGAGGAGATGCTTCTCGAAACGGCCCGTCACGTGGCCGCGCAGGGCGCGCGCATCCTCCGCGGCGGCGCCTTCAAGCCGCGCACGTCTCCTTACTCGTTCCAGGGTCTTGGCGAAGCGGGCCTGAAGATGATGGCCGAGGCTCGAGACGAAACCGGGCTCAAGGTGGTGACGGAGGTCATCGCCCCTGGCGACGTGGCCCTTGTCGCTCGCTACGCGGACATCCTCCAGCTCGGCACGCGCAACATGCAGAACTACGCGCTGCTACAGGAGGCAGGGCGCGCGGGCAAGCCGGTGCTGCTCAAACGCGGAATGTCCTCGACCATCGAAGAATGGTTGCTCGCGGCCGAGTACATCCTGTCCCAGGGCAACCGCAACGTGATCCTGTGCGAACGCGGCATCCGCACATTCGAAACCGCAACGAGATTCACGCTGGACTTGAACGCGGTCCCGCTCGTGCGCGAGCTGTCCCACCTGCCGGTCATCGTCGACCCATCGCAGGCTACGGGCAAGTGGACGCTCGTGGGACCGATGTCGCTCGCGGCCGTGGCGGCCGGGGCCAACGGGCTGATCATCGAGGTGCATCCGCAGCCCAACCAGGCGCTGTCGGACGGGGCGCAGTCGCTTGACTTCGCCGCTTTCGATCGGCTGATGGCGGATGTCCGGCGGCTCCTCGGCGCAATGCAAAAACAGCTGGCCTGAACGGCGTGCTTGACTATCGGATAGACGCGCCTAACGGCCGTTTTCGCCGCCCAACCTCACGGATAGTCGCGCCTATCCGGGGTGGTGGGTAGCGCATTGCCAACGGTTGGGATCGTCGGCCTCGGCCTGATGGGCTCGTCGTTCGCGCTCGCGCTGAACAGAGCGCGGCCGGACGTCGTCGTGGTCGGGTGTGACCGCAACCCTTTGGTGGTGCAGAAGGCGCTGGCCCGGAACATCGTCGCCAGCGCGGACGTCTCGCCTGCGATTGTGCACATGGCCGACGTCGTCTTCGTGGCCGCGCCGATCAATGCCTTGCGCGAGATCTTTGCCGAGCTGCCGCCGGTGGCGGAGGGCACGCCGGTGACCGACATGGCGAGCACCAAGGCGACCGTCATGGAGTGGGCCGCGGCGGAAGGCCTGGACCTCATCGGGGGTCACCCGATGTGCGGCAAAGAGGCTTCGGGAATTGACGCCGCCGACGCCGGGATATTCGAAGGTGCGCCGTGGATCCTGACGCGCGACGTGCCCGCGATCACCGACCTCGTCCGCGCGGTGGGCGCACGCCCGGTGGTGATGGACGCCATAAGCCACGATCGACTTGTCGCCGGCGTCAGCCATGCGGCGTTCATGCTGTCGGTCGCCTACGTGCTGGCGGTGTCGCGAAGCAGTGACTGGCCCGACGCGGCGAAGATCGCAGCCGGCGGGTTCCGCGACTTGAGCCGCCTCGCAGGGGGCGACCCCGACATGTACACCGGAGTCGCCCGGACGAATCGCGAAAACCTGCTCGCGGTCCTCAATGCCGTGAGCAAAGAGCTGGCGAGGCTCTACCGCCACGTCGAGGCCGACGACCCTCGGCTGGTGGAGCTGTTCGAAGAGGCCAAAGCCGTACGGGAGCGCTGGGCCGCGCAGTGATCGCGACGGTCAGGCAGGCCCATGGCCTTCAGGGCACGGTCAAGGTGCCGGGCGACAAGTCGATCTCGCACCGCGCGTTGATCCTGGGCGCGATCGCGAGCGGCGAGAGCGCGGCGCGCGGTCTGTCCAGCGGTGCGGACGTTCAGTCCACCGCCTCCTGCCT
>DASYZS010000026.1:0-6489 GCA_035945895.1 Candidatus Dormiibacterota bacterium | reverse complement strand
AGCATCTCGACCACGACCGGAAAGTTCTTGAGCCGCTCGCGAAAAACATGAAAGTGCTGCTGCGCCAGGACGGTCGTCGGGGCGAGCAGCGCGACCTGCTTGCCGCTCATCGCGGCTTTGAAGGCCGCGCGCAGCGCGAGCTCTGTCTTACCGAAGCCGACGTCGCCACACAGCAGCCGGTCCATCGGCCGGTCTGATTCCATGTCGGCCTTGATCTCGGCCATCGCCGCGACCTGGTCCGGCGTCTCTTCATAAGGAAAAGAAGCCTCGAGCTCCTGCTGCCACGCCGTGTCGGGTGCGAACGCGATTCCCGGTCGCGCCTCGCGCATCGAGTAGATCTTCAGGAGCTCATCGGCGACGTCCTGCACGACCTTGCGCGCGCGCCCGCGCGCGCGCGTCCAGTCCGACGTGCCAAGGCGGTGCAGCGCCGGCGTGCCTTCCGCCCCGCCCAGGTACTTCTGCACGCGGTCGAGGTTCTCGACAGGCACGAACAGCCGGTCGCCTTCGGCGTACTCGAGCTCGAGGTACTCACGATGCGCGCCTTCCGACTCGATCAGCCGCATGCCCTTGAAGCGCGCTATCCCATGGTCGACATGGACGACGAGCTCGTCGGGCGCGAAATCGAGGGTGAACTCCCGCGTCAGCTCTTCGGCGTTGGTGCGTGACGTGCGGGTCGTGCGCGACGGCCGGCGCACGCGGCCGAACAGCTCGGCGTCGGTCGCGAGATGGAATCCGATCTCCGGCTGCGCGCAGCCGGCCGCGATGTCGACTGCGGCGTGGCCGAGGGCTGGATCCAGCTCCAGGTCCAGGTCAAGATCCAGCTCGCGCAACGGGGTTCGCACCCCCGCCTCGTCAAGCAGGGCGCGCAGCCGCTCGTCCTGCTCGGTGGCAAACAGGATGGAAGCGCCCTCGCTCCGCGCGGCAAACCCGGCGAGCGCGCGAGGCTGGCCGACCAGCGGCTCGCCTTCGAACCAGCCCAGGTCGATCGCTTCGGGCGTTCCCTCACCCGAGGTGATCGTGAGGCGCGCCCGTCGGCCGAAGTCCTCGATCGGCGAAGCGATCGGCAGGGCGAACTGGCGCGGCAGCTCACCGCCCGTGGCCTCGGCCGCCGCCAGCATCTCGGCCTCGTCGAGCACACCACGTGCCTCGGCGGCTTGCCGGCCGGGCTCGAAGTCGATCACGACCGTGACCTCCGTCACGTGATCCATGAGGGACGGCCGGGATGGATTCAGGTAGGCGGCGTAGAACTCGACTCCGGCGAAAGCCGCGCCCGACCGCAGGCGCGTCAGCTCGTCCTCCCATTCCGAGCGCACGTCTCCGCGCAGGCTGCCGAGCGAGACCGACTCCCGCAGGCGATCGACCGCCGCGCGGCCGCGCTCCTGGCCGATCAGAAGCTCGCGACCGGTCCGGATTGTCGCCTCCTCCACGGCCATGACTGATCGCTGGTTTTCGGGATCGAAGATGCGCAGCGTCTCGATGGCATTGCCTGACCACTCCGCCCGCACCGGCTCGTCGGCCGCGGCCGGAAAGACGTCGAGGATCCCCCCGCGCAACGAGAACTGGCCGCGATCCTCGACCAGTGGCTCGCGGGTGTAGCCCAGCTCCACCAACCTGCCGGCCACAGCCACGGGGTCGGATGTCTCCCCGGGCTTGAGAACCACGGTCGTGTCGACAAGGTCGCCCCTGGAGATCGTTTGGCGCGTCATCGCTCGGCGCGACGACACGACGATGACCGGCCGTTTGTCGGCGGTGACGAGGGCCGCCAGGGCTTCGAGTCGCAGGTTCACCGCCTCGTCGAACGCCGGCGGCCGATCGAGGAAGGAGACGCCCACCTCCGCGAACACGTACGCCGGCGGGTGACCGGACAGCCACGTGCGGAGCTCATCGGCAAATCGCTCGGGGCTCTCCGCAAGGATGAGCACGGACTTGCCCCGTTCTGCGATGGCGCGAGCCAGCGCGCCCGCGACGATCGGCCACGCGGGCCGCGGCAAGCGCGCGACATGCAGCTCGGTCGACCCACGACGCGCCCACCCGTCGAGACGCTCATTGGCGCCGATGGCGGCCTGCCAGAGGGCCGTCATTTCGCTTCCTCGCAGCCCAGCGCCCCGGCGCGGTTGTAGCGGTCCATCGCGCGCTCGACGCCCCACTCGAGCGCGGCCTCCACCGCGTCCGCCACTCCGTTCACCACGCTGGGCAGGACTTCCTTTTCGGACTTCGTGAAACGGCCAAGCACGTGTCTCACTCCCGCCGCGGAACCTTTGCCGCCGGGCTTGCCAACTCCGACGCGAAAGCGCACGAAATCATCGCGGCCCAGGGCCTCGACGATCGAGCGCACGCCGTTGTGACCCGCGGTCGAGCCGCCTGCCTTGATCCGCATGCGGCACAGCGGAAGGTCGAGCTCGTCGTACACGACCCAGGTGTTTTGGGGAGCGATGCCGGTGTCCTTGAGGGCCTTGGCCACAGCCTGACCCGACAGGTTCATGTAGGTCTGGGGCAGGACCAACCAGAGGCCGCGCGCTTCACTGCGCCCGACCAGCGATTGCCAGCGCTTCTTTTCGAGGCGCACGTCGATCCTGCGCGCGAGCTCACGCAGGCACGCGAAACCCAGGTTGTGGCGGGTGTCCGCGTACTCCGACTCGGGGTTGCCGAGCCCGACGATCAGGTGCTCTTCTTGCTTTTCCATGTAGACGCAATAAGGCCCGCGGCGAGCGCCGCAGACCGTGCATGGAGTTTAAATGCGATCGGCACCCAGCTTGATTCCCGACCGCTCGAGACTCGCCGCAGTCAGGCGATTCATCTCCTTGCGCTCGGCGGCGCGGGCGTGGTCCCATCCCAGGAGGTGGAGCAAACCGTGCACGACCAGCAGGGCCAGCTCGGCTTTGGTGTCGTGGCGGAACTGCCTGGCCTGACGTTCGACCGCCTGCCACGAGATCGCGATGTCGCCGACGTGGTCACCGTCGCCTTTGAATGAGAGCACGTCGGTGACGTGCTTTTCTCCGGCGTACGTCGCGTTGAGTCGTGCCATCTCCCTGTCGTCGGTGATCCGCACCGCGACCGCGGACGCGCCCTCGGGCAGCCGCGCCGCAACCTCGGGCACGGCGGCCGCGCGCGTCAGGACGCGTCGCACGAACGCCGGCGCGACGGGCGCCGGCAAGGCCTTGACGACATCGACTTCCAGTACAGTCACCGTCGGTGAAGATTCTCGTCACCGGGGGCGCGGGTTTCATCGGCTCGCACGTCGTAGACGCGTATGTCGCCGCAGGTCATGAGGTGGCGGTGCTCGACAACCTGGCTACTGGTCGGGAGGACAACGTCAATTCCGCTGCGCAGTTCCACCGCGCCGACATTCGCGACCTTGCGCAGGTGCAGAAGGTGATCGCCGCCTTCAAGCCCGACGTCGTCAATCACCACGCGGCCCAATCCGAGGTCCCGAAGTCGGTCGCCGATCCCGGCAACGACGCGGCAGTCAACGTGGTCGGCGGCCTGAACGTCCTGCGCGCAAGCGTGGACAACGACGTGCGCAAAGTGATGTTCAGCTCCACTGGGGGTGCGCTCTACGGCGAACCCGACGTCGTCCCGAACGATGAGGACCACCCGATCCGGCCTCTGTCACCATATGGCACGAGCAAGTTCGCTTTCGAGCAGTACCTGGCGACATTCGGCCGAACCTTCGGGCTCAACTACACGACACTGCGCTACGCCAACATCTACGGCGCGCGCCAGGACTTTCATGCCGAGGAGGGCCGCGTGGTCGCGATCTTCGCGAGCCGGATGATCGAGGGAAAGCCACTGACCATCGATTGGGACGGCAACCAGTCGCGCGACATGCTCCACGTCGGTGACGTTGCGATGGCGAACGTCGCCGCTCTGGACAGGGGCGACGGCGGGACATTCCACATCAGCACCGCCATACCCGTCACCGTCAACGATCTCTTTCGCAAGCTTGCCCTCATCACCGAATACAGGCTCGAGCCCCGCCGCGGTCCCCAGCGCCAGGGCGACGTGTACCGCATCGCGCTCGACAACACGCGCGCGAAGGAGCATCTTGGCTGGGAGCCGCGAATCTCGCTCGAAGAAGGCCTGCAGCTCACCGTCGAGTATTTCCGCGGCGCGATCGCTCGGCTGCACGCCTAGATGCTGGCAACGCTGAGCTTCGTCCACGGGTTCGGCGCGCGGGTGCTGCTGATCTACGCGGTGCTGCTCGGGCTTTGGGGCACTTATTTCTACTTCCGCAACGTGCGCGTGAGCGGAGGCTTTCGCTCCTCCTACCTGATCATGGCCGCGCTGATCCCGATCCAGGGCTTGTTCGGAATCGCGGCCCTGGTCGCCAGCGGCCATCCCCGCGAAGGATTGCTGCACATGGTGTATGGAGTCTTCGCGGTCATATTCGTGCCGGGTGCGTATCGCTACGCGCAGGGCGGTGCAACACGACGCGAGACCCTGATCCTCGCGGGCGCTTCATGGATCGTCGCCATCGCGTTTTTCAGAGGCATCGCCACGGGCTAGGCCGATGATCCCGACGATCCGCGACGCCGACGGTCGCAGCGAGGCTCGCCGAACAAGACCGCCCGAACGGGCTGCGTGACCTGATCGTCTGGACCGAGTCGGTCAGCTAGCGGGCCGAGGGCACGGCGGCGCAGTCACGCCGACGACCGTCCAACCAGCCTCCGGCAGATTGCCTATATCGACGAACCAGTCCGGATGAGATTTCACCAATTGCATCAGGTCGGTGTCGGACTCCGCCACGGCCATGAGGCGGATGTCGTTGCCGGACAGCCAGCACTGAATTCGCACATCGATTGCTTGCTTCTTGTCTGGATATGCGAATGGGTCGTACATCTCGCTGATCAAATGTCTGCCATCGACGGCGCCATAGCGGGCGAGCCCGTACGTGATGTCAGGCCGGTCCGGCGGCAGGGCCAGAGCATGGCCGTTGTACTCAGGAAGGCCGTACCACCCGCCCAGCGTCCTGCTGTCTGCCATCGTCGCCTGCCACTTCGCCTCGGTGGGCGCGAGCAGCCGGTGCATAGGAATCCACGAGAGCTGTGAGGCAACCAAAATCACCGTTACCGCGACCCAACCGACAGGACGAACTCCTTCGCCCAAGCGGCGCGGAGCCCACCACAGAAGCACTGACGCCAACAGCACCGCGAGGAACAGCCAAGGGAACTCGAAGCGCCGCGTCAGCGGAGCCCACCACTGCCAATCGCTGAGGAAGGCGGTAAAGCCGTAGCTTCCGCTGACGAAAACCCAGTAGCCGAACCCGAATGTGAGGAGCATATAAGGCACTGGGCGCTTCCACAAAGTCCAACCAAGCCCCAGAAAAGACAAGAGCAACAGCGCCGCGAACAGAGGCCGCATCGCGTGCTGAGCCGGCGTGATGTAGGGCGTTCCCCACTGTCCCGCGGCGTGACCGATGAAGTTCCACCAAACCGGGTAGATCGGATCGCCGGTTCGATCGAGCAGGACCTTGATGTAGGCGAGCATCACGATCGCAAAACCAGCGGCAAGGGGGATGCGCTGCTGCGATCTGATCCGGCGCAAGAACGCCGCCACGACCAGCCCCAGGCTGAAGATCCATTCTTCCGCGCGCCCAGCCGCGGCGAGAGCGAAGCCAACGCCTGACCAGAAACCCTGCCGCCGCTCCCATGCCCAGATCCCGAGCAGGGTGAGTGCGACCGCGATCGGCTCCACCATCCCCGACGTATCGTTCATGACGCTGGTCGGAAGCAAGGCGGCGAAAAGCGCTGACGCGATGCCGACCTGCAAGCCCCAGTACTTGCGCGCGAGGTGGAACAGCACGACGGCGATCACCACGCCGAACACAAGGCTGACGAGCCGATCCAGAACGATGTCTACCGAGCCCGTCACTGCGAAGACGAGGGACATGAGCAGCGGATGGAGCGGGCCCCAGATGTACTCCATCCCTTTGAGGTCCCACAGGCGTGGGCCGCCCTGCGCCGTCAGGCCGACTTGCTTGGTGAGGTATGCGATCTGCCAGTGATGCCAGACGTCGTCGTAGACGCCGTCGCCCGGATTCTCGGGATTGGTGAGGACGAACACATAAAGGAGACGCGGGATGGCGGCCGCGGCGGCAACGGCCGGCGTCCACGCCCAGTGCAGCTTGGCCGGAGCCGACTCCGACCCGTCTAGTGGGCGCGGTTCTGGTGCGACCTCGTCTTCGTCCTCCTCGTCCGCCAGGATCCGAGGCAGGCGCAACTTCACGCCGATGCTGCTTCCGCCGCGAGCTCCTCATGGGCACGCGCGACGTCGAGCACAACTCGCTCGAAGACGTCGATGTGCCGTTCCCAGTCGAAGCGACGGACCCACTCGAACGCTCGCTCTCCCGTGATCTGATTGGCCGCCGGGTCGTCGAGCAACTTCGCGATGCCCTCGGCGTAATCGCCCACCTCCAGCGGTTCGGCCAGATAACCGGTGCCCTTTCCGACAGTCACCGTCGGCCCTGCCTGGTTCCATGCGACCACCGGA
>DASYZS010000025.1:0-11684 GCA_035945895.1 Candidatus Dormiibacterota bacterium | reverse complement strand
CGCAGACCTGGACATCGGCAGTCTCGTGGCCACCCTTGTGCCCTCGGCTGGGATCCTGGCGATGGTGTGCGTCGGCTTGTGGCGGTGCCGGCCCTGGGCCTTCGCCGGCGGATTGGTCTGGCAGCTCCTTCTGGTGGTTTTGCTGGGCGCGATGGGCGTTGCGCTGCGAACCGATACCAGCCAGAACGCATGGTATGACCACTTTCCACAGTGGACCTCGCCGCGGGATCTCGCCTATGCGTTGATAGTCGTCGTGGCGGCGCCGACTCTGGCAGCGCTGCTAGCTGGGTTTCACCCGGATGTCGTGGTGCCGCGCGAAGCTTCGAGGACCTCATAACGCACCGCGCGACGGATCACGAAGGGTTCGGCAGAGTAGCGCTTCCGGGTTGACACGTCGACGACCCATTTCGCGCGGTGCACGAACCGCAGGTGTTCCGATAGATACCGGAGCAGCTCGCTCAAGTTGGTGAACGGCACTGGGTGCCAGAAGCGCCCGCGCCTCCGGCGGCGAAACAATCCTTCGCGCACCACCTGGACGACCGCTAGATCCGAAGCTCGATCATTCTCGAGCTCGGCCCGGTTCGTCTTGACTAACCCGAACCGCTGGAACCCTCGGGGCTTACGTCGCTCGGCGTACGCCTGGACCCGCGAGTCAGGCCGGGCGTCGATCAGGATCCCGCCAGGTGCGAGCACCCTGTGGATCTCTCTGAGGGCATCGACCATGCCCTTGCGTGCGATGCATCAAAGCGACCACGAGAGGATCACAACATCGAAGTTCGCGTCGCGATAGGGCAGCTGCTGCGCCGCGCCGACCCTGAAACGCACGTTGGTTGCCCGAGCCCGGCGCGCGTGCTTCTTCGCGGCGGCGATGCTCTCGGGGTCAGGGTCGAGCCCATCTACCGTCGAGGCCAACGGCGCGACGCCGAGGGCGAACCGCCCGTCGCCGCACCCGAGATCCAACACGCGCTTCTCGTTGACAAGCTCTTCGCCACCCCACGCCCTCAGTTCATCGATTGGCTGCGGCCTGAGTGCCGATGACATCGCGGGGACATGCCTGCCGACGTCACCGATCGGAGATGCGGTGGTGTTGCGCATCTGTGCGTGCAGCTTAACGTTCATCGACATGACGGCCGACGAGAGTGCCTTGCTGATCCCCGCCCCGGATGCGTCTTCGCTAGTTGACGAGTTCCGGAGGCGGTACGACCCGAGTGCTGTCGCCGGGGTCCCGCCTCACATCACGATCATGGGTCCGTTCCTGGACCCGAGTCGCCTCACATCCGACCTGCTTCGGGATCTAGATCATGTCTTCGCGATGACCGAGGCGTTTGAGTACGCCCTGACTGAAGTACGAGAGTTTGAGCAAGGGGTCCTGTACCTTGCGCCGGAACCGCCATTGCCCTTCATTCACCTGACGGACGCTGTGACCAAACGCTTCGGGATTCTTCCGTACGGTGGGGCGCACTCGACCATCGTTCCCCATCTGACTGTGAGCCAGTTGGCGCCAAGTGACCAGCGAAGACGCATCGCGGCGATCTTGAAGGATGTTCTTCCTCAAACCCTCACGGCCACAGAAGCCTGGCTCATGGTGGGGCACAACGACAGAAGCTGGAGAAGAGTGCACGCCTCGAAGTTTCGTTAGCTCGGCCGAGGCTGGTCGAGCGAGATTTGAACTCGCGGTCTCTCCCCAAGCAAAGAGGCCAAAGGCGGACGGCGCGACGCCCAGGGCGAATCGCCGTCCCTAGAGCGTGATGCTGCTCCCCGCGTCTGGCGGTGTGCGGTGCAAGTTGATCTCGGTTGTGTACCAGAGCTCACCGCGCAGGGATGAAGGACCTTTTTCGCAATGCTGCTCAAACAGCACATCGATCTCAGCCACTGTGCCCAGCGAGGTCCAGGTCAGAGTCTTGATCTCGAAACGCCCGCTGAGCGTGTTGCAACCGCGACCATCACCCCAGATGTCGAGACCCGGTGCCTTCCCGGTCACGAACGGAGCCCGCTCCGCGTTGTCGAAGACGCCAGTGCGAAGTTCGCCGTTGCTGGGTGCTCGAAATTGCAGATTCCACATGTCGCCCTGCCCGCTGACGAGGGCCTCAATATCGTGCTTGGTGCCGCGAGTGTTGAAGTTGGATTCGACGTTGGTCCAGACCTTCTTCGCGCCGCCGCCAATGAAGTCCCCGCTGTCGCTCTCGAAATGCAGCCAACCGTCTTGCGCCGGCTGGTAGACAGAGGTCTGCGGAACTCCGATCTCCGAGCGATCCGGGACCGTGACGATAGCGACCGCACTGAGCCGCTTGTACGACCCTGCACCAAGCACGCCGCCTCCAACCCCGAGAAGAACGACGAATGCAATCGCGAAGGCGGAGACTGGGCGCTGCCACCTCACAGAGGCATGCGCGAACTCGTATCCCAACCCGAGGGCAATGAGCAGAAAGCCCATGGTCGAAAGCGCGGCCACACCCGCCACCAGGTAAACCATGGCCGGAGCATTTTGACGTCCCGGACCCTGGTTTCTTGCTGCGTTGCGCGCTGTGAATGGTCGGGCGGGCGAGATTTGAACTCGCGGTCTCCTGGTCCCAAACCAGGCGCTTTTCCGAGCTAAGCTACCGCCCGCTAAGGCGTCGGAAACAAATGACGCGGGCTAATTGTAGGTAGCCGGTCGCGGCGCCCCGCCAGGGCGCTACATCGTCATCTGTGGGGTCGCGGCGTGCCAGGTCCCGCCAAAGGCGGTGATTCCTTCTCCCTTGGTGTCGCTGCTCGTCTTGTCCTTGGAGAAGAGGTAGAGCGGATGACCGTCGTACTCCACCTGGCGTCCGTTGGTCGTCGTGCTCGTTGTCAGCTGCTTCGGCAGGGTCGCCCCGGCGCCCGGATCGCCCGATGTCAGCAGAAGTGGAGGCCAGAACGTGGCGCACTGCCCGCTGCACTTCACGGCCGTTGCCGTGTCGGACGTGAGGTAGTACAGCGTCATGGCGCTCGTGTTGGTAAGGACGTCTTCCGTCTGCCCTTTGACGGATTTACCGATTACGTCGACGACGATTACGGGTGGCGACACGGCCGGCGAATTCGAGGCCGTGCTCCCGGTCCCGCCGCAGGCCAGCGATGCGAGCATGACGGCGCCAAGCACAAGAACGTTCCTCATCGCCGTCCATTACCAGAGCGGGTTACGTCTGGACCGGCAGGGTCCGCAGCGCCCCCGAGGCCAGCAGGGCCCGCGCCGCGGCGGCGCGGTGGCTGTACTTGCGCTTCTCCTCGGGCGGCATCTCGCCAAACGTCTTGCCGGTCCCGGGAACCAGGAAGATCGGGTCGTAGCCGAATCCAGCCTCGCCCCGCCACTCGGGCACAACCTCGCCAACGCAGGAACCCTCGAAGAACTGCGTCGGCCGGCCGGGAATCGCCAGCGCGATCGTGCACACGAACCGCGCCTTCCACGGCCTGGGAACCCCCTCCAGCCGTCGCAGCAGCTCCGCGGTCCGCTCCTGCTGGGTCGGTCCCAGCCGAGCCGATCGCAACCCCGGGAAACCGTCGAGCGCCTCGACCTCGAGTCCGGAGTCGTCGCCCACCGAGGGCAACCCAGATTGGGCAGCTGCGGCTTCTGCTTTCTCGGCCGCGTTTTCGGCGTAGCTCTTCCCCACCTCGTCGACCTCGGTGTCGACTGCCACGAGCTCGACGCCTGCACCGGAGAGCAGGTCGCGATATTCGCGAATCTTGCCGGCGTTGCCCGAGGCGATGACCAGTCGCGGTCGATCAGGCAAGCGCGCGCTTTTGGGCGACGACCAGCTCCTTGATGCCCTTGAACGCCAGTGCGAGCATCGTGTCGAGCTCCGACCGCGTGTAGGGCTCGCCCTCGGCCGTTGCCTGCAGCTCGACGAGCCGCCCGTCCTCGGTCATGACGCAGTTGAGGTCGGTCGAGGCGTGAAAGTCTTCGGAATAGTCGAGGTCGAGCATCGGCGTGCCGTCGATGACGCCGCAGCTCACGGCCGCGAGGTACTGGCGCACCGGGATCTCAGCGATCATGCGCGCGTCCTTCATGCGCTTGATCGCCATGTAAAGAGCAACAAACGCGCCAGTGATCGAAGCCGTCCGCGTCCCGCCGTCTGCCTGGAGCACGTCGCAATCCAGCGTGATCGTCCGCTCGCCGATCCTCGACATGTCCACCGCCGCGCGTAGTGAGCGCCCGATCAGACGCTGGATCTCGTGAGTCCGTCCCCCGATCCGGCCCTGGATCGACTCCCGCGCGCTCCGGTCGTGCGTGGAGCGGGGCAGCATCGAATACTCCGCCGTGATCCATCCCTGACCGGTGCCACGCCGGTGCATCGGCACCCGGTCCTCGACGCTCGCCGTGATCCAGACACGAGTCCGTCCCATCTCGACCAAGCACGATCCCTCGGCGTGCACGTTGACTCCGAGCTCGAGCTTCACCGGCCGAAGCTGATCAGGCGCGCGGCCATCGCGGCGCGCGGCCTGGCCTAGTGACGTAGGAGCTGTAGTAATAGCGCTGTCCCCTCGTAGAAAAGATAAAGCGGTATGAACATGATGAGGGGAGTGAAGGGGTCCACACCCGGCGTCAGGAAGTTGGCGAGGATGCCCAGGCCCAGGAACCAGTACGGCCGGGTGCGATGCAGCCAGCGCGAGCTGACGATGCGCAGCATCCCGAGCACGAAGATCACGACTGGTAATTCGAAGACGAGACCAAACCCGATGACCATCAGCAGAACGAAACCGATCAGCTGGCTGATGTCCGGTAGGTAAGTCACGTCGGGCGGCGCGAAGCTGGCGAGAATCCTGAGGTAGAGCGGCAAGGCGAAGATCGCCACGCCGACTCCGATCAGGAAGAAGAAGATGGTCGCGATCACGAGCGGGAGGATGAAACGGCGCTCGTGCTGGTGCAGGCCGGGGCTGACGAACCACCAGACCTGCTGAATGATCACCGGCGTGGCGATGACGAGGCCGATGTACAGAGCGACCCGCAACTGGATCGTCACGCCACCGGTCGGTCCCAGGTAGATCGCATGCTGGATGCCTGAGCGCTGGACGAGCAATCCAATCACGCGGCCGGCGATGAAGAACGAGCCGATGGTGGCGAGACCCCACGCGATCAGCGAGACGATGAGCATTCGCCGGAGCGCCTCCAGATGCTCCATCACCGACATCCGCTGCTCTTCGACTGGTGCCGGCGTCCGAGGAGCGCGCTGAAGGACGCGGTCGAGGATGGCCATGCGAAGGCCTAGCTGCCGGTCGACTTAGTCTCTGACGTCGAGCTCTTCGTCGGTTCCGGCGCGGGTTCCGGCTTCGTCGCCGCGGTGACCTCGTTTGTGATCTCCGAGGTTGCCTTGCGGAACTCCCTCATCGCCCTGCCAAGTCCTGCCCCAAGCTCGGGCAGCCTGCCCGGTCCGAAGATGATCAAGACGATGACGAGGAGGGCCACGATCCAGAACCAATGAATCGGCATTTGTGCCCGATTATAGGCCGCGGCAGGTCAGGGGTCTGTTATTCGGGTGTCAGGAAACCTTGATCGTGATCGAGTTGATCGTGTCCGTCACCCCAAGCGCCTGGACCTTGTCCATTCCCGACGTGACGGTGCCGAAGCGGTTGTAGGTTGCCGTCGGTCCGTTGCCCGGCCACGCGCCCTTCTCGATGAAGAACTGGCTGCCGTTGATCGGCCCTCCCGGCACGCGCGCCATGCCAAGCGCGCCTGTATCCCACGCGTCGTTGCTTGGCTCGTCGGGCAGGTTGTAGCCCGGGCCGCCCGTTCCTGTCCCCAGTGGATCGCCGCCCTGCACAACCCAGTCCTCGGCCTTCCAGAAGACGAGTCCGTTGTAGTAGCCATGAATGGCCAGTACGACGAAGTTGTTCACCGTTACGGGGGAGATCTCCGGATGCAGCTGGACCACGACGTCGCCCTGCGACGTGGTGATCGTTGCCTGAAGCTTCTCACTCGCGGTAATACACATCGGCTGCCGGCCGAGGAACTCGTGTGGCCCGATCTGAGTCGAGGTCTTGCAGCTCGCGAGCGCGGACGGGACGGGTTGCTGGAGGTCACGCTGGATGAGGACGCCGCCTCCGGCGACCGCCGCGATCAGCGCCGCCATGACGAGCAGGCCGATCCACGTCTGGCGATTCCACACGACCGGAACGTCTGTCTCTTCGGCCACGACCGGCGTGGGACGGCGCTGTGGGCGGGCCTGGCTCACTTGCGTGCTGCCGCTTCGGCGATCGCCTGCACGAGCCCGTGCGTCGTGTACTCGCGCGCCACGATCGACACGTCGAGGCCGAGCTTGCGCGCGGTATCCGCCGTGACGGGGCCCATGCACGCGACCTCGGCATCACCAAGGACCGCCGGCAGCCGGTCCTCCGGAAACGCCCGCACGAAATTCACGACTGTGGACGAGCTCGTGAACGTGATCACGTCCACCCCCTCGCCTTCGAACAGGCGAAGCAGGGCAGGACCGGAATCGGCCGGGCACACGCTGCGGTAGACGGGGAGGATCTCGACTTCAGCACCTCGATTGGCAAGGAGGGATGGTAGGGCGTCGCGGGCGACCTCCGCACGCGGCACCAGGATCCGCCTGCCCCGCATCTCCCAACCCTCGAGGGCGTGTGCCAGGCCCTCGGCCGTGTATTCGGAAGTCACGAGTTCGGGCCGCAAACCATGGGCTTCGAGCGAATCGGCGGTCTCCTGGCCTATTGCGCACAGCTTCGACATGTGAAGGGCGCGGACGTCCAGTCCGGTCGTCAGCAGCATCTGGAAGAAGATGTCGACCGCGTTGGCGGACGCAAAGATGATGAGCGCGGTGCGATCGAGATTCTTGATCGCGTTGCGTACGCGGTCGTCCGTCGGCAGGCGAAGTATCTCGAGCGTCGGGATCTCGACCACGGCGGCCCCGAGGTCCACGAGCTCCCGCCGAAATGGATCGACCTGGTGGCGCGCCCGGGTGATCAGGATGCGACGTCCGTGCAGCGGCCGGCGCGAAAGGGTATCGAGTCGTTCCGACATCTCCACGCCTGGGCCCAAAACGAGGAGCGCATCACCGCGCATGCCGTAAGTTGCCGCCTTGCGCGCAAGCTCGCCGAGCGGAGCGCTCACGCGGTGTTGACCAGGCAAGCCTGGGTTCAGGATCAGCGCGGCCGGCGTCTCAGGCTTCCGGCCATTCTCCAGGAGTGCGCTGATGCCCGACTCCCACCAACCCGACGCGAGACGCAGCACCACCGTCTCGCCCCCGTTGACCAGGCCGAAACCAATCGACGCCGAGAGACCTTCGATGGTCAGCGGTATGCCGCTCATCACCGGCGCGGCGAGTTCGACGATCAAGCCGGGCACAGCTTCGAAGTCGACGCTCGCACGATCCAGCCGCTCCGCGATCTCGCTGCCATTCGAGAAGGCGTACGGATTGCCCGGAAACAGGACGGTCACTTTGCGACCGTTGCGCGCAAGCCTCACGACCTCGTCTATCGATTGCAAGGGCGCGATATCTGCGTTTGGACGCGCGAGGTGCAGCAGACCGACGCCGCAACCATCGCAATTGCGAATCACATCTGCCTGCCGAATTGCTTCGACCGCCTGCATCGTGGCCAGACCTGGATGACCCGGTCCAACACCCACGAGCATGACCCGAGTCACATCACCCTGCCCATCCCACCCCGGGACATGGGGAGACAGATTAGAGCTTTCGGTTGACCACGTATTCCGTTAACGCGGCGAGCGCGTCGACCGCTTGGCTGCGTGGCAGGGACTCCAGCCGTAAGCGAGCATCATGCGCGTGTTTGTGTGCCTGTTCGAGCGCGCGATGAGGTCCTTCACTGGTGCGTACAGCTTCGACGATGCGCCGAGCGTCGTCTTCGTTCAGGCGCCGATTGTCCACGAGTGGGATCGACGCGAACATCAGGGGCAACGTCGCGAACCCGTCGATGATGTCGTGACCTATCGGCTTTCCGACCTCACCTTCGGTGGCGGTGTAGTCGAGTACATCGTCCGCGATCTGAAACGCAAGCCCGAGCAAACGACCATAGGCACGCAGCGAACCGCGTTCGATGTCCGAGAGTCCGCCCAGCAGCGCCCCGATATCGCAGCAAGCCGCGAGCAGCGTCGCGGTCTTGGCCTCGATGCGCTGCATGTACTCCTCGACACCGGTCGAGTACTGGTAGCGGATGGACTGCTGGCGCACCTCACCGGCGCAGATCTTCATGACCGCATCGGCGAGGATGACCACGACCTCCGGCGAGCGTGTTTGCGCCGCATATTCGTAAGCCTTGGCGAAGTAGAAGTCGCCGATCACGATCGCCGGCTCGTCGCCGAGCTTCGCCGAAACCGTCGGCCGGCCGCGGCGCGTCGGCGAGCGATCGATGACGTCGTCGTGCACGAGCGTCGCTGCGTGAGTCACCTCGACCGCCATCGCCGCAGGAAAGACGTGCTCACGCTCGTAGTCGCCGCAGCTTGCCGCGAGCAGGACAAGCGCCGGCCGGATTCGCTTCCCCCCCGCCTCGAACAGGTCCGCCATCGGCGCCGCGACCTCGGGCGGATCGGAGGCGATCTCGTTTCGCAGCTTGGCTTCTACAGCGGCGAGGTCTTCGGCAACTGGGCCGAAGAGATTTGTAGCGCTCTCGGTCAAGCGCCCTTGACCGACAGCCGGTAACCGAGCCCGGGCACCGCCTCGAGGCTCACGCCCGTGTTGGAGCGTTCGGCAAGCTTGCGACGCAAGCGCTGGACGTGAGGATCGACCGAGTGATCGTCGAGGTCATGTGGGTAGCCCCACACCTTGTCGCGCAGCTGCGCTCGCGTGAGGACACGCTCCGGGTTCGCGGCCAGTACGGCGAGCAGGTTGAACTCGGTCATGGTCAGCGTTATCTCGTCGTCGCCGACCTTCACGCGCCGCGCGGCGTTGTCGATCTGCAGGGCGCCGATGCTGAGCACCCCCTCGCGGCTGCCACCGGTCTCCGCAAGCGCCGAGCGCCGCAGGTGCGCGTTGATGCGGGCCGCAAGGATGCGCGAGTCGAAGGGTTTGGTGATGTAGTCGTCCGCGCCGACCTCGAGACCCACGACCTCGTCCATCTTGGTCGAGCGTCCGGTCAGCATGACCATCGGCGCGACCACGCCCTGACGGCGAAGCTCACGTATCACCTCGGTGCCGCTTATGTCGGGCAGCACCCAGTCCACCAGCACGAGGTCAGGTTGCGAGCTGCGCCCGAGCTCGATCGCCTGCGCACCGGTGCCCGCTTCGACCACTTCGTGTCCCTGGAGCCTGCAAACCTCGGCGACCAGCACGCGTACTGGGACGTCGTCCTCGATGACCAGGATCCGCCGGCGACGGCGCGGCGGAGGTGCGCTGCTCAGCCCGACTTCGGAGGCGCGAAACCCACCCGTCGTGACTCACGGGTTGAGCGCTTTGGTCGGCGCATCAGGATCACGCGCTTCTCGCCCCCGTCGAGCACGCTGGCCAACTCCCACCCGTCGGCCCCTGCCTCGTTGAGGACCTTCACCACCGAGACGCCGTCCGCGAGCTGGGCCACGGTCAGAACCTTGGTCGAGTACTCCCAGTCGCGGCTCGGATATCCGACGGAGGGCAGGATGCCGGTGGCCGTGCCGCGGGCGCCATCAGGATGGGCCGGCTGGGTTGGCTCCTCGGGATCTTCGTCGGGTTCTTCTTCGAACCGCAGGTCCATTGTCGTCAGATTGTAGGCTCCCTCTGCGCATGTACCCCCGGCGGGGGTCGAACCCGCGCTGGACCGGGTTTAAGCCGGCTGCCTCTGCCATTGGGCTACGGGGGCAATATCAATTTTGCCCCGCTTAGCCGTAGTCGAAAAAGCCCTTTCCGGTCTTCCGCCCAAGGTGCCCCTGCTCGACGAGCTTGCGTAGAAGCGCCGGTGGCTCGGGCCCGTCGCCCAGCCGGTGGCGGTCCTGCATCGCCCCGTAGAAGACGTCAAGGCCGCTGAAGTCGAGGAGGTGGAACGGCCCCATCGGCCAGTTCAGGCCTTTCTGGACCGCGGTGTCGATGTCCTCAGCGCTGGCATAACCGCCCTCGAGCAGACGCATCGCCTCCTCGGAGGCCGCGAACAGGATGCGGTTGACGATGAAGCCCCAGATTTCCTTCTGGAGTAGGACTGGCGTGCGCCCGATATTGCGCACGAACTCCATCGCGGTCTCGACGGTCTCGTCCGAGGTCTTGGGGCCGCGCACGACCTCGCAGAGCTGCATCACCGTGACCGGGTGAAAGAAGTGCATGTTGCAGCACAGCTCCGGGCGGCCGGTGACGCCGGCGAGACGGCTGATCGCGATGGTGCTCGAGTTGCTGGCCAGGATGGCGTCGGGGTTGGCGTGCTTACCCAGGTCTTCGAACACGCTCTTTTTGGCGTCGAAATTCTCGATGACGGCCTCGATCACGAGGTCGGCCTGTGCTGCGGACATCGCGAGCTTGTCGGAATCCTGGATCGTGGTGAGCGCTTGGTCGGCCTGTTCCCGAGTGAGCCGCTCCTTTTCAACCGACCGGTCCAGCAACTTTCGGTTCTGCGCTCGGGCGCGTTCGAGCTGACCCGCGACCGTGTCGACGAGCGTCACCTCGTAGCGGTGGCTGAGGGCGGTCTGCAGAGCGATCTGCGAGCCCATGGTGCCTGCGCCGACGACGAGCACGCGCTTCAATTCGTGCATGCGGGTCAGCATGAAGGAATTCGAGCAGCTGGTGCAGAAGGCGATCGACTCGATCCCCGAGGAGTTCGAGCCTTACCTGGAGAACACCGAGTTCATCGTCGAGGAGTCATCACCCGACGGCGCGTTGGGCCTGTATCACGGCGCGGGCGCTCTGCACGCGGGCGAGGGATTGCCCGAGCGCATCACCATCTACAAACGGTCACACGAGCGGGCAACCCGGACAATGAACGAGCTCATCGAGGAGATCCGCCGGACGATCCTCCATGAGGTCGGCCACCACTTCGGGATGGCAGAGGACGATCTTCCCTATTGACGTCGCGGGTGAAGACGGCTGTCCTCCCCCGCGGACCCCCACCTCCCACCCTCGACGTTGGAGGCGTTTCGGGAGCGACGTGGGGTGACGGCCGGAATGAATCCGGCCTGAGGGAAACGTTCGTCCTTATTAACGCAGCGTCCAGAACTGGCGGTCCCAGAGCACCATCGGATCACCGCTGCCCATCTGTGCCTCTTCGACCTCGGCGATGAGGACGTCGTGATCGCCGGCGCGGTGGGTTTCAGTCAATCGGCATTCGAGCCACGCGGCCGCGCCGTCGAGCAGCGGGATCCCGTTCTTCCCGAGGCGGTGCGGCAGCGTGAGCCATTTCGGGTCGACCGCGGGGGCGCGGCCGGAGAAGCGGTCGGCAACGAACTCCTGGGAGCGCGTGAGCACGCTGACATTGAACGCCCTGGTGTTCAGGATCGCGGCGCGCGTGGCCGAGTCTCTGTCGAGTCCCACCAACACCATCGGCGGATCGAGCGAGATCGAGACGAGGCTGCTCGCCGTCAGCGCTTTGTAGTCCTCCCCGGCGCGGGTGCTGATCAGCACGACGCCGGCGGGGAGGCGGGCCATCACGTCGAGGAAAGCTTGCTTTGCCACCGCGGGCAAGGGTAGGGCCGCGCCAGGTCAAAGGTAAACTTGACGGCTCGGAAGCTTGGTGGCGACGTAGCCAAGTGGTAAGGCAGAGGTCTGCAAAACCTCCATCCCCAGTTCGATTCTGGGCGTCGCCTCCAA
>DASYZS010000024.1:0-3816 GCA_035945895.1 Candidatus Dormiibacterota bacterium | reverse complement strand
CCCGGGCAGGACACCGCGCTCACGATCCGCAACACGCTGATCGGCGGGCGCCGCGGTGGTTTCGCGACAGCTCTCGGCGTGTCTGCCGGCCAGGGAGTATGGACCGTCGCCACGAGCGCAGGGCTCGCGGTGGTGCTGTTGGCGTCGGCGCCGCTGTTCCTGGCCATCCGCATTGCAGGAGCGGCCTATCTCTTGTACCTCGGGCTGCGGACACTCGTCAGCGCGATACGTGGGTCCGCCTCGCCCCACCTCTCGATGGCGCCGCGCCGGGCGGCGTTCCTGCAGGGCCTGCTGAGCAACCTCTCGAACGCCAAGATGGTCGCCTTTTTCATCGGCCTCCTGCCACCGTTCGCCGGCCCACACCCGAGCTTCTTCCTTCTCCTCGCCCTCGGCCTCAACTTCTGCCTGCTCACCCTCGGCTGGCTGGTGGCGTACGCCTTCGCGGTCGAGCGCATGAGCGGGTGGCTTCGCCGCGGCGCCGTGCGCCGCGCCCTCGAGGCGGTGCTCGGATCCGTGCTCATTGGCCTCGGCCTGCGCGTGGCGCACGAGGCCGTGGTCGGATAAGCGAAACGCGCATATATTGGGTTCGTCTGATCAGAGTCAAGTAGAGGAGAACCGCCATGCCTAGGGCCAAGCAGCTGACTGTTTCCGTAAACGACCGCCCAGGGATTCTCGGCGAGATCGCGACCGCGCTCGGCGCGAAGAAGGTCAACATCAGAGGGATCTCAGGCGGAAAGATGGGCGAGAAGGGCGTCATCTGGATGGTCGTCGACAAGACAGCCGCGGCCAAGAAGGAGCTCGCCAAACACGGCTGGGATTCTGCCGAGGACGAGGTCCTCGTCGTCACCCTCGGCGACTCGCCCGGAACGCTCGGCAAGTTCGCCTCGAAGCTGGGGAAGGCCGGGATCAACATCAACTTCATGTACGCGGGAGCGGCCGGCAGCGCCCGCAAGCTGAATGCCTACTTCGGCGTGTCCGACCTCAAGGCCGCGCTGAAGATTCGCCCCTAGAGTCCTTTCTCTAGCCGGCTGAACGCACGCCGGATCTGCGTCCTGGCGTCGTCGGCGAGCGCCTCGCCGCGCACGCCTTCACGCACCCGCCGTCTTACGTAGTCCACGACCGCGCGATGGGCGCCCATCAACGCCGCCGCGACCGCCATCGACTCGACGTCGCCGCCCAGCAGCTCGCCCAGCTCACGGCTGTAGCGCTCGACGATCTCACGCTCGCGTGAAGCGAGGGCTGGGCTCGCCGCGTACGCCTCGGTGGCCTTTCTGATCGCCGCGAACCGTTCCCTGGAGCGCAGCCCCTCGACGCTCTCGAGCAGCTTCCGGCGGAATGCCTTCAACGCCGACTCGTTGGGCTTGCGCCCGCGGACGGCGTCGAGGAGCTCCTCTTCGAAGAAGTGCATGCCGGCGTAGAAGAGGTCCTCCTTGCTCGGAAAGTAGTTGAAGACCGTGACCTCCGACACGTTTGCCTCTCGGGCCACCTCGGCCACGGTGACGCGATCGAAACCTCGCTCTGAGAACAGGCGCCGCGCCGCCTGGTAGATCGCCTCTCGGGTCTGTGCCTTCTTCCGCTGCCTCAGCCCCAGCTCGGTCGCCACAACGCAATTCTAGCGGAATAACTTAAGCTGCTATATTGTTTAAGCCACTAAAGCAAATCAGGCTGAGGAGGATGACATGAGTCTGTACGCCATCGCATTATTCGCCCACATCGTGGGCGCCGTGCTCGTCTTCGTGCTGTTGACGATCGAAGGCCTCGGGCTGCGCTTCGGCTTTCCGTACGCCCGGCTCAACCAGGTCTTCGGGCCGATCTCGGCGGCGCTGATCCTCGTACCGGGCCTCTACATGATGGCCACGCAGTGGGGTTGGACTGGCTGGATCGTCACCGGGATCACGGCGTGGGTGTTGATCGCCGTGCTCGGCGCGTACACGGGAATCGGAGTCGCGCGCGGAACGCTCTCCGCGGGCACCGTCACCGTCACCTGGCTGGCCCGCGTCGGCCTGGCGCTGGGAGTGGTTTTCGATATGACGATCAAGCCCAGCCTATCGATCGCCGTCGCAGCCGCGTTGGTGGGTTTGGTCATCGGCGCCGGCCTGGGTCTGGGCATCAGGCGCGAGGTGCGGACGACATGAATTCAGATAGCGCGCGAAGCGCGTCCTTATCGGGCACTGCCCGCAGTGCGCTTCCTGCCTTCCAGACTCCAGCGCTTCCGCAAGCCGACCGGCGCCGCTGGGTCGCGCTCGGGTTCATCGCCGTGGCTCAGCTGATGATCGCTCTCGACGCGACCATCGTCAGCATCGCGCTGCCTTCGGCGCAGCGCGGGCTCGGCGCGTCGGACGCGGACAGGCAGTGGGTGATCACCGCGTACACGCTCGCCTTCGGTGGACTGCTTCTGCTCGGTGGACGCCTCGCCGACTCGTTGGGCCGCAAGCGTGCGTTCCTCATCGGCCTCTTTGGATTCGCGCTCGCGTCGGTCGCAGGAGGCGCCGCGCCCAACTTTGCGGTGCTCGTTGCCGCCCGTGCGCTGCAGGGAGGATTCGCGGCGCTGCTCGCCCCCACGGCGCTCTCGCTGCTGGCCGTCACCTTCACCCAGGCGAAAGAGCGCGCGACCGCCTTTGCCGTCTATGGATCGATCGCCGGCAGCGGCGCGGCCATCGGCATGGTCCTCGGCGGCGTCCTGACGCAGTACGTGGGCTGGCGCTGGTGCCTTTTCGTCAACCTGCCGATCGCGCTGGCCGCCGCGGTCGGAGGCTGGTTCGTCGTGCCAGGCTCGAGCGGTCGCCGGGTGGGCGCGATCGACCTTCTCGGCGTGGTGCTCGCCGGCGCGGGACTGGTCCTCCTTGTCGAGGGGCAGTTCGTGGCGAGCGCGGCGGTGCTTGTCCTCTTCGTGATCCGCGAGGCGACCGCCGCGGACCCGCTGCTTCCCCTGCGGGTCGTGACCGATCGGGTGCGGGGCGGTGCCTATCTGTCGGTCGGTCTTGCCCTCGCGGGCATGTTCGGCGCCTACCTCTTCTTGACCTATTACCTGCAGGCGGTGCTCCACTACACGCCGCTGCAGGCGGGCTTCGCGTTTCTTCCGATCACCGTCGGCTCACAGGCGGCGTCGTGGCTCATCGCGCGACGCCTGATGCCCCTCGTGCCGCCTCGCTGGCTCATGGCGCCTGGTGGTGTCGCCGCAGCGGCGGCGCTCACGTTGCTGACGCAGCTGCACGTCGACAGCAGCTACCTGGTCGGCGTCCTGCCGGCCGAGCTCCTGCTGGGCGCAGGTCTGTCAACGATGATGGTGCCCGCTTTCAGCACCGCGACGCGAGGCGTCGATGGTCGGCAGGCCGGCGTGGCGGCGGCGGTGGTCAACGCCACCCAGCAGGTGGGCGCGTCGCTCGGCACTGCGCTGCTGAACTCCATCGCGGTGGCCGCGACCGTCGCCTTCTCGGGTCCGCGACCCGAGGCCCTCGTCCACGGGTTCGCCCAGGCAACCGCCTGGGGCGCGGCCATCATGCTGCTCGCGGCCCTGGTCGCCGCCGTCCTGATCAACGCCCCCCGGCCGGGGCCAACCTCGGATAGTCGCGCCTAACCGGCATGTTGGTGAACCCGAAGCCCGGATAGTCGCGACTATCCGAACTTTCCCCTTGACAGGATGCCCAGGCCGCCGTATTCTGCCGATCAGTTAATTAGCCAGATGGAAAAATATGGCGACTGATCAGCTGAGCGTCACGTTTGCAGCCCTCGCCGACCCCACCCGGCGAGCGATCCTGGCGCGTCTTGCCCAGGGGGAGGCCTCGGTCACGGAGCTGGCCAAACCGTTCGACCTGA
>DASYZS010000023.1:0-20320 GCA_035945895.1 Candidatus Dormiibacterota bacterium | reverse complement strand
CGTGGACGGGCGTCGAAACCATCGTCGCCGCGATCGCCGCCGACGCCTTCTTACCCGCACCGATCCACTGGTCGCGCCACTGCGCGCGGTCGACAGGCGCTATTGCCTCGAGCAGCGGCTGCGGATCGCACGCCATCACGTTGGTCGCCACGTAATCCTCGTCGCGCCATCTGTGGTCGGCGTCGAGGAGGAAGGTCGGGGCTGCGGCCGCGGCGAGCCATCGGTTCAGTACCCGAGACGTCGGCGTCGCGCCGAGACGGATGACGAGGTCCGGGCCATGCTGGAGCGACCATCCCGCCCGCAGCAGCGCCTCATACGACTCGACCACAGCGCCGGCCTCGGCGCGCCGGAGCTGCGAGGTCGGCTCGGCGAGTATGGGTAGGCCCAGGCGCTTCAGCGCGGGCGCGAGTCGATCGCCATCGCGCATGGAGCCGGCGATGACCAATGGACGCTGTGACCGCTGCACGGCCGAAGACAGCGCCGCCACCTGTGCCTGGCTCGGAAGCAACCGGCCGGCGGTGGCCGACTGGGCAGGCGCGCCTTCAGCGGCCGGAATCTGTCCGGGTGGTGGGACCAGTGGCTCCCGGAACGGCAGGTTCAGGTGCACCGGACCGCCGGAAGCCTCCGCGACAGCCCGCGCGGCCAGGCGGCGCCACGAGCGCGCCGCGTTGGGCAATTCGACGGGGACGCCCGGATCGAAGAACCATCGTGGCGCCGTCCCGTACAGGCGCTGCTGGTCGATCGCCTGGTTGGCGCCGACGTCCTGGAGCTCAGGCGGCCGGTCGGCCGTCAGGACGATCAGCGGGGTGCGGGAGTACGCCGCCTCCACGACCGCGGCGTGCATCTCCACGGCCGCGGTGCCGGAGGTCGATACGGCGACAGCGGGCTTGCCGGTTGCCTTCCCGAGCCCGACGGCAAAGAAAGCGCCGCATCGCTCGTCGATATGAACGAGGACTTTGATGCGCGGATGCCGCTGCAAGGCCATCGCGATTGGCGCAGAACGAGACCCTGGCGAAACACAAGCGAACTCCACGCCCTGCGCCGCCAGCTCGTCGACGAACGTCGCCGCAAAAGCTTGAGTAACGTCACTCATCGAGTCGACCCGTGATTCTGGATCGTCGGGACGTCAGGCTGAACTACTTTGTCGCCGGCGAGGGACCTCCGGTGACTCTGCTCCACGGCTTCACGCAGAGCGGTCGGAGCTGGCGAGAGCTGATATCGCACATGCCCGAAGGCTGGAGGTGGATCGTGCCCGACCTGCGCGGACACGGGGAAACCCGCATGAAGCCTGGCGCCGAGTGCTCGATGGACGCCTGCACGGACGACCTCGTCGCGCTCTGGGAGGAGCTGGACCTCGGCAGGACGCACCTCGTCGGCTACTCCATGGGGGGCCGGCTGGCCCTGCACGTGGCCGCGCGCCGTCCTGAGCGACTCCTGTCGCTGCTCACCATCGGCGCGCACGCCGGCCTGGACGAGGACGCACGCGCCGGCCGGATCCAGGGCGACGAGGCTCTCGCCGAGCGCATCGAGAGAGACGGTATCGAGTCCTTCGTCGACTACTGGAGCGCGCTTCCCCTTTTCGCGGGCCTGGAACGCCGGGGCGAGGGCTACGTCGCCCAGGTGCGAGCCGAACGGCTGCAGAACCACGTCGCGGGGCTCGCGTGCTCGCTCCGAGGGATGGGCGCAGGGGTAATGGAGCCCGTCTGGGACGACCTGGCTCGCGTCAACGTTCCGTGCACCTTCGTCGGCGGGCAGCTCGACCACGGCTACGTCGCCTCGGCGCGGCGGCTGGCGGCCAGCGTCCCTTATGGCCAAGTTCAGCTCGTCTTGCGCGCAGGTCACGCGGCGCATCAGGAGCGGCCCGACGCCTTCGCCCGGATCCTGGCCGATCACCTGGTTCAGACCACCGTTCCGAGTGCGAAGAGCAGCGCGTAGACGAGCTCCGTGGCGGCCATGAGTTTGAGCGCGCGGACCAGTTCGGGCGCCGCATTGGACTGCCATGCGATTCGCAACGACAGCGCGCCGGGGGCCGCGGCCCCCACTGGAAGCCAGGCGTGCGCCCAGATGGCCGCAGCGAAAGCCAGCGCAACCGTGACCGTGAGAAAGATCCGCGTCCGCTCTCGGCCCATGCGCGTGGCCAGCGTCCTCTTGCCGGCTGCCGCGTCGGTATCGATGTCGCGCAGGTTGTTGAGGACGAGGATCGCGGAAGCAAGAAAACCCATCGCGGCGGCCATCTGCCAGGCGAGCAGCGGTACTCGGCTCGTCTCGAGATAGACCGTGCCTGCGGTCGCCACCAGCCCGAAGAAGACAAAGACGAAAAGCTCTCCGAATCCGAGGTATCCGTAGGGCCGCGGGCCGCCGGTGTAGAGCCAACCCGCGAGCAGACATGCCGCGCCGACGACCAGCAGACGCGGATCGATGGCGAGGCTGAGGATCAGTCCGGCCAGGCCGGCCACCCCGAATGCGGCGACCGCTGCTGCTCGGACCTGACCGGGAGCCACGACCCCAGACGACGCGGCGCGCACCGGTCCGACACGTTGGGCATCGGCGCCGCGGACGAAATCAGAGTAGTCGTTGGCAAAGTTCACGCCGAGCTGGATGGCGAGTCCGATGACGAGCGCCCCGGCGCCGGCCCACCAACGCACGCCGCCCTGCTGCGTCGCGATGGCGGTGCCGGTCAGGACGGGCGCGACCGACGCCGCGAGCGTGGCGGGGCGCACCGCCGACCACCAGACGCGCGCTGGAGTCAGGGTCGCTTGGGAAATTTTCCGAAATTGGGCTTGCGCTTCTGCACGTAGGCGTCGCGGCCTTCCTGGGCCTCTTCGCTCATGTAGAACAGAAGCGTCGCGTCACCTGCGAGCTGCTGGATACCCGCCAACCCGTCGTCCGCGGCATTCATCCCTGCTTTGATCATGCGCAGCGCCAGCGGGCTCATCTCGAGAATCCGCCGGCACCAGGCGACCGTTTCTTTTTCCAGGTCCGCGAGCGGCACGACCTTGTTGACGAGCCCCATGTCCACCGCCGCCTGGGCGTCGTACTGCTCGCAGAGAAACCAGATCTCGCGCGCCTTCTTCTGGCCGACGATCCGGGCCAACAAACCCGACCCGTATCCGCCGTCGAAGCTCCCGACACGGGGTCCGGTCTGGCCGAAGCGCGCGTTGTCGGCCGCGATCGTCAGGTCGCAGACTACGTGCAGGACGTGTCCTCCGCCGATCGCGTAGCCCGCGACCATGGCGATGACGGGCTTGGGCAGGCGGCGGATCTGAATCTGGATGTCGAGGATGTTGAGACGGCCGGTGCCCTTGGGGTCGATGTAACCGTCGTCTCCGCGGACGCGCTGGTCACCCCCGGAGCAGAACGCCTCGGTGCCCGCGCCTGTGAGGATGACAACGCCAACTTTGGTGTCGTCCCGAGCCTGCTCGAACGCCCTCTGCATCTCGAACACGGTGGTGGGCCGAAACGCGTTGCGCACCTCGGGCCGGTTGATCGTGATCTTCGCGATCCCGTCCCATGTCTCGTAGAGGATGTCTTCGAATTCGCCGGAGCGGACCCAACCTTTCAAGTCATCACTCATAGAGCGATCACTGGAAAGATCCTACGCCCTCTGTCGCGGGCGCTTCCTCGGGAACAGGCGCACGATCTTGGCGTAATCGTCGGGGGTGTCGATGTCGTCGGCGCGTCCTGGTGCGGGCACGATGTCGACCAGCTCGGGACGGCCATGCAGCACCTGGCGCGCCCCGGCGTCGCCCTTCAACGCCAGCAGCTGCGGCCAGAGCTCACGCGACATCACCACGGGTGGCGCCCAGCCACCGTCGGTCCCCTGCGACACCGCGACGGCGGGACGCGATCCTTCGCGGCGCCACGCACGGAGCAGCGTGGCCACGGTGCGCGATCCGACCAGCGGCTGGTCTCCGAGAAGCACCATCGCCCCTTCGATCTCCGGCCGCAGCGCGCGGAGTCCGACCTGGAGCGACGAGGCCATGCCGGTCTCGGCGTCCGGATTGAAGACGAGCTCGGTACGACCGTCGACCGCGCGACCGACGTCGTCCTCGGCGTACACGACCACGGTCTGATGGCAGCCACCCTCAGACGCAGCATCGAGGACGTGCCGAACCATCGGCACCCCATCGATGTCGAGCAGCAGCTTTTGCGAGCCCGGCATGCGCGAGCTCTGCCCCGCGGCGAGGACGATTCCGCCGATCGGCAGCAGCGCCGCGGCCAATCTTTCGAAGGGAGGCCGGGCTGACCGGATCCACTCCACCTCGATGCCGGCGCGAATCGCGACCTCGGCAAAGTGGCGGAGCCTTCCGCTGTCGCCGTCCACGAGCAGCAGGCGGCGTCCGGCGAGAGTCGTCAGGTCCGGCACCTCGTCTGGGAGTCCCACGACCGCGACCGACCTGCAGTCATCTCGCGACGCGATGTGTTGCAGTCCGGCGTCCAGGTCGCGCCCTCTCACCACCATCGAGTGGGGCCCGTCGGGCTCGCGATAAGTCCGCCCCCGGACAGGTAGGTCGAGGTCCCCCATCACGAACACGGACATAGGCGGCTCAGCATGCCAGATGGGACCCGAATTACCCTCTCTTGAATGCCGATTCTTGGCGCTCACGTCGACTCCTCCGGAGGACTTCATCTCGCCTATGAACGCGCGACGGCCATGGGAGCGGAAGCCATCCAGGTCCACCCTACGCCGCCCGGCTTCTGGGGGTCGCCCAAGCTCGACGAGAACCGGATCGCGACGTTCAAGGAAGCGACCACCAAATACGGACGCCCGCCCTTCTACTTCCACGCCGTCTACTTGATCAATCTCGCCGGTGACGACCCGACCCTCCGTCAGCGCTCGGAGAGCACGCTTGCCGGTTATCTCAAGGCCGCCGACGACCTCGGGGTCGACGGAGTCATCTTCCACACCGGATCGCACAAGGGCGGCGGGTTCGGGGCACGCCTGCCCCAGATCGCAGAGCACCTCAGGCACGTGCTGGAGAGGGCGGACCCGAAATCGGCGCGGCTCCTCATCGAGAACAACGCCGGCCTCGGCGGATGCGTCGGAGCGAAGTTCGAAGAGATCCGGCAGATGATCGAGGCGCTCGACAACGACAAGCGGGTCAATGTGTGTTTCGACACGTGCCATGCCTTCGCGTCGGGCTACGACGAGCGCAATGCGGCCGACGTGAAGAAGACGATCGACGAGCTGGACAAGGTGATCGGGCTGAAGCGCGTGGAGGTCATCCACTGCAACGACTCGGTGACCGGCCTGGGCTCCAACCGCGACCGCCACGCCAACATCGGCGACGGACAGATCGGCGAGGAGGGATTCAAGGCTCTCCTCCATGAGCCCCGTCTCGCCAAACTGCCTTTCATCCTGGAAGTCCCGGGCGCCGGTGGCGGGCCCGACGCCGAACAGGTCTCCATCCTGAAAAGGCTGGCCGCCTAAGCCGCGTGCGTGTCCGCCTTCGGGTCCGAATCGCTTATCGGCTCGGCGGAGACCGCCCACCACCGCGGCGCAAGACCGAGGCCGTGGACGGCACCCCTCGCCCGGGCGATGAGGACCCCAACTAGCCTGACGAACACCGGCACCGTGTTCTGGGCGAACAGGCGGCTGTTCTCGGCCTCGCGCTGCAGGTCCTTCAGCCGCTGCCACATGATCTCTTCGTTCGCGAACGGGTTCATCTCAGCCTCCTAACCACCCAATCTGTTTTGTCAGTTATTATAACCGATGTTGCGGTTTGTGTGGTTATGGGTAGACTGAATCCCGATGTCTGAACGGGAAAGGGCGGCCGGCGACCTGGGGCTTGTCCAGGCGTTCGTCAACACGCTGGACTTGCTGCCCGGGACAGAGGAGCTCACGGACCCAAACACGCTGGGCGCCTGGCTGGTTGCCAACGGCCTGATGCGCGCAGGAGAGTCGGTCGACGAATCGGACCTCAAGCACGCTCTCGCGCTGCGCGAGGCCGTGCGCGCCGTGATCGGCGGCAACAGCGGGCGCCAGGTCTACCCGGTCGAGGTGGCGACCCTCAACGAAGCCGCCAATGCCAGCCGCCTTCGCATGCGCTTCGGGCGAGACGGCAAAGCCAGGCTCGAGCCCGAGGCGATCGGGCCGGTCGGCGCCATGGGCCGACTGGTCGCGGCCCTGTACTCAGCGATGCAGGATGAGGAGTGGCAGCACCTGAAGCTCTGCGGCGACGACAGCTGCCGGTGGGCCTTCTACGACCGCTCCAAGAACCATTCGAGCCGCTGGTGCACGATGGAAAGCTGCGGCAACCGGAACAAAGCGCGCCGCTTCAGGCAGAAGCGCGCGCAGCCCGCATAGAAACGCCCGAACCCCCGAAGCGGACCGCGGTGATCTCAGCGAGGATGCCCAGCGCGGTCTCCTCCGCGCCGCGGCCGCCGAGGTCTAGACCGATCGGACCATGGACGCGCGCAAGCTGCTCCTCGGTGAAGCCCTCCTTGCGCAGCGCGTCGAAGCGATTCTGGTTGGTCTTGCGGCTGCCGATCGCGCCGATGTAACCGGCTCTCGTCTTCAGCGCCGAGCGCAGCGCGGGAATGTCGAACTTCGGATCGTGCGTGAGGATGACGACATAGGTCGAACCGTCGACCGTGATCTTGCTCATCGCCTCGTCCGGCCACGCGACCACCACCTCGTCCGCCTCGGGAAATCGCTCCTTGTTGGCAAACTTCGCGCGAGCGTCGACGACGGTCACGCGGTAGCCCATCAACTTCGCCAGGCGGTGGAGCGGGATGGCGATGTGGATGGCACCGATGATCACGAGGTGAGCCGGGCGGCGCAATGGTTCGACAAACAGGTCACCGTTGCGCGTGGCCAGCTCCGACCCTTCTAGCGTCCCAATCATCACCTCGCTTTCGCCGGTGATTAGGTTCGTGGTCAGCGTTGCAGCCTCGCCGCGATTGAGCATGCCGACAACCTGGCGGTGCGCGGGCGTGAGCGGTTGCACGAAAACCTCGATGTGTCCCCCACACGCGAGACCGACATCGAAAGCAACGTCGTCTGCCACTCCGAACGCGGCGATCTCGGATTTGCCGGTCTTCAAGACCTTCTGCGCTTCCTCGAAGACCGCCCCCTCGATACAACCGTTGGAGACCGAGCCGGCCATCTTGCCCGAGCGGGTGACGAGCATCTTGGAGCCGAGCGGCCGGGGGCTCGAGCCCCACGTCTCGATCACGGTCGCGATCGCGATTTCTTCACGTCCGCCAATCCACGCATTCAGCTCGTCGAGGACTTCCCTCATCGCGATTTCCTCGAATCCAGAGATGCGAGCAGCGCCCCGAGGTCTTCCAGCGCGGCGACGTTGTGCGCGGCTAAGAAGTCGTCGCAGTGCGGGAGCGCGGCAGCCATGCCGCGCGTGAGGGGCTCATAGCCTTCCGACCCGAGCAGTGGGTTCAACCAGATCAAGCGGTGCGAGGACCGCCGCAGGTGGACAAGTTCTGCGACCAACCGCGCCGGGTCGCCCCGGTCCCAGCCGTCACTGACGACGATCACCACCGCGCCGTGGCCGAGCACGCGGCGGGCCCAGCGGCGGTTGAAGTCTCCCAGCGCATCGCCGATTCGCGTCCCGCCGCTGAAGTCGTGCACACCCTTGCTGACAGAGTCGAGCGCGCGATCCAGGTCGCGATGCTTCAGCAGGCGCGTGATCCGAGTCAAGCGCGTCGAGAACACGAATGCTTCCAGGTCCTCGCGTCGGGCGATGGCGTGGGCGAAGATCATGAGCAGCCGCGAGTAGCGCTCCATCGAGCCGCTCACATCGCAGATCAACACCAGCGGACGGCGGCGAACGCGGGGCTTGCGCCGAAAGAGAGTCATCAGCTCACCGCTCGAGCGGATGGCGTGCCGCGCCGACCGCCGGAGGTCGATGCGACCCGCGCGAGACGGTCGGAGCCGCCGTGTCCGGCGTTCTGCCACCCGCCAGGGCGCCTGCTCGAGAAGACGGCGAACCTGCTCGGTCTCCTCCCAGGTCATCTCTTCGAAGTCCTTGTGCCTCAACAGCTCTTCGGCGCTGTAGCCGCTGGAGGATGCCGGAAATTCCTTTGGGTCACGCTCGCGGCCCATCTGGGATGCGTTGAGGCCCAACGCGCTGGCCCAAACCTGTGCGCGTTCAGGCGAAAGCGGCAGCGGCCGGCCGCGACCCGGGATCACGCCCGCCGAGGCACGTGGGTCAGGCGGTGCCCAGAAGATGTCGAACGCCGCCTCGAAGGTCGGGATGTCTTCCTTGCGACTCACGAAAACAGCGCGTAGCGCGTTGCGGAAATCGTCGTGGCGTTTGAGGTCGATGTGGCCCAGCGCCCGCGTCGCGTCGGTGAGGCGCCTCGGGCCGGCCTCGAGGCCGGCGTCATGCAGCAGCCGCGCGAACGCGCCGAGACGCGGTAACAGGTCGACCTCAGGCACGTCGAGCTTTCTCCAGCAGCGCGGGCACCTGCTCGCGCACGCGTTCGAGGTCCTCCTGGTACTTGAGCGCTGCGCCCATGGTGGCGTTGACAAGGCTCGCGTCGATGCGCGTGGCGCCCAGCGCGGCGAGCGACCTCGCCCAGTCCAGCGTCTCAGCGACGCCCGGGACCTTGTAGAGATCCATGCCGCGCAGTCCCTGCACCAGCGCGGCGACCTCGCGAGCCAGCCCGTCTGCGGCCTCGGGCGCGCGAGCGCGCACGATCTCGACCTCTTTGTCCAGGTCCGGGTAGTCGATCCAGTGGTAAAGGCAGCGGCGCTTCAGCGCGTCGTGCACCTCGCGCGTGCGGTTGGAGGTGATGACGACGAAGGGAACCTGGCGCGCCTTGATGGTTCCGATCTCGGGGATGGAGACCTGGAAGTCCGAGAGCAGCTCGAGCAGGAACGCTTCGAACTCCTCGTCCGAGCGGTCGATCTCATCGATCAAGAGCACCGGCGGCGTCGCGTCGTCGTTGTCGATGGCGTCGAGGAGCGGCCTGCGCAACAGGAACTCTTCGCTGAAGATCTCGCGTTCAGCGGTCCGACGATCCTCGCTCTCGCCGAGGAGACGGATGTGGAGCAGCTGGCGCGGGTAGTTCCACTCATAGACGGCGTGCGCGAGGTCGATGCCCTCGTAGCACTGGAGGCGGATGAGCCGCGCGCCGAGCACGTCCGCCATCACCTTCGCCGCCTCGGTCTTGCCGACCCCGGCCTCGCCTTCGATGAAGAGCGGCTTCTGGAGCTGCAGGGCGAGAAAGATCGACGTCGCGAGTCCGCGGTCGCCGATATAGCGGCGCTCGCGCAGGCGGCGCTCGACCTCCTCGATCGTCGTCGGAGCGCTCACGATGTCAAAGAGTACGTGGCCGGCTGGGAGCCGGGCCACGCGCGTGCCTACTTGCCTTCCGCCTGGTTGATAGCTCTCTTGGTCAGCACTCGGGCCAGGTGCTTCTTGTACTCCGGGCTGGCGCGCAGGTCGCCGGCCGGGTCAAGCCCATCGGAGGCATGCTCAGCCGCCTCTTCCGGCTTGGCTCCCTTCTTCAGGGCGTCCTCGACCGCCTTCGCCCGGACGGGCGTAGGTCCGACGTTGGTGAGTCCGATCCTCCAGTCACCGTTCATCTTCTGGGCTGCGACGCCGACGATCGCCCAGTCGAACAGGCGGCGACGGAACTTCACGTACTTGTGCGGTCCGTTGGCAACCGGGAAGACGACCTCGGTCACCACCTCCTCCGGTTCGAGCGCCGTCGTGAAGAGGTCCTTGAAAAAGTCGCGAGCCGCAATCGTGCGCTTGTTGGTGACGACGTCCGCGTCGAGGATCAGGGCAAGCGTCGGGTAATCGCCCGCCGCGTCGGCGTGCGCGATGACGCCGCCCATCGTGCCCATGTTGCGGACCTGGTTGTCGCCGACCTCGCCCGCGACCTCCGCGAGCAGAGGCAGCTTCTCTTTGACCACGGAGGAGTTCTGGATGGTGACGTGGCGCGTCAGCGCGCCGACGTGCAGCTTCCCGCCGCGCTCAGAGATGTGATCGAGCTCTTTGATGCCGTTGATGTCCACCAGCGCTGTCGGCTGGGCGAGACGCAGGCGCATAAGCGGAATGAGGCTGTGCCCGCCCGCCAGGACCTTGGCGTCCTCACCGAACTTGTCGAGCAGCTTCGACGCCTCGTCAACGGAGGAGGCGCGGGCGTATTCGAATGCAGCGGGGATCACTTTCGCGCCTCCTTGATCTGCTTCCAGAGACGATCTGGAGTGGCGGGCATGTCGACATGCGTGATACCGAGAGGACTCAGGGCGTCGACGACGGCGTTGATGATTGCCGCCGTCGCGGCGATCGTTCCGGCTTCGCCGATTCCTTTGACGCCGAGCTCGTTGGTAGGGCTCGGCGTGATCGTCTTGTCGAGCACCATGTTAGGCACGTCGCTAATGCTCGGAACCGCGTAGTCCAGGAGCGTCGCCGATCGGAGCTGGCCATCGTCGTCGTAGACCATCTCCTCGTACAGCGCCTGACCGATGCTCTGGGCGATGCCGCCGTGCAGCTGCCCGTCGACGATCATCGGGTTGATGATGTTTCCGCAGTCGTCGACCGCCACGTACTTCAGGATCTCGGTGGCGCCGGTCTCGGGGTCGATCTCGACCTGGCAGACATGCGCACCGAAAGGCCACACGAAGTTCGGCGGCTCGAAGTAGGACACCGCTTCCAGTCCCTGCTCCATTCCCGCCGGAAGCTGGCCGTATGCGGCAAACGCAACCTCCCCCATCACTTTCGATTTGTCCGGCGAACCTTTGACTGTGAACTTGCCGTTGTGGAACTCGATGTCCTCCTCGGCGGCTTCCAGCAGATGGGCTGCGACCTTCTTGCCCTTGTCGATCACCTTGCCGCATGCGCGAGAGATGGCCACGCCACCGACAGCGAGGGTGCGCGACCCGTACGTGCCGTAGCCGAAGCCTGGGCCTTCGTTGGTGTCACCGTGGCGGATGTCGATCGACTCGATCGGCACCCCGAGGGCGTCGGCCACGATCTGGGCGTGCGTGGTGTCGTTGCCCTGCCCGTGGTTGTGCGTGCCGACGTACACGCTCACTCCGCCGGCCGGATGAATCTTGACCTGCGCCGATTCCGAAAGGACCACCCCGCCCGTCGCGGGCCCAGTTACCGCGCCAGGACCGAGACCGCAGATCTCGATCCATGTGGAGAGCCCGATGCCGACGTACTTCCCCTTCTTTCGGCTGTCTGACTGCTCCTTGCGCATCTGGTCGTATCCGGCCAGCGTCAGCGCCTTCTCGAGTGACGCGTGGTAGTCGCCTGAGTCCATGACGAGCCCGAAGTTCTGGGTCCACGGAAACTGGTCTTTGGTTGGGAAGTTCTTCCGCCGTATCTCGGCGGGGTCCATCTTCAGCTCGTGCGCTAGCAGGTCGATCATCCGCTCCGCCACGTGGGTGGCCTCTGGCCGACCTGCGCCTCGGTACGGATCGGTTGGAATCTTGTTGGTCAAGACGGCGACCGATCGCGATGAGATCGCCTTCCACTTATACGCACCGCCCACGAGCAGACACGCACAGGTCTGGAAGGCGCCGAACGTCCCGATATAGGCGCCGGCGTCGAGGATCTGCGTGACCCGCATGCCGAGCAGGGTTCCGTCTTTCTTAGCGCACGCCTCCACGTCGTAGACCTGACCGCGACCTGCGTATGCATTCTGCATTGCCTCGGTTCGCGTCTCCGTCCACTTAACCGGACGGTTGAGCTTCTTGGAAACCGCAGGCACCAGGTAGTCCTCGGGATACGGGCTGATCTTCGACCCGAAGCCGCCGCCGACGTCCTGCGAGATGACGCGCACAGCATGCTCGCCCATGCCCAGCGCGCCGGCAACGAAAAGGCGAATCCAGTGCGGGTTCTGGGTGGACATCCAGATCGTGAGGCGGTTGTCGAACGCGTCGTATTCAGCTATGACGACTCGGCTCTCCATCGGGTTGGGTGAGAGTCGGTCCTGGCGAATGCGCTGTTTGACGACGACGTCGGCTTCCTTGAATGCCTCGTCAGTCGCTTCGGTGGGGACGTAGGTCGTGTCCCACGCGATGTTGTCAGGCTGGTCGAGGTGCGCCTTGGGGCTGCCGGGCTTCAGGGCTTCGTCGAGATCCATGACCGCCGGCAGTTGCTCGTATTCGACGTCGACGAGTTGCGCGCCGTCGGTGGCCTGATAGCGCTCCTCGGCGACCACGACCGCCACCGGTTCGCCCTGGAAGCAGACCTCCTGCTTCGCGATCGGGTAGCGGGGCGGGTTTGCCTTCTTCTCTGGGGCGAAGACCGGCGCGACTGGATGCGTGGCCGGGCCGGCGATGACTCCGTTGAAGTCCTGAGCCACGTAAACCGCGACCACTCCGGGCGCGTCTTCGGCGGCTTTCACGCCGATGCTCTTGATTCGCGCGTGGGCGTAAGGGCTACGCACGACCGCCAGGTGCAGCACCCCCGATTTGGCCAGGTCATCGGTGTAGCGCCCGTGGCCCGTGATGAGGCGCGGGTCCTCGCGCCTGTGGATCTTTGCTCCGATGAGCGTGGAGATGGCCATCACTCGCCTCCCGCGACGCCGGCCGTCTTCTCGGCCGGTGCCTTTGCGCCACCCATCGTCCGCGAGGCGGTCTTGACCGCCTTGACGATGTTCACGTAACCGGTGCAGCGGCAGAGGTTGCCCTCGAGTCCCTTGCGGATCTCGTCCTCAGTCGGGTTCGGATTGGTCGACAGGAGGTAGGCCGCGGCCATGATGAACCCGGGCGTGCAGTAGCCGCACTGCAGTCCGTGCTCGTCCCAGAAAGCTTGCTGGATCGGGTGCAGCTCTCCGTCCTTGGCCATACCTTCGATCGTGGTCAGGTTCCTGCCCTCGGCCTGGACCGCGAACATGGTGCAGCTCTTGACGGCCTGGCCGTCGACGAGGATCGTGCATGCGCCGCACTGGCTCGTGTCGCAGCCGATGTGCGTTCCCGTGAGCCCCAGGTTGTCACGGAGGTGATGCACGAGCAAAAGCCGGGGCTCGACCTCTTGCTCGTAGCGGCGGCCGTTGACGGTGGTTGCGACCTTTTGCTTCATACGCCGTCTACCCTCCAGGCGACGCGCGGGGTGCTCCGCGCGGTGAACGGTCTCAGTCGCAGACGCGTCCCTCTATTGCGCTACTTTTAGACCGGAAATGCAACTGGAGAATTCGTTTCAGGTCAGCGCCCCACCCGACAAAGTGTTCGCTTACCTACTGGACGTCAACAAGGTTGTGAGCTGCGTGCCGGGAGCCGAGCTGACGGACGTGGTCGATCCGACCACCTTCAAAGGCAAGGTCAAGGTCAAGGTCGGGCCGATCACAGTCGCCTACAACGGCACGGCCCGCATCTCCGACCGGAACGACGCGGAACGGACCGCAACCCTGACCGCCGAGGGCCGCGAGACGACGGGCTCGGGATCGGCGCGGGCGAGCGCGACCATGAAGGTTCGAGAAGCCGGCGAAGGCTCGCTCATAGAGATAGTCACCGAGTACCACGTCGCCGGCCGGGTGGCGCAGTTCGGCCGTGGCGTGATGGAGGATGTATCGAAGCGACTCATCAGGGACATGGCCGACTGCATCCAGGCCAACGTCGAAGCTGACGACCCGAAGGCCGACGATGCCGGGGCCGACGTCGCCGCCGCGGTCGAGCGCTCGGCTCCGGTTGCTCCGGTCTACACGGCCAAGCCAGTCAACGCCCTCTCGCTGTTCTGGCACCTGGTGTCGCTTCGAGTCCGGCGGCTGTTCGGTTCTAACTCAGCCTAGAAACACGGCGAGCATGAGGTCGCGGTTTACCCAGATGTTCGGTTGCGTCCAGCTCTTCCCCGCCACGCCGAAGATCGTGATCGTCGCGTCGAGGATCTGGAAGAACCGGGACTTCATCAGGATCTCGTTGTGCATGTTGGGCTCGGTCGCGGTCGGAAACTCGGCCGCCCCGGTGACCATGAAGGTCGAGGCCTGGAACATCACGTAACGCCGCATCACCTCGGCCACGTGGTCAGGAGGCGGCGGCTCGGGTTCTATGGTGCGGATGCCACCGATGAAGTTCTTGTTGAACAGCCCTTCCGGGATGCCGCTGATCGACACTGCCCCCGGAATCAGAGGTTCGGTGCTGACGTTGCGCAGATGGAAGAGCGGCTCGGGGTCGTTGATCGTCTCCCGCAGCCGCCCGCCCCGGACCTGTATCTCGGCCGTGATCCGCTCGTACGGGCTGAGCACATCGACCTTGCTCCACGACAGCGTGGCGGCGAAAGCTCCGGACGGTGTCGACATCAGCGGGCAAGGATAGCGCCGTGGCCCCCGGTTCAAACCCGAGAATGAGCCAGATGGAGCTGCACGCGTTCATCTCGATGTCTGCCGAGATCGGCGACGGCGACCGCGTCGCGGTCAAAGACCTGGTCGACGTGCGCGGGATGGTCACGACCGCAGGCGGCATCATCCTGCCCAACGTGCCGGCGACCGAGGACGCGCCGGTGGTCAGGCGCATTCGCGACGCCGGGTGCGTGATCGTGGGCAAAGCCAACCTCCACGAGTTCGCCTATGGCGTGACGAGCGTCAATCCTCACTACGGGGCGGTGCTCAACCCGCACGACACGACGCGAGTCGCGGGGGGCTCGTCAGGTGGCTCGGCTGCGGCGGTCGCGGCCGGGCTGTGCGACTGGTCAGTCGGCAGCGACACAGGTGGGTCGATCCGCATCCCCTCGTCTTTGTGCGGTGTCGCCGGATTCAAACCGCGGTTCGGCAGCATCGACATCGGCGGCGTGATCCCGTTGAGCCCTTCGCTCGACACCCTTGGGCCGATCGCGCCCGACATCGCGACGACCGCGCGCGCCTACTCGATCATGTCCGGCGAGGACGTTTCGTTCGCCGACCTCGACAAGCCGCGCCTGGCGATGCCGGCGGGATGGATTCGTGATCTCGACGCCACGACCGAGACCGCCTGGAAGCGAGTGTCCCATGGAATCTCGGAGATCGACTTTGGCTCCCGAGAGGAGCTGCACCAGGTCGGGCTCACGATCCTGCTGTTCGAGGCTGCGGCGTATCACCGCAAGTGGGCGACAGAGACGCCCGAAAAGTACGGGGCCGATGTGCTGCGCCTGATCCGCCTCGGGTTCGACGTTTCCGAGTCCGATTACCGCAAGGCGATCACGGCGCGCGAGAAGCTCGCCGACACCGCCATACGGCTGATGGAACGCGTCGACGCACTCGTCCTGCCCGCGACCGCGATCGTTGCTCCACTCATCGACGCCGGACACGAGGTCCGAGAGCCGCTGTCGCGGTTCACGCGTCCGTTCAACACCACCCACCAACCCGTCGCCGTCTTGCCGGCGCCCAGCGACGGGCTGCCGGTCGGGATCCAGGTCGCCGGCAAGACCAACGCCGGCACGCTTCGCGCCGCCGCCTGGCTGGAGTTGTCGTGGCGGTGAAGTCGAAAGACCTCTACCCCGCGATCTTCAGCCGGCACGCCGAGGCCTATGAGCGCCGGCTCGACCAGATCATGTCGAGCGGTGAAGCGGCCGGCCGGCAGCGAGTTATCGAGCTGGTCGAAGCCCGGCCAGGGATGCGGATTCTCGATCTCGCGTGCGGTCCCGGAAACCTGAGCAGACGATTGGCGACGCTCGTCGAGCCGAACGGCGAGGTGGTCGGCGTCGACCTCGCCCCAGGGATGATCGAGCGCGCTCGCATGGCCGCGATCCCGAACGCTCGATTCGAGGTCATGGACATCGAGGACCTGAGCTTCGACAACTCGTCTTTCGACGCCGCGGTGTGCGGACACGGGCTCCAGTTCGTGCCCCACCTGGACAGGGCCCTTACCGAGGCTCGCCGGGTGCTGCGCCGGGGATCGCGTTACGCCGCGAGTGTGCCCGGCGGTCCCGGCCAGAGCCAGACCGTCATGCGATTGCTGGACTCCGTGGTCGATCGCTGGTTGCCGCCGGCGCCCGTGGCGGTAGACCGCGACGCCACGCAAGCCACCGTCGCGGATCCTGAGGCGTTTCAGCGTGCCGCGCTTGCGGCGGGTTTTGCGGCCGCCCGTGTCGAGGTGATCGCGGAATCGACGCGCTGGGAGTCTGCTGAGCAACTGGTCGCGCTCTGCTCCGGGTGGTGGGTCTGTGCGTCTCGACTCGACGGACTCGATCCCGCGCAGAGGGATGACTTCATCGACGACGCCCTCACCACCCTTCGCAGAGAGCATCCCGGGCCGTTCGAGACGACGAGCGGCAACTACGTCCTGTTCGCGACCGCGCCCTGAAATGCCGCGGCCCAGCATCATCCTGCGCATGGTCGGATTTGCCGTCGCCGCAGCCCTGGCGATTGCGGGCATTCAACCCGTCATTGCCGCCGCGTCCGGCGCGGTACCGATGCGGTGGGCCGTCGAGCTGTCGGCGCCGGCCGTGATCACCGCGGTTCTCGTTTTCTTGGCAGCCCGGATCTTCAACCAGAACGATGCGGTGCAGCCGCCGTGGTACTCAGCGTGGCTCCTGCTTCCAGGGTCGTTCCTACTGGCGGGGGCGGCGGCGATGTGCATCTTCGGCGCATTCGTCGAGCTGTCGCTGATCCCAGGAGCGATGTTGGCGCTGCTTGTGAGTGGCGGTGGGTTGTGGATCGGAGGGATGGCCTTGGTCCGCAGCCAGTCACACTGAGCCGCTCTTCCCCATCTCCGTAGCCGTCCTCACGAGTGCGTGCGCGATCGCCTCGACCACTGACTCCTCGTGAGGGCGCAGGTACTCTCGGGCTTCGCGCTGCAGCTTCTTGGGGACCATGTCGTGAATCACGTCCTGCATCGCGCTCGCCCATTCGTCGGTGAGGATGTGCGTCAGCTCGTGGACGATGACGACGTCGCCGCGCTCCACCAGCACGTCCTGTCGAAACTGCAGGTCTGCTTCCAGGAAAGTAGGCGTGACCTTGGCGTAGCCCTCGGCCCCGCGGAGCCGCGGTTTGTAGGTGGACCGTATCGTCCACGCTCCCAGGCCCATTCTCTGCACCCAGACAGCGAGCCTTTGCTCAAACCATTCGGCAGGCTTCAGCTCGCGTGTTTCGGACGCGTCGCGCCTTCTCGACTGCGGCGCGGCCGGGGCAGGTTCAGCTGGAATTGGCTCGTTCACGCGTCGAGGGTAACCCCGTTCAGGACGATGCGCGAGAAAGCCGGTCCTTGATCGCCACCCGCGCGCGCTCGAGGGCGCGTGCACCGTCACCCGACTTGAACCCGCTGTTCGCTCCGCCCAGCAAACTGTCCAGCTCCCACGCGAGCTGCGCGGGATCGACCTTCGGGTCGATCTGCCCCGCCTGCTGGGCCTCGCGCACCGCGCGCTCCAGCGAGTAAGACCAGTAGGCCTTCTTGGCGAGGACCGAATCCCGGACCGGACCTGGCCTGCGGCTGTCGAACTCCTCCGCGACCGCCCAGAAAAAGCAGCCGCCGGGAAACACTCCCCGCTCGACGTAGGACAGCCACGTATTGCACAGGGCCAGCACGCGGCCCGCTCCCCTGGGCTCCGCCAGCGCGGGCCGGATCACCTCGTCCGTGAAGACACGCGCGGCCTCCTCGATGGTCGCGAGGTGAAGCTCTTCCTTGGAACCGAAATGCGCGAACAAACCGCTCTTGCTGATGCCCAGGTCATCGGCCAGGCGCTGCAGCGACACGGCTTCGAGGCCCTCGGCCGACCCGACCCTCGCGGCGTGCTCGAGGATCGCCTGGCGCGTCCGCTGGCCGCGCAGCCGCCGGCCGTCGACCGGGGTTTCGGTGATCATCGGTGCGCTTGATTTTAGCACGACCGGTCGGTTACTATTCAGTTGTCCGACCGATCGTGCTAATTGTTCCCGGAGGTGGGATAGATGGTCGAAATCGTGGCGGGATGCGAAGGGCGGCCGGCGCTGGCGGTCCTGGAACCGGGCGATGCCGCCCTCGTAGGGCGGCTGTTCGGCCGGCTCTCGACAGCCTCGATCTACCGGCGGTTCTTCAGCCCGATCAACCGGCCCGACCTATTCGAGCGTTCGGTGCGGACGGTCGACCACCGCGACCGCGAGGCGATCGGAGCGGTCGTGGGTGGCGAGCTGGTGGCGGTGGCGCAGTACTCGCGCAAGGCGATGGAGTCTCAGGCCGAGCTAGCGATCGTGGTGCAGGATGACTGGCAGCGCCAGGGGCTCGGCACACGAATGATCGCGGTCCTCGCGGACCGCGCGACCGCGGCCGGAATCGACTCCTTCGCGGTCGACATCCAGGGCGACAACTACGGCGCGCTCAGGCTCTTCAACCGAATCGCTCCGCGAGCTCGGCTGGCCTACTCCGGCGGCGTGGGCGAAGGTGTGATCCCGCTCCGCGACTAACCGGCCGCGCGCGAGTGGGTCATCCCGGGGCCGCCCGCCATCGACCGCCGAAACGAAACCGCGACCCACATTCGGTAGGGACGCCAGCTCTCGGCGATGCCGGCCAGCTGATCGAGATCGGGCGTCTGGTGCAACCCGTATCCGATGCGCACTGCTTCGAGTAGACGCGGCTCCCTCGTCGGCAGCTCGTCGACTGCGCTGAGCGCGCGCAAGCGCACGAGCTGCGAGCCGAACTCGCCGATCCCGGGCAGTCTCCTCAGGTGCTCGAGCGACTGGTCGTGCGGCATGGCGCGGAGCGCGTCGGTGTCGAGCTCGCCGGCGAGAGTCGCCCGCCCGAGGGCGTTGAGGTACTCGACCTTGCGGCCGAACAAGCCCTTGAAGGACTGGAGATGAGTGATGACTTCAGGGCCCGGAAAGTTGAAGAGGCGATGACCGTGGATGTCGACCGGCCGGCCCAACTCGCGAGACATTCGCTCCTTGATCCCCTGTCCCTGCCGCATCGAGATTCGTGTCGAGATGAGGCACCACGCCGTCGCCTCGTAAGCGTTGGACCAGTTGACAGGGCGGAATCCCGGAAACATCTTCTGCAGACGACCGACCACCGGGTCCCGCCGTCCGACCTCCGGCCACCCGGTGCCGTCGAGGTCGAGGCTCAGGATCCGCGCCACCTGGTGGCGGACAGCCTCGACCGGCGCGTCCCCGTACACAGTGCCGTGCACGTCGCCGGCCGCATCCTGGGTAAGGCATACCCCAACCGGCATCCAGGCGCCGTCCGTCAGGAACGCGAGGTGAAGGTGACCCTCCGACCCGTCACCTTCGGAAGGCGCCTCGTGCCACGCATCGATGAACCCGGCGCTCTCCTTGAGGGAGTAGCCGCCGAGCGGCCGGATCTCGAAGCTAGGCGAGCTTGATCCGGTTCGCGCGCGGGCCCTTCTGGCTCGGCTCGATCTCGAAGCTCACGCGCTCACCCCCGGCGAGCGAGTCGAAGTTCACGCTCGAGTCGAGTCCGGTGCGGTGGAAGAAGTACTCCTTCCCATCCTCGGCTGCGATGAAGCCGAATCCGCGGTCCGAGACCAATTTCTTGATGGTCCCTGTCGGCATCCGAAAACCCCCCTTCTCGAAAGTCAGACGGCGAACGCACGGCCCTTTCGAGAAGATCGACCGCGGCGAACATCCCCGCCAACCGGGGACGCGACTACCTTACTACACGGCCAGCAGGGCGACTCCGGCCAGTGTCACCGCCGCCCCCGACAGCTTGAGCGCTGCGGCACGACGCTCGCGCAGACGCCAGACGCCCCATGCCGCGATGGCCACGATCGAGGTCTCGCGAACCGGGGCGACAACAGCGACAGGCGCCAGGCTCAACGCCCAAAGGACGAGAAAGTACCCGGCCCACATCGAGCCACCGATCACGGCAGCCCGGCTCCAGGTCGGAATGACGTCGCCCGGCGCCAAACCCATAAGCCTTCGGGAGAGGGCGAGGGCGACCGGGAGCTCAATCGCCATGAGAGCGAAGAGCAGCCACGCGTAGAACCACGGCGCGGTCATGCGCACGCCGAGGCGATCGACCAGCGTGTAGGAGGCAATCGCCACGCCCGTGACCAGCGCGGGAATCGTGGCCCGGCCGCCCGCCTGGGAGAACGCGACCGCTGCGATGCCCACGAGGAGGAGTGCGACCCCCGCCAGCTGCTCCACCGACAGCCGTTCGCGAAAGACGACCAGCCCAACCGCGACCGCAATCAGCGGCGCCGAGCCGCGAGCGATCGGATACACGGCCGACAGCTCGCCTCGCCTGTACGCCATCGATAGCAGCACGAGGTACACCGTCTCGAGGACCGATGAGATGACACAGAGCCCGACCGCGGCGAATGTGACCGCGGGACGGCCGAACACAGCGATCTCGGGAAGCAGCAGCACGCTGGCGACCAATCCGGCCATCAACGTCGCGCGACGGAAGGTGCTCAGCGGATCGCCTTCGGATTTAACGAGCACGTTCCATGTGCCGTGGATGACCGCGGCGAGCAGAGCGAGCCCGACGCCGACGATCACGACG
>DASYZS010000022.1:0-13383 GCA_035945895.1 Candidatus Dormiibacterota bacterium | reverse complement strand
AAGCCGTACCGGAAGAAGCTCGCTCCTTACGAGTCGGGCATCATCCCGGACACGCCCGCGGTGCGCAGACTCTCCGTGCGCTTCTACCTGACCGCGATGCTCTTCATCATCTTCGACGTCGAGGCCGTCTTCTTCTACCCGTGGGCGGTGCTTTTGCGCCAGCTGAAGTGGTTCGGCATCATCGAGATGGGGGTGTTCATCGGCATCCTCGCCATCGCCCTCGCGCACATCTGGCGAAAGGGAGGCCTGGATTGGGAATAGAGGCGCTCGCCGAGTCGATGGGCAAGAACATCCTCACGACCTCGCTCGGCAAGCTCGTGGGTTGGGGGCGCGCCAACTCGGTCTGGCCCGCGCAGTTCGGTCTTGCGTGCTGCGCGATCGAGATGATCACCACCGCGACAGCGGGCGTCGACATCGCGCGCTTCGGCTCTGAGGCCTTCCGCGCTTCGCCTCGCCAGTCAGACCTGATGATCGTTTCAGGTCGTGTCTCGCAGAAGATGGCGCCGATCCTGCGGACCATCTACGACCAGATGCCCGAGCCCAAGTGGGTCATCTCCATGGGCGCGTGCGCCTCGACCGGCGGCGTGTTCAACAACTACGCGCTGCTGCAGGGGGTGGACAAGATCGTGCCCGTCGACGTGTACATCCCAGGCTGCCCTCCGCGGCCCGAAGACCTGCTGAACGCGCTGATGATCCTGCAGGAGCGGATCAAGGCCCAGGGAATCCTGCCGAAGCAGTGATTCAGGACGCATTGGTACTCGACCGAGGCGTGAGCGCGGGCGATCAATGGATCACCGTCGATGCAAAGAACCTCCACGACACCCTCGCCGGCCTGAGAGACGACGGCTACCGGCTGCTTGTGTTCCTCACGTGCGTCGATCACCTCGCGGATTCCTCACGCGACGAATGGCCGGGGCGCTACGAGCTCCTTTACCAGCTTCGAAACCTGGAGACGCTCGAGCAGATCCGCGTTCGCTCTTTCCTGGACGGCGATCCACCGCACGTCGAATCGGTGGCCGACCTCTTCCCGCCGGCGAACTGGGACGAACGCGAAACGTACGACCTGTTCGGCATCGTGTTCGACAACCACCCCGACCTGACCCGCATCCTCATGCCCGACGACTGGGTGGGCCATCCGCTGCGTCGCGATTATCCGGTGGGCGGAGAGCCGGTGGAGTTTTCCCAAGAGCACGAGCGGTGGCAAACCGCCCCGGACAAAGCGTGACCGACACCATCGCCGAAGGCGTCACCGTCACCCGCACCGGCGAGACCAATGCGTTTGGCGGCGAGATCCTCACCGTCAACTTCGGGCCGCACCACCCCTCGACGCATGGTGTGCTGCGCCTCGTCGTCGACCTCGACGGCGAGCAGGTGAAGAGCGTCAAGCCGGTGATCGGATACCTGCACACCGGGATCGAGAAGCAGATGGAAGCGCTGCGCTGGCAGCAGGGCGTCACGGTCACCGACCGCCACGACTACCTTTCGCCGCCGATCAACAACCTCGCCTACGCGCTGGCTGTCGAGCGGTTGATGGGCGTCGAGGTGCCAGCTCGTGCGCAAGTCCTTCGTGTGATCATGTCCGAGCTCACGCGACTCTCTTCGCACCTCGTGTGGATGGGCACGAGCGGGCTCGAGCTCGGCGCGATGTCGATGCTCATGTACTGCTTTCGCGAGCGCGACCGGATCATGGACCTCAACGAGGAGATCTCTGGGTTCCGGATGCACACCTCATACATCCGGCCCGGCGGGGTTTTCGCCGATGCCACTCCGCGGTTCCTCGAGATGCTCGACACCTTCATCCGGCAGATGCCGGGCTTCGTCGACGAGTACGAGGCACTCCTCACCAACAACCCCATCTGGCGCCAGCGCACGATCGGCATCGGGCGGCTGTCGGCGGAGGACGCCAAGGTGCTCGGCGCCACCGGACCGATGCTTCGCGGCTCCGGCGTGGCCTGGGACCTGCGCAAAGCGATGCCTTACTCCGGCTACGAGACCTACGACTTCGAGATCGCGACCTCCAACCTCTGTGACTGCTACGGCCGGTACCTCGTGCGGATCAAGGAGATGCGCGAGGCGGTGAAGATCCTGCGCCAGGCGCTGGACCGCCTACCGGATGGCCCGGTCAATGTCGACGACCGCAAGATGCTCCCTCCTCCGCGCGAGGAGCTCGAGACCTCGATGGAGGCCGTCATCCACCACTTCAAGCTCTTCACCGAGGGGTATTCGGTGCCGCCCGGCGACGTCTACGTCGCGGTCGAGTCAGGCCGAGGCGAGAACGGCTGCTACATCGCCAGCGACGGCACGCACAAGCCGCGCCGCGTCAAGTTCCGCTCGGCATCTTTCGTCAACCTGCAGGCGCTGGAACGGATGGCGCTGAACCACTACGTGGCCGACATGATCGCGATCATCGGCACCGCCGACGCGGTGCTTGGGGACTGCGATCGATGACAACCCTGTCCACGCACGTGATCGAAGAGATCCAGGAGCTGCCGGCGAAGTATCCGCAGCCGCGCTCGGCCGTCATGCCCGCCCTCGACCTCGCGCAAGAAGAGCTTGGCCACCTCACACCGGAGGCGATGAGCGAGGTCGCGGCGGCGCTGGAGCTCGACCCCGGCTACGTCGAAGGCGTCGCCACCTTCTACTCCCTCTTCCATCTCGAACCGATCGGCAAGCACCACTTCTACGTGTGCACCAACCTGAGCTGCATGATCCGCGGCGCCTACGACATCGTCGACCACGTCAAGAAGTCGACGGGCGTAAGCCACCCCGACGAAGTCTCTGCGGATGGCATGTTCAGCTATGAAGAGGTCGAGTGCCTTGGCGCATGCGAGTACGCGCCCATGATGCGGCTCGACCATCGCTATCACTACGACCTGACGCCGGAAAAGATCGACGCGTTGATCGCGGAGCGAAAAGCTCCTCCGGCACCGACCGCGGCTCCGGCGCCGGCCAAGAAGCCTCGGGCTCCGCGGAAGAAGAAGGTCGTCGATGGCTGAACTGCGCGGGTCGACTGGAGGCCAGGCTCACCACCTCCTGACCCGCTGGTTCGGCACGCCCGACCTGCACAAGATCGACGTCTACGAATCAAAGGCCGGCGGCTACAAGGCCCTGCGCAAGGCGCTGTTCGACATGGCCCCGGCCGATCTCACCAACGAGGTGAAGACGTCCGGTTTGCGCGGCCGCGGAGGCGCCGGGTTCGCGACCGGGATCAAGTGGAGCTTCATCAACCGCGACGCGCCTGGACCGAAATACGTCGTCGTCAACGCTGATGAATCAGAGCCGGGGACCGCGAAGGACCGTTACATCCTCGAGAACTCGCCGCACATGGTGGTCGAGGGAATCCTCATCGCCGCCTACGCGGTCGGAGCCAACCAGGCATGGGTCTACATCCGCGGCGAGTACGACGAACCGATTCGAATGCTGACCGAGGCGATCGAGGAGGCGCGCGCCAAGGGGTACATCGGGCCGAAGCCGATGGGCAAGGATTTTCCCCTCGACATCCGCCTCTACCGGGGGCACGGCGCCTACATCTGCGGCGAGGAAACGGCGCTGCTCGAGTCACTCGAGGGCAAACGCGCACAGCCTAGATCGCGCCCCCCATTCCCCGCGGTCAAGGGCGCTTGGGGCCGTCCGACTCTGCTCAACAACGTCGAGACGCTCGCGACGGTGCCCGCGATCATCAACATGGGCGGCGCCGAGTACGCCAAGCTCGGCACGCCAAAGAACCCAGGAACGCGCCTGCTCACCGTGAGCGGAAACGTTCGCAATCCCGGCGTGTACGAGGTCGAGATCGGCGCGACGTTTCGGCAGATCATCATGGAGATCGGCGGGGGACCGCCTGAGGGTCGCAAGGTCAAGGTGTTCTGGCCGGGCGGGTCTTCGGCGCCAGTTCTGCCGGAGTCGATGCTCGACACCACGTCCGACGCGGAGGCTCTGGCTGCAGCGAAATCCATGGGCGGCTCAGGCGGCGTGATCGTGATGGACGACTCGCACTGCATCGTTGAGGCCGCGTACCGCTTGCTGAAGTTCTACGCCCACGAGTCGTGCGGCAAGTGCACGCCATGCCGCGTCGGCCAGGACTGGGCTGTGCGCACGTACGAGCGGATCCTCGCCAACGAGGGTTCGCAGGTCGAGCTCGACACCCTGCAGCGCGTCTCCGACGGGCTCCAGAACGGCCGGTGCCTGTGCGGGCTGGGCGACTCGGGCGGTTGGGTGATCGACTCGACCCTCCGTCATTTCCGGAGCGAGTACGAAGACCACGCGCTCCGCCACACGTGCAACGTCGGCGAGGTCGCCGTGAATGCCTGACGTCAACCTCACGATCGACGGCCACAAGATCACCGCGCCCGCCGGCACGCTAGTGGTCGAAGCCGCCAAGACCATCGGCATTGAGATTCCCGTGTTCTGTTACCACCACAAGCTCGACACGGTCGGTGCGTGCCGGATGTGTCTCGTCGAGATGACGCCCGGACCGCCGCGACCGCAGACCGCATGCACGACCCCCGTCTCCGAGGGCATGGTCGTGAAGACCCAGAGCGCGATGGCCGTGCAATCGCGCGCCGACATCCTCGAGTTCGAGCTTGCGAATCATCCGCTCGATTGCCCGGTCTGCGACAAGGGCGGCGAGTGCCCGCTGCAGGACTTCACCTTCCGCCACGGTTACCCGATCAGCAGGATCGACGGACCACGCCTGCATTTCAAGAAGCCCATTCCACTGTCGGACAAGATTGCGCTCGACCGCGAGCGCTGCGTCCTCTGCTACCGCTGCACGCGGTACTACGACGAGATCGCATGGGAGCAGGAGCTGACGACCGACGAGCGCGGAGTGCAGTCCTTCATCACGAGCCAGTTCGATCAGCCGCTGCTGTCGATCTTCAGCGGCAACATCATCGACCTCTGCCCCGTCGGGGCATTGACATCGCGTGTGTGGCGCTTCGAGTCGCGGCCGTGGGACATGACTCACACGGAGACGGTGTGCTCGAAGTGCGCAGTCGGCTGCAGCGTCACGCAGTGGCAGCGACGCGACCAGCTGGTCCGCATCACCTCCCACGAGAACGACGAGATCGACGAAGGCTGGATCTGCGACCGCGGCCGGTTCGACTACACCGATGTCAACGATCCCAGGCGCGTGCGTGTCCCTCAGGTCCGCGGCCGGCGCACGACGTGGACCGACGCCATCAGCGTTGCGGCGGCCGGCATCAAAGGCAAGGGGGCGAAGCTCGGCATCTCCCTTCCGCAGGACGTCACCAACGAGGAGGCGTTCCTCTTCCGCAAGCTGCTCGACGGGCCTCTGAAGGGCGCGAAGGTGAAGATGCACGGGCGGACCGCGATTCCCGCGCCGGCCGGCGAGTCGATGCGGATCAAGGACATAGATGACGCGCGCGTTATCGTCGTCGTCGCGTCGGACCTCGAGCACGACGTCCCGATCGTCGACCTGCGGGTCAAGAAGGCGGTCAGCAAGCGCGGGGCGAAATTGATCGTGGTCTATCCCGAGGGCGTCGACCTCGACCGCCACCCCGCGACGCTGCACATCCGCAACGCTCCGGGCGCGGCTGCGGCGGAGCTGCGCAAGCTGGCCTCGCTCGAGTCGGTGAAGAATCCTGGCGGCCTGGTGGCGGTCCTGTTCGGAGACGGGCATGGCACCGAGGACACGGACGACCTCGCGGCCGCCTGCACCGAGCTCGCCGGCAAAACCGGCGGAAAGGTCATGCCGCTCTACCGCGCCACCAACGAGCGCGGCGCTCTGGGGCAGGGCGTCGCCGGGTGGGACAAGCTCGATGGCGTCGACTCCCTGCTCATCTGGGGCCCGCCGCCGGCGTCCGGCATTCCGGGCTCGGCCAGGTTCGTCGTCGCCTGGGACCACCTGCCGCGCGAGGGCTACGAAGGCGCGGTTGTGCTTCCGGCGGCGACGTTCGCCGAGCGCCAGGGCAGCTACACCAACCTCGAGGGAACGGTGCAGTTCCTGCGCCCGCCCATCGCGCTCAGGCCGCCTTTGCTGGAGGGCTGGCAGGTGCTCTGCGAGCTCGGAGCCGCCCTTGGCCTACCGCTCGAGTACGTCGGGATCGTGCCGATTCAGCGCGAGATGTCGCTGACCGCTCCCGACGCCGACCCCGAGCCCACGCCCGTCCTGATCGGTCCGGCCCACCCGTGAGCAACATCTGCAACGAGACGTCGCGGGGGGGTCAGGCCCCCCCCACGGACCCCCCCCAAACACATCCGCCGACTTTGGCTGCGCCCGCGCCTTGCGGTTGCCCGGCAAGGCCGGGCAACGCGGGAGTCAACCCGTGAGCAACATCTACAACGACCCGATCGGCCACTGGGTCGTCGTCGTGGTGGCCATGTTGCTCCTGCTTTTCGTCATACTCACCGCGACCGCCTACACCGTTTGGTTCGAGCGAGTCGCGCTCGGTCGCATCCAGCGCCGGCCGGGTCCGAACCGTGTCGGGCCGATGGGCTTGATGCAGCTGGCCGCGGACGGCGTCAAGCTCGCCTTCAAAGAGAGCTTCATCCCGGCGAAGACGGACCGGATCCTCTATGTGATCGCTCCGACCATCGGCGTCGCCGCGGCTTTTCTGGCCTGGTCGGTCATCCCCGTCGGGCTCTGGTACACGACGCAGTACTGGATCGCCGACGTCAACGTCGGGATTCTGGTGATCTTCGCCGTGAGCTCGCTGAACGTGTACGCGATCGTGCTCGGCGGCTACGCGTCGAACAACAAGTATTCGCTGCTGGGAGGCCTGCGCTCGGCGGCGCAGCTGATCAGCTATGAGATGGCGCTCGGCCTCGCCCTGGTCCCGACGTTCATGATCGTCGGGTCACTGCGGCTGCGCGACATCGTCCAATACACGGTGACCTGGGGCCCGTACCACGGTCCCATCCCGCTGATCCTGCTGACCCCCGTGGGATTTTTGATCTACATGATCGCGGCGACCGCGGAGACCAATCGCACGCCCTTCGACCTGCCGGAGGCGGAGCAGGAGCTCATCGGGGGCTTCCTCACCGAGTACTCCGGCCTCAAATTCACGATGTACTACCTGGCCGAGTACCTCAACGTGATCACGGTCTCGACGCTCGCGGTGCTGCTGTTCTTCGGCGGTTGGTACCTGTGGGGCGTTCCGCCGGTGCTCGCCATGTTCCTCAAGATCGTGGTGATGATCTTCGTCTACATTTGGCTCCGCGGCACCTTCCCACGCTTGCGCTACGACATGCTCATGCGTCTTGGCTGGAAGGTGCTCCTGCCGCTCGCGATGGCAAACGTGATCGTGACCGCGACGATCCTGGTCGCGGTCCAGGGATGACGATGGCGGACGAAAAGAAAGACGACCAGGCGAAGCGGCCCAACATTGCAGAGGATGTGGGCGCGCTGCTCACCGGTCTGAAGACCACGCTGACCGAGACGTTCCGGCCGGCCGTCACGGTCAACTACCCCGAGGACAAGTCCGTCAGGTCCGAGCGCTATCGCGGGCGCCACTACCTCCGCCGCTACGACAACGGGCTGGAGCGCTGCATCGGCTGCGAGCTGTGCGCCGCGGCTTGCCCGGTCGGCTGCATCCTCGTCATCGCCGCGGAGAACACCGACGAGAATCGCGTCTCGCCCGGCGAGCGCTATGCCAAGACGTACGAGATCAACATGCTGCGGTGCATCTTCTGCGGCTACTGCGAAGACGCTTGTCCGGTGCAGGCGATCGTGCTCGGACCGGAGTACGAGCTTTCCGACACGAGCCGCGAAAAGTTCATCTACACCAAGGAGAAGCTGCTCGAGCCGCTGCCGCCTGACGTGCAGGCCAGACTGGACGCAAAAAAGTAGTGGCGATCGCCGCCTTTGTCGTCTTTGCGGCACTGGCGCTGCTGGGAGGCATCGGTGTCATCGCTTTTCAGCAGCCGATCCGCTCGGTGCTGAGCCTGGTCGTGGTGATGCTCTCGCTGTCGGTGCTGTTTCTGCTGCTCAGCGCTCAGTTCGTCTTTGCGGTCCAGATCATCGTCTACGCCGGCGCGGTGATGGTCCTCTTCCTGTTCGTCATCACCCTGCTCGGCCCCGCTCGCGAGCTCGGCCGCGGCCGACTGCGCTTCCAGTCCTGGCTCGCCGGCGTCTTCGTGCTTGTCTTCCTGGGCTTGATCTGGGCGATGCTCCAGGGCTTCCAGTACCGCCAGCCGGAGAAGGCGGACCTGTCGATCTTCGGCAGCGTGCAGTGGATCGCGGCCTACCTGTTCACCAACTACCTCTATCCGTTTGAGCTGACCTCGATCCTCCTGCTCACCGCGGCGATCGGCGCCATCTACCTCAGCCGCAAGCGCATAGACGACCTATGAGCACGCTGAACATCGGCGGTTCGCAGCTCGACGCGTCCTGGTTCCTGGCGCTGGCCGTGATCCTGTTCGTGCTGGGGACGATCGGCGTGCTCGTGCGGCGCAACCCGTTGGTGATCCTGATCTCGATCGAGCTGATGCTCAACGCCGCCAACCTCGCGCTGGTGACGTTCTCGCGCCAGCTGCAGAACTACGAGGGCCAGCTGTTTGCGCTGATGTCGATGACGGTGGCCGCCGCCGAAGCGGTCGTTGGGCTGGCGATCCTGGTCGACATCTTCCGCACGCGCGATGCGGAAGACATCGACGACCTGAGCGAGCTCAAGGGATGAATCAGACCCTCGCGCTGCTGATCCTGGGTTTCCCGGCCGCCGGCGCCATCCTGCTCGCGGGCCGAGGCTGGCGCCTGCCGCGGATCTTCACCCAGCTGATCGGGCCGCTTGCGGTGTGGTCGTCGTTCGTTGTCAGCGTCAACTTTTTCATCAACGACGTCCACGGCGACTTCAGCTACTGGACCTGGATCAAGAGCGGTTCGTTCGAGGTGCCGTTCAACCTGCTGATCGATCACCTGTCGATCTTCATGTGCCTGGTCATCACCGGCGTGGGCGGGCTGATCGTCACGTACTCCGTCGGCTACATGGAACACGAGGACGGGCCGAGCTACGCCCGCTTCTTTTGCTACATGGACATCTTCGTCTTCTCGATGCTGCTGCTCGTCCTGGCGGGCAACTTCATCTTCCTGATCGTTGGCTGGGCCCTTGTCGGTCTGAGCTCTTACCTGCTGATCGGGTTCTGGTACCAGCGCCGCTCCGCAGTGGTTGCCGCGCGCAAGGCGTTCGTGATGAACGTGATCGGCGACGTCGGCATGATCCTCGGCACCTTCGTCCTGTTCGTGCAATTCCACTCCGTGAGTTTCGGAACCATCTTCGACAAAGTGTCCAATCCCAATCAGTGCATCGACATTTGCAACCTCCAGTTGAGGTTCGGAGACAACCCGACGATAGAGTTGGCGGCGTTCCTGCTCCTGGTCGGTGCGGTCGCGAAGTCGGCCCAGCTGCCCCTGCACACGTGGCTCCCTGACGCGATGGAAGGCCCGACCCCGGTCAGCGCCCTCATCCACGCGGCGACGATGGTCACCGCGGGCGTCTACCTCGTCGCCCGCATGCACCCCATCTACGACGTCGCGGTCTTCGCTCACGGCGCGGTCGCGATCATCGGCGCTGTCACCGCGCTGTTCGCCGCGACCATCGCCATCGTCCAGGTCGACATCAAGCGCGTGCTTGCTTACTCGACGATGAGCCAGATCGGCTACATGTTCCTCGCCGTCGGCATAGGCGCCTACAGCGCGGGCATGTTCCACCTGTTGTCGCACGCGTTCTTCAAGGCCCTCCTCTTCCTCGCCGCGGGCAACATCATCCACGCGATGAAGGACGAGCAGGACATGCGCAAGTACGGCGGCCTGTGGAAGGACATGCGCCCAACGTCGATCACGTTTCTCGTCGGCTCGCTGTCGCTGGTCGGCGTGATTCCATTCGTCGGCTACTTCTCCAAGGAGCAGATCCTGGGGCTCGCGTTCAGCAAGCCGGACGACACCGCTGCCCAGATCCTTTGGCTCGTGGGCGCAGCGACGGCGCTCATCACCGGCTTCTATACCGGCCGCATGTGGTGGCTTTCGTTCTGGGGCAAGCCGTCGCCTGAGCGCCCCGTCGAACACCCTCATGCGCCGCGACTGGTGATGATGGTGCCGGTCGCGATTCTCGCCATCCTCGCCACGATCGGCGGCGTGCTGCAGACGCGAACGCTTGGGTTCGGCACCTCGTTGGTCTCGGACTTCCTGGGTCATCAGTCCTGGGAGGAAGGCGGAGCGGCGATCGGCTTAGGCCTGGCCACGATGATCCTCGCCGCCGCGCTGTTTGCGGGCGCGCTGCGCATTCGCCCATGGACCGCTTATGCGCCGTGGGCGCAACGCCTCCTTGAGCACAAGTACTACTTCGACGAGCTCTACGACGCCGTCTTCGTGCGGCCGATGGACTGGTTCGCCAGTTTCGCTCAGCGCGACGTCGAGCAGCCGTTGATCGACGCGGCCGTGGTCGACACCGGCCTGGTCACGCGCGCCAGCGCCGCGGAGCTCAGCCTCACCCAGAGCGGCTACTTCCGCAACTACGTGCTGGTGTTCATCGGCGGTGCCGTCATCGCAGGCGTGATCCTGCTCGTGAGGGCAAGCTCATGACGCTGACGGCCATCTGGCTCATCCCGCTCGTCGGAGGCGGGCTTGTAGCCTTCCTGCCGCCGAGACTCGCTAAGTGGTTCGGTGTGCTGGTCTCCGCGGTCGCTCTATTCGTGGCTGGGTTTGTCGCCGTCAACTTCGCGCCCGACTTCCACGGCTTCCAGTTCACCGAGAAGGTCGAGTGGATCCCGCAGCTCAGCATCTTCTACCGGCTCGGCGTCGACGGCATCAGCCTGTGGCTGGTCGTCCTCAATGCGTTCCTGACGGTGATCGCGATCCTCGCCACGCCGATACGCGAGAAAACGGCCGGCTTCGTCGGCTTGATGCTCGTGATGTCTGCAGGTCTCGCGGGCGTGTTCATGGCCACCGACCTCGTCCTCTTCTACGTGTTCTGGGAGGCGATGCTCATCCCCGCGTACTTCCTCCTGTGGCTGCACGGTGAGGGCCCGCGACCTGGATGGGCAGCTCTGAAGTTCGTCCTGTACACGCTCGCCGGATCCCTGCTCATGCTGGTCGGAGTCATCGGCGAGTACATCGCCACTGGCCACCAGACATTCGACCTGGCGCAGCTCGCGAAGCTGGCTCCGTCGCCTTCCATCCAGTTTGCACTGTTCTTCGTCTTCGCCCTTGCGTTCGCCATCAAGACGCCACTCTTCCCCTTCCACAGCTGGCTCCCCGACGCCTACAACGCTGCTCCGACGCCCATGCTCGTCACCTTCGCCGGCGTGATGGGCAAGGCCGGCGCCTATGGCTTCCTTCGCATCGCCGTGCCGCTGTTCCCTCAGCCGGTGGACTGGTGGGACTGGCGCTGGGTCATACCGGTGCTCGCGGTGGCCGCGATCATCTGGGGGGCCCTGATGGCGCTCGTGCAGAGCGACATGAAGCTGCTCGTCTCCTACTCGAGCATCAGCCACATGGGCTTTATCGTGCTGGGGATCTTCGCGTTCAACATCCAGGGCCAGCAGGGAGCGGTGGTCCAGATGGTGAACCACGGCGTCATCATCGCCGCGCTGTTCCTGATCGTGCAGTGGATCGGCGATCGGGTCGGTACACGCGACCGAGGCGCGATGGCCGGCCTTGCGCTCCGCATGCCGGTCATGGCCGGCGTGTTCGCGGTCGTCACGTTCGCCGCCCTGGGTCTGCCCGGCCTGAACAGCTTCGTCGGCGAGTTCATGACCTTGCTCGGGGCGTGGGAGCGCGCCCCGCTGCTGGCCGTGTTCGGTGCGATCGGACTCGTGCTGACTCCGGTCTACATGCTGCGGCTGTTCCAGGGCGTCACTCAGGGCCACCCGTCCGGCCCGGTCCCGAAGTCCGACATCTACGCCGGTCAGCTCGGTGTGCTCGCGCCCCTGATCGTGCTCATGTTCGCCCTCGGTCTCTATCCATACGTGCTGACGTCCGTCATGACCTCGCTCGGACAGACGGGGCTGTATCGCTGACATGCCGATAGGAACCGACCTGACCTACTCGTGGTCCCAGGCCGTGAGCGACCTCGGCCAGATCTCGCCGATCGTCGCGCTGACCGGTTTCTTTCTGCTCGCGATCGTGGTCGACCTGGTGCTACCCCGCGCGCGGCGAAGCGGTGCAATCGCGATCGTCGCGGTCGTCGGCTACGCCTACGCGCTCGGCACGGCTCTTTTCCGCTGGCAGCTCGGAGTCGGCGGATACGCCTATCACCGGTTCGCGACCGGGGACGACTTCGCGCTGTTCTTCGAGATCTTGTTCGCGAGTCTCGGAATCCTGACCGTCGCGCTGTCGCACTCGTACCTCAAACGCCGCGGTCTGCTCGAGTCGGAGTTCCACATCCTGATCATGGCGGCGGTCATCGGCATGATGGTCCTGGCCTCGGCCACATCCCTGGTCACGGTGTTTCTTGGCCTGGAGCTGCTTTCGATCGCGCTCTACATCGTGTGCGGATTCGCGCGCAACGACTTCCGCTCCCAGGAGGCGGCGGTGAAGTACCTGCTGGTGGGCGGAGTTGCGAGCGCATTCGTGCTCTTCGGCATGGCCCTCGTGTACGGCGGCGCCGGCACTACGGTCATCCCCGACATCGCCAAGAACCTCACCTCGTCCAGCGCAACCAACCCATTGATCCTCCTTGGGATTCTTCTGATGGGCGTCGGGTTCGCGTTCAAAGTGTCCGCGGCCCCGTTCCACATGTGGACGCCCGACGTCTACCAGGGCGCGCCGATTCCGGTGACCGCGTTCATGTCGGTTGGAACCAAAGCCGCGGCGTTCGCGATGATCGTGCGGGTCTTCTCCGCCGGTCTTCCCCACCTCGCTCCCGAATGGCAGACCCTGCTCGCTTTCGTTGCGGCGAGCAGCATGATCGTCGGCAACCTGATGGCCATCGTGCAGACGAGCATCAAGCGACTGCTTGCCTATTCGGGCGTGGCGCAGGCGGGATACATCCTGATCGGGGTCATCGCGGGCGGACAGAACGGGCTCGCCGCGGTCCTTTACTACCTCTTCGTCTACATGTTCATGAACTTCGGCGCCTTCGCAGTGGTCACGTTGCTTTCCGGCGCCGACGGCGACAAGGACCGCTTCGCCGACCTCGAAGGCCTGGGGCGCCGGAATCCGGTGCTTGCCGTCGCCATGACCGTCTTCATGCTGTCGCTCGCCGGGTTCCCGCCATCGGTGGGTTTCTTTGGCAAGCTCTTTCTCTTCACGGCCGGCGTGGGTGCGGGTTACACGTGGCTCGTAGTCCTGGCCGTGCTGATGAGCGTGGTGTCGGTCTTTTACTACATCCGAGTCCTGGCGCCGGTGTGGTCACCCGCGCCCGCGGCCGAGCGAGTACGCGGTTCGATCAGCAGCAACTTTGCGATCGTGCTCAGCGGTGTCGCGTCGAT
>DASYZS010000021.1:0-2322 GCA_035945895.1 Candidatus Dormiibacterota bacterium | reverse complement strand
GGCTTGCCATACGTGAACTGTTCGGAGCGGCTGAGCGCAAGCCGCACGGGACGCCGCAGACGCAACGCAAGGAGCGCGAGCAGCGGCTCGAGGAACTCGATCTTGCCACCGAAGCCGCCGCCGACCGGCATCGGCACGACGCGGACTTTGTGTGAGGGCAGTCCGGTGAGCGAGGCGATGTCGTCGCGGACCACAAAGGGTCCCTGCGTTGGCGACCACACCGTCAGGCCGCCGTCGGGCTCGGGCCGCGCTACGGCGATATGGGGCTCGAGGAAGGAGTGGGAGGCTCGACCGATGGTGTATGTGCCTTTGACAACGACCTCAGCTTTTTGAAGCTCGGCGTCCACGTCGCCACGCTTCATGTGGATCACGCTGCTGACGTTGCGCGGCCGGTCGGCCGGCTCTTCCTCGGCTGCCGTCGATGCGCCGTGGATCGACGCGTCCTCCTCGCTCGAGACCTCGTCCTCGTCGAGGACCGCCGGAGCTGCCTGGGCCATCGCAAGCAGCGGATCGACGACCGGCCGGTTCTCGTCGAACTCGACATCGACGAGCGCGGCCGCGTCTGCGGCGGCGGTCTCGCTCTCGGCGACGACCGCCGCGACAGGCTGGCCCGCGAAGAAAACTCGCTCACGGGCAAGAGGAAGCTCGGGCGCCGGAGTCTCGAGCTCGGGCAAGTCCGCACCCGTCACGACATCGACGACGCCGGGTGCCAAACGCGCCGCTGCTACGTCGACAAGCCTTATGTGGCCGCTGGCGATCGGGGCGAGGACGAGGCGCACGTGGAGCAACCCGGGCAGCTCGATGTCCGCGGTGAAGCGAAGGGCACCACGAACTTTCTCAGCCCCCTCCTGGCGCCGCCTCCCCGCCTGGGCGGAAACGCTCACTAACCGAAGATCCTAACGACGACGGGAGCACCTGCGCTTGGGGCGCCGGCGTTGAGGCCCGAGACGAAGCTGAAGTTCGAGATGGTGCCGGTGTCTTCCTTCGGTTGAAGTGTCGCCAATCTACTTCGGTTGATGTGGCTCACTCCCGTCTGAATCTAGCGCTGCCTGGGCGGGTGCCTTCGGCATGTTTCTTACGGATCATGCCGGCGCCGGTTCGAGCTGCCGTCTTCAGTAGCTGATTGCCGACCCAGAACTGAAACAGCCCGTCGGTCACCAGGACGTCACAGGTGCCGCCGCCGTAGTGCTTGCCCACGCTGACGTGTTGTGAGTCGACGCAGACGATTCCGTTAAGCGCCACCCGCCGGGAGACCCACTGCTCGCCGTTGCGCTCGGGATGTCTCAGCTGATGCCGGATCTGACCAGCGTCTGAGCGGAATCGGCTTTCGGGGGTGGCATCGGCCAGCGACTGGTGGGGGCGCTGGGTGTTGTAGTAGGTCACCCACTCATCCAGAGCCTGCTGCGCTGTCTTCACGTTGCGGAACACCTGCCTGGTGTTGAAGTCCTCGCGCAGAGTGCGGTGAAAGCGCTCGATCTTGCCGGTCGTGGTCGGTCGGCGGGGCATGGTCAGGATGTGATCGATGCCATTCTCCCGGCAGATGCGGTCGAAGAGCACCTCCACCGGCGGCTGAGCGAAGCGGCCAGTGAAGACCTTGCCGTTGTCGGTCAGGACCTGCTGCGGTACGCCATAGGCCTGCAGCGCCGAGCTGAATCCATCGCAGACCGCCTGGGTGCGCTCCCGGATCATGAGTCGAGCGGAGACGCAAAACCTCGAGTGGTCGTCGATTCCGGTTAGCGCCTTGGCGCTGCTTCCGTCGGCGAGCAGGAAGCCGTGGACGACGTCCAGCTGCCAGAGCTCCATTGGCCCACCGCGCTCCCAGCGCTTCCAGGTCTCCCGACGCCGGCGCCTGGTAGCCGGGTCGATGACCGCGGCGCGGACCAAACAGCGATAGACGCCCGACTCTGAGGGAGCCGACTCAACGCCCTTACGCGCCAGCTCAAAAGCAATTCGACGGGCTCCCCAGTAGGGATGGGCTCGACGCATCTCCAGGACCAGGACCTCGACTGCGGCCGGCATCTGGTGAGGGCAATGCACCGGGCGATGTGAGCGGTCGCCCAGGCCTTCCAAACCCTCACCTTCGTAGCGCGCCAGCCAACGGTGCATGGTCCGCCGCGACACGCTCCACTGACCAGCCACCTCGCTCACCGTCCGACCCTCTGCGAGGACTCCCTGGACCCCTTTGTACCTTTGCTCAGTCACGCTCATCTCCCTCATGCGCGGGAGAGTGACAAATCAGCCGAAGTAGCTGTGACGCATCACCCGAAGATCTGCGACACATCAGCCGACGGCCTTTCGGGACGCGTCAGCCGAACTTGCACA
>DASYZS010000020.1:0-4625 GCA_035945895.1 Candidatus Dormiibacterota bacterium | reverse complement strand
CTCAACCTCGACCTCGGTTACCAGCCGTTCGTCTCGGTGCAGGTCGCTGCCTACAACGAGAAGCGCGTGATCGAGCGATTGCTGACGGCGCTGTCGCAGCTTGACTATCCCGAGTACGAGGTCGTGGTCGTCGACGACTCGACCGACGAGTCGGTGCAGATCCTCGACCGCTGGCGCACGATGCCCCGCTTCAAGATCCTCCACCGGACCAGCCGCGCGGGTTTCAAGGGCGGGGCGTTAAGTGAGGCGCTCAAAGTCATGGACCCCCGCGCCGAGTACGTGGTGGTCTTCGACGCCGACTCGATGCCCTTCCCGGATTCAATTGACCGGTTCCTTCCTTACTTCTATGGCAAGGCCGGCGATGACGGCACCCCGCGTCGCCGCGAAGACATCGCAGCGGTGCAGAGCTACCAGTGGCACGTCCTCAACAAGTCGGAGAGCTGGTTGACCGAGGCGGTGCGTGCCGAATACGCCGGCAGCTACATGATCGAGCGGCCGTTTCAGGACGCGATCGGCTCGCTGAAGATGATCGCCGGCACGGCGTACATGATCCGCGCAGACGTGCTGCGCGAGGTCGGGTGGGGCACCAGCATCACCGAGGACTGGGAGCTGACGCTCGAGCTCTACTCACGCGGGTACAAGGTCGTGTACACGCCCTGGGCGGAAACGCCGGCCGAGTGCGTCAGCACCTTCTCGCGGCTGGCTCGCCAGCGCATGCGCTGGGCCGAAGGTCACACCCACAACGTCCGCAAATGGTTCTGGCGGATCGTGAGCTCGCCTCGGGTCACTCCCGTCGAAAAGCTGGAGTTTCTCTACGACTCGACCTACTACCTGCAGGCGGGGCTGTTCGTCGTCGGATCGCTGAGCTGGCTCATCTCCGAACTGGTGCTCCGGACGCACGTGCCGGGATGGACGTCGCTCCTGGGTTGGTCGCTTCTGTTCTCCAACATCTTTGCCCTGCCGCTGATGAACCTCGGCGGCCTGATCCTCGAGGAAGCACCGGCGCGTGACCTCCAGGGTGTGTTCGGCGCGATCGTGCTGTCGTTTGCCCTGGTTCCGTTCCAGGCGTGGGCGGCGCTGAAGGGTCTGATCAGTAAGGACGAGGGGCCGTGGTTCCGCACTCCGAAGACTGGCCGCGTCACCGACGAGGTGCGCCACCTGCGCCGGCTGCGAATGCTCGGTCGCTGGTTGCGCGAAGGCCGCGTGATGACGCCGCGCTGGTCGCCGCCGCCGGCAACGCTTGCAACGGGGCGTTCGAGCGGCAGCCGGGCGAACCGGCGGTGGCTGGGATGGGCGACCGTCGGCGTCCTCGCGCTGCTGTTCGGTGGCCTCGCCCTCGCTTCGAGGAACGCACCAGTGGTGAGCGCTGCAGGGAACCCGCTGTACCTGCACGGCACCGGCACGGCGCCCGGATGCACGCCGAGCACCGTTGACCAGACTGCCGGCACCCGCACCACCGCGTGCCAGATCCAGTCAACTTCCGGCGGGATCACAACGACGTGGTCGTGGAGCAATCTTCCGGCCCAGACGGTTGCGGCCGGCGCATGGTCGTTCAACTTCTACTGGACCGGGGGCACGGGCAACAACGTCGACACCGTCAGCATCACCGCGGGAGTGTCGGTCACGTCGAGCTGCGCCGGATTCGTCGCGCTCATCCCCAACGCGACCACGACCTGGACGGCCAGCTACGGGGGCAGCACCACCAACACGGCAAGCCCGCTCCTCGTGTCCACCAGCGCGCCGCAGCTCGCGATGGTCATTCCCCCGGGCGGCACGCTGTGCATCTCGGTGACACTCACGCACACCTCCGGCGGCAAACCTTCGATGCTGTACGACGGCGGCGCGACAGCCGGCCCGACCAGCATCGTGGCCCCGAGCATCATCGTCCCTGAGTCGCTCCTTCCCCTCGCGGGCTTTGCCGTCGTGATTCCAATCCTGGCTGCGCGATACGTGCGGAGGCACGCATGAAGACTGGCGAGCGCGACGACCTCAACCTCACGCTCATCGCCATGACCTGCGCGCTCCTGATGGTGTTGCCGCTGGTCACGACCTTCAACGACCTGCTGACCGCGTGGGCCATGCAGCTCGGTGCATACACACCTCTGCAGGACGTCGTTCCCTCCGAGTCCCGCATGGTCGTGAGCCTGCTTGGTCTCGTGGGCATTCACGCGGCGGCCTCGGGAAGCCACCTCGTGGTCTGGGATGGCGCGGGCTCGATGCACATCCTGTTCATCTCCTGGAACTGCATCGGCTGGCAGAGCCTGATCCTGTTCGGAGTCAGCCTGATCTCCGGGCTTCGCGGCGGCCACTCGCTCGAGTCGCGCGCACAGGTGGTCTTGATCGGTGTCGGCGGAACCATGTTGCTGAACCTGATGCGCGTCGCCGCGGTGGCCGCCATCGCGGCGACGATCGGCGTCGGGCCGGCGGTCCTGTTCCACGACTACGGTGGGACGATCCTGTTCGTCGGCTTCCTGTTCGCATTCTGGGCGTTCGCGCAGCGATGGCTGCTCGCGACCAACCTCCATGAATCGCTGGCTTAGGCTCGCGCTCCAGAGCGCGGTCGGCGTTGCGCTGCTGTGGCTGTGGCTCCGGACCGTGTCCCTGCCCGAGATCCTCGCCCACGCGCGCGTTCGCAACGGATGGGCGGTCGCCCTCATGTTGGTATTGGCTCTGCTCACCAGCACACTGCGGGCGCGACGCTGGTTGCTGCTGTTGCGCCCGCTCGCGCCCGTGGGCATGGTGCGGGCTTTCGCGATGAACGCCGCGGGCACGTTGCTGAACTACGTGCTGCCCATCCGCACCGGGGACGCCGCGAGGGCCTGGTGGTTGTGGCGCAGGCACAGAGTCCCGGCTGGATCGGCTCTCGCGACCATCGTCATCGACAAAGCCTGCGACCTCGCCGCGGTGGCCGTGGTCCTCGCGGGTCTCGAGGTCGTGGCACTGACCGGGGCTGTGCGCGCGCCGCGCGGCCTCGCGGGCGCAGCCGCGCTCGCGGTCGCCCTGCTGGTAGCGGTGCTGGGCACGGCGCTCGCCGGACCTCGCATCACCCGCTCGAAGCTGTTCCGTCGACTTCTGCCCGCGCGGTTCGCATCCGGGCTGGCGGGTCAGGCTTTCGCCTTTCGGGCCGGTGCGCGCGGCCTGTGGACGCCCGGGCTGGCCGCGAGACTCGCGGGTTTCACTGTCCTGGCGCTGGTGATCGATGCATTCAACTTCGCGCTCCTGTTCACGGCAGTCGGCATCGACGTGCCGGTGCTCAAGGCCATGGCCGCGTATCCCGCCATCCTGCTGAGCTTCGCGGTTCCGGCCGGCCCCGGATATCTCGGCAACCTGGAGGTCGCGGGATCGCTGGTGCTGGTCGGCGGGCTCGGACTGGCCGCGGGAGTCGCCGCGGGAGCGATCGTCCTCTACCACGCCATCACAGCCGGCTACGCGCTCGCGCTGGGTGCGGCGAGCTTTTTCCTGCTCGGTGGCCGGCGTCGCGCGCGGGCGGGAGGGCCGCGCCGGATTGCGGTGTTCCACTGCGGTTTCACCTACGCCGGCGGCGGCGAGCGCCTCGTCATCGAAGAGGTTCTTGGACTGCGCCGGCGCGGATATGAGGTCGAGTGCTATGCGCCGACGCTTGATGCGACGCGGTGTTACCCGGACCTGATCGGCGAAGTGGGCGTCAAGACATTCCTGCCCCAGCTGCCGCGCTGGTTCCCGGTCCGAGAGGCCGTGCAGATGGCGGCCACGTCAATCCTCATGCCGCTTTACGCGTGGCGATTCCGCGGCGTCGACGCCATCGTCGGATGCAATCAACCCAGCGCCTGGATAGCGTGGTGGGCGGCGCGGCTGATGGACGTGCCGTACGTCGTGTACCTCAATCAGCCCAACCGCCTGGTCTATCCGCGCAACATCGACCGCCAGACCGGCTGGGTCTCGAACCCCGACTACCAGTTGCTCGCCGCGATCGTGCTGCGCGCGACGCGATTCGTCGCGTGGGCCGACCGCCGCTCGGTCCAGGAGGCCGACCAGCTTCTCGTCAACGGCAAGTACATCGGCGACATCATCCGCAGGACCTACCGGCGAGACGCCGTCGACTGCCCCGCGGGATCACACGTGGCGGCGTCGGGATTTCCGCGGCCGATCGACGACCGATTCACCGGCGGCCTGACGGTCAACGGTTATCCGATCCGCCGGCCTTATGTGCTGCTCACCAACCGGCACTATCCGCAGAAACGATTCGACCTCGCAATTCGCGCCATCGCCGAGGTGCGCAAGCGCCACCCCCGCGTCCAGCTCGTCATCCCAGGCCCGCCGACGTCGCACACGCCTTCGTTGAAGTCCCTGGTGTCAGAGCTTCACCTCGAAGACACCGTCCTCTTTCTCGGGAACATCCTCGAGGAGGAGCTGCGCATGCTCTACGAAGGCGCGGCCGTCTACGTGTACCCCGCGCCGGAGGAAGACTTCGGGATGGGCGTGATCGAAGCCATGGCCAAGGGCGTTCCGGTGGTCGCATGGAACCAGGCAGGGCCGACGGTGACTGTCGGAAAGGGCACCGGTTATCTGGCCGAACCGCTGGAGGTGGGCGATTACGCCGAGGGCATCGCGAAGTTGCTCGACGACCCGGCGGCCAATCAGATCAC